>CAYOEQ010000076.1:0-8560 GCA_964402775.1 uncultured Enterobacteriaceae bacterium
CCGCGCGCGACGGTAATCGGAGAGAGGCATAGCGATGGTAGAGCAGAGACCAGCACGGGACTACGATATTCGGTTTGGGCATGGGCTGTTGAAGGCGGACTCGGCCAAATGGGGGCGTTACGTGGTGATAACGACGCCATCAGCTTGGGAGGCGGCGAAGGATGAGTTGGACCATCCGCCAGCGGGTGTCGGGTTCAACGAATGGTTGGATAGGGAGCATTTGATCGAGGTGTCGGATTCGCTGCCAGATGATGTTGAGTTGGTTGTCGGGCTTGGAGCTGGCAGGGCTTTGGACCACGCGAAACTGGTGGCGCACCGCAAGGATGTTCCGTTGATCCAGGTTCCGACTGTTGTTTCGACGGGTGCGATCATTCATGGCTTCGTGGCGAATTGGGTAGGTCGGCAGATCATCGGGCAGTTGGTGGTGGTGAACTGCGAGTATGTGCTGGTGGATTACGACATCGTGTTGAAGGCGCCGGAGCGGTTGAACACTGCTGGGCTGGGCGATGTGTTGTGCGGGTACGCGGGGATTTCGGAGTGGCGGCGTTCGGCGGCGTTGGGTAAGACCGAGCCGGTGGACTTTGAGGTAACGGGGCGAGCCGAGGAGCTGTTTGAGCGGATCATCACCGACTTTCCGGCTTCATTGGACGAGGATGGCGAGATGACGCCGAGATCTGTGGAGGTCATCATGAACGCGGTTCAAGACCGCGATGATGCTGTGGTTAGGGATGAACGCGCGCCTGGCGCGGACCACTCGTTCTGTTTTGCGATCGAGATTGCGAACGATAAATACTGGATCCACGGTGAGACGTGCGCGCTAGGAGCGGTGATCATCGCTTGGCGGACGGATCAGAGTCCCGAGACGCTGGTCGGGTGGCTCGACGTGTGCAAGGTTCTATGGCGTCCTTCGGATCTTGTGATCACGAAAGAGGAGTTCGAGGGAGCAATTGCGGCATGGCCGAAGTGGATGGGCGATGGTACGGAAGGCAAGCCGGCATCGCCGTCGATAGTGGTGCAGGAGCCGATGACGCAGGAGGAGATGGATGGTTGTTGGGATTGGTTGAATTCGAACTGAGGGGGTTGGGGAAGTTTTACTTCTCGATCAGTGCTTGTGAAAGGTAACGAAATTGATTGACGGATCGATCGCACCCGCAAATGTTGCAACGAGAATTTGAACTGCGTTGCCGAAGATAGTTGCAGCGCATTGACTTAGCACTTCCGCGCGATTAACATGAACCCAATGGTAACCCGCATAAGTTCAAGACCGCTCGACGCGACGACGGCTCCTGCTAGAGCTTCGGTGGGTATTCGATTGGTTTCGAGACAGTGCCTGGAGTTTTTGTTGATCCATGGGGCAACACCTTGCTAACGAACGTTGCCAAACAGCCGAGACTTGGGCTTCAAAGTCTGTCGGATTTTGATCTACCCATCGTCAACGAAGACGCGTTTGATTGGCTGAAGACACGCGAGTCGAATTCGATACACGCCGTAGTTACAGACCCACCGTACGGTGTTTTGGAATACTCGGAGAGTCAACTCAGCAAGATGCGCGGCGGCCGAGGAGGTGTTTGGCGACATCCAGCTTCATTTGACAATGCGAATCGCAAACCGGTTCCCAGGTTCACGATTCTGACAGACTCGGACAAACGGTCGCTTAGCGCGTTTTTCAGAGAATTCGCCGATTTGTTGATGGATCCGTTGGTTCCTGGGGCCCATGTTTTCATAGCCACGAACCCGCTGATTTCTCAATACGTATACATGGCTTTTATTGCAGCAGGATTTGAGAAACGGGGAGAGATTATCCGCGTGGTGCAGACGTTGCGGGGGGGCGACCGACCCAAGAATGCCCATGAAGAGTTCGATTCTGTGACCGTTATGCCGCGGTCTTGTTGGGAGCCGTGGGGCTTATTCCGAAAACCGTGCGAGGGTCGTGTCCAAGACAATCTGCGCCGGTGGGGTACGGGTGGATTGAAGCGGCTGTCGGCCGAAGCTCCGTTCAGAGATCTGATCGTTTGTCCGCCGGCTGGGAGGAGAGAAGTGGAGATGGCTCCTCATCCTTCACTGAAACCTCAGCGACTCATGCGGCAGTTGGTACGTGCCGCGTTGCCGATGGATGAGGGTGTAATCGTGGATCCTTTCATGGGCAGCGGTTCGACGATAGCTGCAGCGATGGCTTGTGGAGTCGAGAGTATCGGTGTCGAGGTTGACGCCGAATATTTCGAACTTGCACGAAACTCGATTCCGTTGCTCGCCGAGTTCGTTCCCAACGGAGATTGATTCTGTGGCGAGGCCGGATTGGCTTGATGATTCCGTTGCGCTTCCGGCGGGACTCAGCAGTTCATCGATATCGCGGACGATCGACTATGTCCAAGACGAATTGGTTGATTTGGTTGACATCTACTTTGAGCAGATGAATGTGTTCAGTGCGATAGTCGGGATATTCGGCACGAAAGGTCTTGATTCGTTCAGCGAGTACGAAAAACACCGCAACATAGATACGGCGCAGCAGAGATTCCCTGATTTGATCCGTAGAGGTTCTGGCCCTAACCCCACTTCTCGAGATTTCTTAGAAAGCAAGGCGAGCAAGCGGCCTTGGCCCGTACAATCACACTTTGACCATCCCGGTTGGTACATAGTATGGCGGTACATGGTGGACACGACGTCGACATTGGAACCTGGGAGGCCGGTCATCATCTGGCGTGTCGACGTAGCGTACTTGGAGCAATCGGATTGGAAGTATGAAGGCAGCCGGGCGGGACCGGAAGGCGGAGGACGGACGCACACGTTCGGGTTGCATTTGCCTGCCACGAAGCTGCGGGACAAGGCCGTCTACAAACGTGGCGATGTCCGCCTCGCTAGAGGAAAGCCGGTACCTGTGAACGGCGACAGCTGATGTTGATGGATTAAGGATTTACTCATGTGGGCATTGACGATTGCTGGCGGTCGCGGGGAGCGGTTGCAGCCTTTGACTGACAATATCTGCAAGCCGATGGTGCCGGTTAATGGGGTGCCGTTGCTGCAGCATCAGGCGAGTTGGCTGTGTGCGAATGGGGTGACGGACATCGTGTTTCTGACGGGGTATCGGGCTGAGCAGGTCGAGGAGCATTTCAGGGATGGGTCGGCGTTTGGTTTCCGTGCTCACTACTCGCCTGAGGAGACGCCGCTTGGTCGAGGCGGCGCGGTGAAACAGGGTTTGAAGCTTGTGCCGGAGGATGAGCAGGATGTGATCGTGGTGAACGGGGATGTGCTCACGGATCAATCGTTGAGTCTGCTTGTTGAGACTAGGCGCGAGAACGGGGCGAGGGCAGCGATTACGCTGATACCTTATGTGAGTCAGTTTGGCGTAGTGCTGGTGTCGGACGATGATGTTGTGACGAGTTTTGCGGAGAAGACGGAGTTGCCGTTTTGGATCAATGGCGGGATTTACGTACTTGAGCGGGAGCTTGAGGGACTATTCCCGGATGTTGGGGATCATGAGGACTCGACTTTTCCGCAGATCGTTGCCGAAGGTGGGATGAGGGCGATCAGATCGACGGCGAACTGGATATCGGTGGATAGCCACAAGGATCTGCGGCAGGCGGAAGAGATGATGTCTCAAGGGTTGTTGCCTCAGTCGAGTTGATCCGCTGTTCGAGCGCCGATCGATCGTTACGCTGCGAAAAGCCGCATGAGGTCGTGGCGGGCGATTATGCCGACGGGTTTGCCGTTTTCGATTATTGGCAGGTGGTGACCGCCAGTGTGCTCGATGAGGTTGATTACTTCGTCGATTGTGGCATCAGGTGCTGCAGTCGGCGGAGCAGAGTTCATGACTTCGGCGATCGTTTTACCGCCGACCTCGACCAGTTCTTTGCGAAATGCTGGTGGTAGGTCTTCATCGGCGTTGAGACCCATGATGCGAGTGACACTGCCGTGCATGAATGGGGAGGCGTGCTCTCGGGGCATGATCATTTCCTCGGACATCAATCCGCAGAAATCCCCGTTTTCGTTTACGACAACGACGGAACCGATTTGGTTTTCGATCAGGATCTCAGCGGCCTCGGACACGGTCTGGTCCCGATTGGCGGTCACCACCGGGCTCCGCATAATGTCCTTCGCCAGAGATGTTGAGAGGGATGCCATGCTTTATCGATTCGGATTCAGGCGGGAACTATCCCACTCGAAGTTTCAACGGAGTCAATTGTGCAGGGGATTCAAACGGCAATTCGGTCTCGCTGCTCTTTGACGTAACGAGACACCTCGATGGTGGCTATATCTATGTGTTTGTCGGATGTGTTTACTACGAAGTCGTAGAGTTCGGGGTCTTCGGGGTCTGCATCGTGGACTTTGTCGAAGTATTCACGTTGGGATTTTTCGCGTTCGAAGATGATGCGCTCAGCGGCAGAGACATCGTTCAACCCCTCTCGCGCCATGACTCTTCGGACTCGATCATCCCAGTCTGCGAAGATGCCCACCCGGGCTACGCCTTCGTTTTGGGCTAACTCAACGGCGCCGGCGCGATGCACGATGACAGCGTTGCCATCTTTGGCGAGCCGAGAGAAGTCGTGAGAGTTGCTGAGGGCGTCTGCGGAGGTGGGACCATGCCTGTCCCAAGTAAGGGGCAGGTGGAGATCTGCGCCGCCTTGGAGAAGGGGGTCGTCACCGGCAGCACCGACGGCGAAGTAAGATGCGGCCCGTTCGACCCACGACCATAGGCGGTCGGAGAACTCGGCTTCTGTGGCCTGGTCTGCGAGGTCGAAGGATTGTCCGTTCTCGATGGCTTGGAGCCGGACACGGTCAAAGAGTCTCCACCCGAGCATCCGGGCGATTTTCCTGCCTACATCGAAGCCGCCGGAGCCGATGTGGCCGTCTATGGTGACCATGGATTTGCGCATAGGGCATCGAGAAGACGGTGGTGTCGAGTTTTAGTCAATAGAGACGTGCGCGCGTGCGGAAATCATATACCGAAATTCGGTTTCAGGCAATTCACGGCTGTGGCCGGCGTTGTCTGAGTTCAGCCGAAGGCTTCAAACGATGGCGCTTAGGCCGCCGTCAAGGCTCAGGGAGGCACCGTTCATGTAGTCGTTGCGGATGATACTGATGACGGTTTGGCTGACTTCGTCGAGCGTTCCCATTCGGCCTGCGGGTCCGATCGTGCGATCAGAGAGAGATTGTGTCTCAGAACGCTCGGATGCGTCGAGGTGGAGAATGACGCCGAGGCGGATTTCGTTGGTCTGGATGCGAGGTGCGAGGCTGACAGCGAGGGTCTTGGTGAGGCTGGTCAATGCGGAGTTTGTGATGGAGTAGGTTACGCGGGTGCGGTATATGGTCCGGCGGTCGTTGATGTTGATGATCTTGCCGTTGCTGTTTTCGGGCAGATCACGGGCCATCGCCTGGGCGAGGAACATGGGGGCGCGGACGTTTACCGCCATTGCGCGGTCGAAGTCGACTGTTGTCACCTCATCAATGGTCAGTCGTTGGAAGATGGAGGCGTTGTTGATGATGATGCTGGGGACTTGGCCGAGTTTACCGACGGCTTTGGTCCAGAGTCGGTTGCATTCATCGGGGTTGCCGAGATCGGCTTGGATTGCTTCGCTGTTGACGCCGAGATCTCGTGCCATGTCGCGAGTTTCGATGGCTTCGGTTTCGGTTGAGTAGTAGTGGACTGCGACGTTGCACCCGTTTTCGGCAAGGGCAAGAGCCAAGGCGCGTCCGATGCGTCGGGAAGCACCGGTAACCAGGGCTGTTTTGGCTTGGGTTTGCATGGTGGGTTGGGATGGAGATGGGCCGCGGTTGGCTAGTCAAGATTCGCCGTCATCTGGGCGGCAACGCCAACCTTTGTGCATACTTCAAGGCAAGTTGAAGGTGGGTTTCGGGCAGCCAATATTGCCTCTTGGATCTAAAGCAATTAAGGGTTAATTGCGATGACGAAATTGTTTAATGGTCCTGCAGTGCTGTTTGTAGTCTGGATTACTTTGGTTACCTACGAGGGAACCTTCAATCGTCAGCGTAACGCGTTTTGAGTTTGGAAGCTTTGACATTAGAGACTGAGAGAGTATCAGATCTAGAAGCACACCTCCAAGACCACGTGTCGACGAGCGATTTCACTGAGGCTAAAACCGACCTCAAGTGGATCAAATGGCTTCTGGTGATTCTGGTCCCGCTTGCGTTGGGTGTGAGTATATCGGGTTCGATACGGCAGATGTGTCGATCGAATTCACCGCCATGTTAGCCTTCGTGCAGTCAATACAAATGCATCCGAGGTGACCACCATGATCTACGAGTTCAGGACTTATGACCTTAAGCCGCGAAGTGTGCCGGAGTTTGAGGCTCGGGCGGCGGCGAAGCTGGCGGAGGGACGGCAGGAGTATTCGCAGCTTTTCGGGTTTTGGTACAGCGAGGTGGGGCCGTTGAATCAGGTGGTGCATGTCTGGCCATATGACGATCTTGAACAGCGCCGGAAGGTACGCGCCGAGGTTGCGGAAAAGGGGATTTGGCCGCCGGACAACGCCGAGTTCGTGAGAAAGATGCGGTCGGAGATATTTCTGCCGGCTCCGTTTATGGTGAACCGCGGCGAGGCGAAGTTGGGGCCGGTTTACGAGATGCGGGTGTATACGTATGGTCCGACGGATATGCCTCGGGTGATCGAGGTTTGGGGCGAGCACATCGAAGAGAGGCAGAAGTACTCGCCGTTGGTCGGGGCATGGTACTCGGAGCTGGGTGCGCTCAATACGTGGATCCACATGTGGGCGTATGAGAGCTATGACCATCGGGCGGCAATTCGGGCGGAGACCCAAGCGAAGGGCGTGTGGCCGCCTCCAGGTGGTGTTGCGCCGTTGACGCAGGCGAACAAGCTGATGCTGCCGATGAGTTTTTCGCCGTTGCAGTAGGAGGCAACGGGACCGTTATTGTCCGTAAGCGCCGGACAGCTCGGCAAAGCTCAACTTGAGGCGTTACTCGGCGGCCATATCTGCGTTGGTTGTGCACAGTTCTCGCGGGTCTGGTTGGGCACGTTTGCGCATTTGGTTTACGATGCGAACAACGAGGTTGGTAAAATCGCAGGCATCGACCGCCCGCTATCTTTGCCTTGTGAGTTTGCGATGCTCGCAGAGATCACAGAAAAATCTACTGAACTTGAGCAGATGTGCCGCGACCATCACGTAAGGCGTCTGGATCTTTTCGGTTCCGCGGCCACTGGGGAATTCGACGCGCAGAAAAGCGACTTGGACTTCTTGGTGGAATTCATGGACGTACCCGATGGCCACACTTTTAAGAATCGATATCGCCTTTCGCAAAAACTGGAATCTCTATTCGGTCGTCCGATCGATCTGGTGGTTGACCGCGCAATCAGGAACCCTTATTTCCGTCAGTCGGTAGAAGAGTCTCGGACACCAGTCTATGCATCTTTACGCGAAGAAACATCTGTATGACATCAATCAAGCGATGCTCAGGATCAACGAATTGACCGCTGATGCATCCTTTGAGGATTACGAAAACGATTGGGTAAAACGCTACGCGGTGGAACGTTCATTTTCGATCATCGGTGAGGCGTTGATGCGGCTCCGGAAGTTCGATCCTGCGCTGACGGAGATGATCACAGATTTTCCGGAGATCATAGCGTTTCGCAACCAACTCGTCCACGGTTACGACGATATCGACAACCAAGAGGTTTGGCACATCATACAGAACGAGTTGCCGATTTTAAGTGCCGAGGTCAGCGCAATGTTGGCCGACCGTTAGATCCAACTTCGGCCCGGCTATCCAAATCCTAAGCGTTGCGAAGGTGTTCCATGAACTCGTCGCGGGTTGCGGCGTTTTTTCGGAACGTACCCATGACGGCGCTGGTTACCATGCGGGGGTCTTGCTTGCGGACGCCTCGCATGACGGTGCACATGTGAGTGCCTTCGACTACGACGCCGACGCCGTTAGGGTCGATCAGGGAGTCTAGGAAGCTCGCGATCTCTTGGGTCATCCGCTCTTGGACCTGGAGGCGACGGGCGAACATGTCTACGATGCGAGGGATTTTGGAGAGCCCGACCACCTTTCGGTCGGGCACGTAGCCGACGTGGGCGTAGCCATAGAACGGTAGGAGGTGGTGCTCGCAGAGGCTGTAATACTCGATGGATTTGACGACCACCATCTGGTCGTATTCGACGTCGAAGAGTGCGCCGTTGAGGAGCTGCTCGGGGTCGATTGAGTAGCCGCTGAGGAGTTCGTCGAACATTTCGGCGACGCGGAGAGGGGTGCGTTCGGTGCCCTGAGGATCGAGGTTGTCGGCGCCGATGGCCTTCAGGATCTCGTTGACGTTGTCGGCGATCCGGGCCTTCGTCTCGCGGTTCAGAGTGACGCCGCTATCGAACAGTTCAGGTTGGTATCCGTTCGTGGTGGATATCGCGATGTCGTTGGAGTTGCGGTTTTCGGCGACCATGATGACTGGGGAATCGGTTTCGTGGGGTCGGTTAAGCCCATTTACATTCGATTATCGCCGACGACATGACCGAAGACATCACCAACGAATAGGGGGCGTTGAAGATATGCTGAATTGTGGCGTCGAACAACCCGCATTGGGTTGAGGTCGCGGTAG
>CAYOEQ010000076.1:8570-10445 GCA_964402775.1 uncultured Enterobacteriaceae bacterium
TAATCTTCGCGGTAGGCAATTCGAGGAGCACAATCGTGAAGATTACAGAAATAGAGACCTTCGTGGTTAATGCAGGTTGGCGGCCGTGGCAGTTCTGCGCGGTCAGGACTGATGAGGGGATCACGGGATACGGCGAGATGTCGGATGGGCGTAACCCGTATGGGATTACTGGGACTGTTGCGGACTTCGAGCCGATCCTTCTCGGACAGGATCCTCTGGCGGTTGAGGCTCGGTACTGGGACATGTATCGCATGGCTCGGCAGTCGCCGGGTGGAATCGCGGCAAAGGCGATCGCGGGTGTGGAACTGGCTCTGTGGGATGTCAAGGGGAAGGCGATGGGTGTGCCGGTGCATAGCCTTTTCGGGGGTCCGACGCGCGAGCGGCAACAGGTCTACTGGTCGCATTGCGGCTCTTCTCGGTCTAGGAATCACGAGTTGATCGGAGTCCCTCCGATGGATTCGTTTCAGGCGGTTACGGATCTTGGTCAGGAGGTGAAAGAGCGCGGTTTCAAGGCGTTGAAGACCAACATAATCTTCTTCGATGACGAAACGCACGGGTACGGGTATGGCTTCGGCACGGATTCGCCTGACCAGACGATTAAGCCAGGGCTGCTGAGGCACGTTGAGAAATACATCGGGACGTTCAAAGAGGCGGTCGGTCCGGACGTGGAGATTGCGCTGGACCTTAACTTCAACGTCAAACCGCAAGCGGCAAAGCAGATTTGCGCCGTTTTGGAGCAGTTCGACATGATGTGGGTGGAGATCGACATTTACGAGGTGGACGGGTTGAAGGAGGTCAAGGACAGCACGAGTTGCCCGATAACGTCGGGCGAAAACCTCTTCACGATCCGAGACTACCGTCCTTACTTTGCAGCCCGCGCGATGGACATCGCGATGATCGATGTGCCTTGGCAGGGTTTCGCTCGCGGTCGGGATGTGGGGATGCTGGCGGAGTCGCACGAGATTAATGTGGCACCGCACAACTACTACTCGCACCTGGCTACTATGCAAGGGATCAATCTCTGCGCCACGCTGCCGAATGTGAGAATCTGCGAGATCGACATCGATGACGTGCCGTGGAAAGATGATCTGACGGGCGGTCCGTTGACCTTCCACGACGGCGGGGTGTTGGACGTGCCGACTACGCCGGGTTGGGGAGTCGAGTTGTACGAAGAAGTCGCCCGGGCGCACCCGTGGGAACGCGGTCGGGGGCCGGGGTATCGCTAGGCGGATGTCGCAACGACTCGTGCAGTCACGATGTCGATGCCAATGTATTTCCGATGATTGACGGACGATGCGTAGTGCTGCAAAAGACGCGATGAAAACGACGTCTCGGCTTCTATCGGTGATTCGTCGTTGAGGTACGCGATGCGGTCTTCGATGTTGTGATCGCTAAGGTCTCCTGCGGCGGTCAAAACCTCTAGTTCGGCAAAGCCCTCTACTGATTTGGCAGTGACGACCATATCCCTCGGATTTTGCGACGATTCATCCTCGCTGTCGTTGATCAGACTTAGCACGACCTCCTCTCCGACTGCCCGCAAGCGAGTTTCGGCTTCCTCGGGCCACTCTTGTCGACTCGCGAACCCTGCGAGGAACTCGTCGATTTGATTGAGGGCTTCCGAGGAAAGTTGCGTCCTGATGGAGTCGCGTTTCTGTGCGAAGATTTCAGAGATTATCGATATCGTGAGCGCGAACCCTCCGCCCAAAGTGATGCTGTTTACGGTGCTGTTTGCGATCAATCCGAGATTTAGTTCATCAATTACGCCGAGGATCGGAATGGCGGAGACTCCAAGCATTAGCGATACGCCGACGATCACTGCTTTTCTGTGGTCCATGCCTCCTTCGAACACTGATTTGGCACCTTCGATGAATAGCA
>CAYOEQ010000077.1:0-10342 GCA_964402775.1 uncultured Enterobacteriaceae bacterium
CGCCTGCCTGGTCTCCGTGATGCTTAATTCACCCAGGAACTGCGCCAGGCCGAACAGGCCGGCCACGACCGTGAGCATTAACAGGAGCAGGCGGCAACGCAGGGCTTCCAGCAGGGTGAAATAAGCTATTGTGAACATGATCAGGGCAGGCGACCGGCGCTGACCATCCTGTTGAACAGGCGCGGACGCGACAGCCATACCAACATGTCGTCAAAGGCGGCGGTTGCTCCGGTTCCGGTTACGTCACCGCCCTGGTACAAGGGCTCACCGTCGGGGCATGTCGTGCCCCCTCCTGCGTCATAACCACCGGGGTTCCCGCAGGGCGCTCCTTCAAAGCGGGCATTTTCCCCATCCTGCGCCAGGTTTGCGCCGGTGGAATAGATGATCGCCACCGGTGTTTCCGTCGGCGCAGTCAGCAACACACCCCGGCCATCCACGATGGTCAGGTTCTCTGCCTGCGCGGTCTTTATGGTTACCAGGGCTCCCGAATTGCTGAAATTGCGATCAACCCGGTAACGCCAATAACCGTTGAACGGATCGGAAGCGGCGCTCCTCGGCAACCCCCACGGGTCCGTTTCCGGTACTCCCAGGGTGCGCCAGGGCAGGTATCCCTCTGCAGCCGGGTCACTGTCGCAGGCTGCGTCTTCAAGGCCATACCTGTCGCTGTCCGGGTCGGTGGTCGTCGCCGGACAGGGGAGATAACCGTTTATCATGGCGAATCCGGTCAAGGCTTCCCTGATCCGTTCCAGTTGCATCCCCGCCCTGGCCCGCTGTTTTGTTTCCAGGGCGGCGCCGAGGGGATTGAGCATCCCTCCCAGCAGCAGCGCGACGATCATCAGCGCAATGGCGAGCTCCAGCAGTGAAAATCCGGCATATTTTTTTAACATGTCCCGTCCCGGATACGTTTCAGGGCGCAACGACCACGACCTGGTCGTTGAAGGTGTCGGAAACGGCAGCAGCGGCAAAGACATCATTACCGGCCAGGCTTGCATTTTCCCCTTCGAAATAATCGGTGATTGAACCGGTGGAACGATCCTGGTCCGGCAGCGCCATCCCGGCGGATACCACCAGCGCTTCTGCCTCATCGGTGCGGCCCTGAACAACCAGGCAATCCGTTCCGGCCGTGCAATGGCCGCTGCCGCCGGGAGCAAAACCGGCGCCGTAAGCGATGTAAACCAGGTGGTGCCATTTATTTTTTATGAACCAGGCCGGCAGTTCGCCGGGACCCTCGGACAGGTAGTAATCCATGCCGGTCGTGCGGATGGAGCCGGACGCGCCCCCCGGCGGAATGGTCAGACCGGTCCTGGTTACTGCGCTCGTGTCATCCATATCCTCGATGATCACCAAGGGGATGCCGCCTGCGCCGGGGCCGCGATACGGCAGACGCGCAGCAGTCGGGGCGCCCCCGCAATCGGCGCCGTAACCCAGGCATACGTCCCGCAGCCGCGTGCCGTCCCTCGACCGGGTTACCCGAATACCCTGGTAACGCAGGTTGAACAGGTAACGGCGCCGGTTTACGTAGCCGGAGTACACATTGTATTCATCACCCGCCCGGAAGACGTTGTCTGCGCCGCCGTACAGCGTGGCGCTGACGGTCGAACCATTGACTCCGGTCACCAGGCCGAAGGAACCGTCCGTGACGTTCTCCACGACGTCACCGGTGCGTACGCCGTCCCGGCCGAAATCCCTGCCCGGATCCCTGAGCCGGTCTGTGCCGGGTGCTCCGGCAGTACCGGTCAACAACCGGGTGGACTGACGCATCTCATAGTTTTCGCCCCGGGCTGGGGAACGTGATGTGGCCGTCACCTGCCCCACGTTCAATGTCGTGGATGATGCAACATGGGTAACGACCGCCATGTGTGGCTCATCAACCAGGTCTCCCGGTTTTATCCCGGCTGAAATGAAATCACGGGCGTTGTCATTCAATACGGTCGCGGAAGACCCTGAAGCCGCGAGCCCTTCCAGGAGGGGCGCTGTTTCGCCGGCGCCGGTGCAATCCACCACCCGCGAGTTAAGCCAGGCGCAATACCCGTTTTCCATGTTGACGCCGATAACGCCTGCATCCGCTGATGACATGAGCGATCGCGTCACCGCCGCGGCATAGCCGGGATGAGTTTCCGGAGTGAGTCCCGTGATCGCGTGCGGGGCTATGGCGTTGACCCTCCACTCCACACTGAAGCCGGTAGGAAACCGCTTGCCCGGTTCATGAACCGCCAGCAATCCCTTCCTTGCTGTGGCGCCGGCGTTGTAACGGGGCAGCCGGTAGACGTCATTCTCACTGAAGCTGCCAGTACTGCCGAAATTCAGGCCGGACACGGTCAGTACGGCCGGTCCTGCCACAGCGTCGACGCGGCCGATTGAACCGTCGCTGAGGTTTTCCACCAGGTCCCCGCCGGCTATTCCCCGGGCAATAAAATCGGCCGTGGGGTCTGCCAGGGTGAGGTTGGCGCTGCCCGGACCGGCTGTCCCCGTATTACTGCGCAGGCGGTAGTCCTCCCCAAAATCAATATCATTCTCCATACCGCCGCTCAGCCCGCCCAGCGTCAATACCATCCTTTCAATGGCCGCGACGGTCCCGCTTGAACCATCGTCCAGGTTTTCGACCACGTCACCGGGCACAACGTCCGTGTCCCTGAAATCCCGCCCGGTATCTTTCAGGACCAGCCCGGAACTGCCGGCGCCGGCCGTACCCGTAAGGTGAGCGGCAAGCCCCCGCAACTCGATAAAATAGATGTCCCCCCTGTCAAAATCGTTTTCCTCCCCGGCTGCAAGGCCGTCAAGTTCCAGTGTGTTCCTCCTCACGGTTGTTACAACGGCTATCGAACCGTCCGTGACGTTCCTGACCAGGTCGTTGGCGCCGACTCCCCAATCGATGAAGTCCCGGCGCCTGTCGGTGAGCGTATCCGCATTGTTGTTGCCGGTATGGGAACCGCGTAATACCCGGTTATCGGCATGGGGGTCGGCAAACGGAGCCGGGCGGGGGTAAGCGGAATGATCGGCCCGGTAACGGGCCAGCACTGCGCGAACTTCATTGAGCACGCGCCGTTCCACCACCGCCATCAACTCCGCGCGGGTGATGACGGTGACTTGATCATTGCCCGCGGCGGTAGAAAACCTGCCATCGGCAACACCGGTGTTCTCCCCTTCCAGGTAATCGGCGGCATTATTGCTCGGACGCCGGTACTGATCCGCAACAGGCGCTCCCGGCGCCATGACTACCGCCACTACATCACTCGCGCCATCGACACTGAGCTGTCCCGGCGTTTCACTGTTGATAACCGCGTGGTTGGACCGGGTATTCCTGAAATCCGGCGACAGGGCATACCATAGCCGTTCGCCATCACTGTCCCGCGGGTCATCCAGCCCCAGAATGGCGAACGGCAAACGGCCCAGGGTCGTTCCGGTAGTCGCCGCGCAGTTCGATTCCGGCCGGCCATCGTTGTTTCGGTCCGGACAGGGCAAAAACCCCGGACCTTTCTCCGGGTTGACGCGCAGGTCCGGATAGTTCATCGCATAGGACAACAAGGCCTGCTTTGCCTGATTCAACGCGAGACCGCTCCCGGCGCGCCGGTGATAAAACTGGGTGTGCCCGTTCAGGTCCGACAGCAGCAGCCAGGAAGAGCCCGCGATCAGCGCCAGCATGAAGGCCAGCAGCGCCGCTCCTCGCGCTGAGCGCGGGCCGGGAAGTGCGGGATTCAAGGGGCGACTCCCTCCAAATCGGTAACCGCGCCGGATTCCGGGTGCCAGGACTGGCCCGGCTTGAGTTTCACTGATTTTCCGCTCACCGGCACGCGAAGGGCTGCCTCGCGATCCGGCAACTCACCTGTTTGCAGTTGCCGGGAATCCAGCACCACGGTCCCGTCCTGCTCCTTGATCCATGCCGTGCGCGCACCGTCGTTCCTGTAAATCAGGCCCTTGAGGGTGATGACAGGCGCCTCATCCGGCCCGCGGGACATTCCGGCCTTTGAATGTTCGGCGTGATACCTGCCTGCCATTTCCCCGGTTTCCGTTCCGGTTCCTCTCCGGCCGCCCGACGTCCGTCTGTGCTCTTCTCTCAACTCCTGCAACCGATGCCGCTGTTCCGGGGTGGTGAACAGTCTTCCGAATTGTTGCTCATCGGCGGAAAAACACCATTCCGATACGATGATCAAGGCAGCTATCAGCCATTTCCCTCTTTGCACTGACAACTGACGGTCGCTGTCGTATCGTACGGGGGCAATGTTACTCTGACCCCGGGATTCAGGAACAGGTTTCATATATTCGTCTCGCCGCCGTCCGCCGGTTTGACGGTGAACCACTCCAGCAGGCAGTCGGCGGTTATATTTCCGGCAACCGGGTTATCCGTAAGTTTCACAAAATTGCGGGTCATTTCGCAGCTTGAAACGGTATAGACGCCTTGCGCACGTTCATCCAACAGGTCAAGCAATGCAAACAGGTCTCCTTCGTGCAGCAACTGCATGCTCAGGGTCATTTCGCTGACAAACACCCTGTACTTGCCGGGTGGCGACGCAACGCCGGGGCGATAGGGTTTCTGCGCTTTTATCTCATAACCAAGGGATGGCAACCGAAGCGCGTCGCCCGCATCCTGCAGCGTTTCAATCCAGCTCAACCTGCGCTCTTCGCCCGACAATCCGTTTTTATCCAGTTCCGCGAAACGCGGTAGATAATCCCGGATGACCTTCTCTTCCTCATCCACTGCCAGGTAGCGGCGACTGGTTTCCGCCAACCGATCACTGTGATGGAGGTAATCCCGCTCCATCCGGCTTTCGAAGACGGCGCTGCCGGCCAGCAGGACGGCGCCCAGCGCAGCAGAGCCGGCAAACAGAACCACGGCGCTACGCAAATACGGCCACTCAACATACTCAAATTTCACGAGCGTTCTCCAACACAACCCTCAGCGTAAATTCCGCCCGGTTTTGCAGGGACTGTGTATTACCCTGCAAGTCCGCGCCGGAACTGATATCCAGGGGCAGTCCAACGATAACAACGCCATATACCGCCTCCCGGCCGCGCAGGTCTTCCGCAAACCGGTTGATTACATCCATGGCGTCCCTGTAATCTCCGTTAAAAGGTTCTATGCGTCCCTTGAGCAGCGCTGCCTGGTAAAGGGAACGGGCGGGGCCTGACACATCCATGGCGACCGGTAAATCTGCTTGATCCGGGTCTCCGGCATAAGCCGTATCCGGATCGTCGGTTACCATCCAGGACAGTCTGCTCAACCGGATGGATGGAAACCCGTGCAGGCTGCGGCCGAGCAAGGTAACCATGGCGGTTGGCGATGTTTTTTTTTGCGCAAGACTGTCCGCAGTCATGACAGCCATCTTCAGGTCGGACGGAGCAACAGGTGTTTCCGGGAGGTGTTTCCTGGCCAGTTCATACTCTGCGGCGTACCTGAGTGTCTCCTCCTCAGCGGTCTTGCCCCCCAGGTACAGGACTATGCCGCCATAAACATTCAGCGCGCTCCACCCCGCGCTGCCGAGCAACATTGCAAATCCGGCTGCGGCAACCCCTGCGCGCACCCTGCCCAGGAAAAACCAGCGCCTTTCCGCAACGCCGGCGTAAACGTTCCCGGGCCTGAGCCTTAACAGTTGATGCATGAAATATGCGTCGCTGAACGGGTTGGAGACGGGCTCGTGCGAGACGTTTTCATGCAGGTCGGAAAAGTGGTACCTGACCGAATCCTGCTGTTTGAGAACAGATCTCAGTTCCTGTAACAGGTCGGCGGAAAACAGGAAATGGACATGTAACGTCTCTCCGGAGGTATCCGGTCTTCGGCCGTCCAGGTAACGCAGGACTTTTTCCACTTCATCACGGATAATCTCCGAATACGATCCATGTTCAGCGCGGGATGTCTGCACCAGGCGGCTGAAACTGAATTCCCCGTTGTCAAAACAGGTCTGGCGTAACCCGCTGACGCTCTGCATACTGACCAGTAACCGGCATCCGTCTTCCCGGCCCGCTATGCCTTTCAGCAGTTGTCCCGAGAACAGGGGCAGTGAACAGATACCGGCCAGGGGCGTCCTGGTTTCATCCAGTATGGCAGCCCATGGCCTGACAACGCCGGGATTGGCAAGCGCGCTCAGCAATACGCGGTCATCCCTTCGTCCCGTGGTTTCACGGCCCGTTACCCTGAAGAAACGATAACCGGTATCCTTGAATAGGCGCGCGGCCTTGCGTTTGAGCAGCGCCTGCCGGTCCCGCCGTGATACGTGCGGGACGGTATCCCGGCGGTACTCTTCATCGGCCGCGTCCACCAGCAGGTAGAACGGAATGCCGGGGGTTTCGGCGAGATAGCGCCGGAAACCTTGCCGCCCCTCCTCTCCCGCCTCAAACACCGCGCCGCGCATGGCAACGTTATCCTGCCATTGATACACGGCAACATGTCCGGCACCGATTAACAGCGCCCTGCGCGCGCGCAGCCTATATGCCAAGTCCGGTAATGAGATCATAAATCGGTCCGAATACGGACAGCACGACCCAGCCGATGACGAGTCCCAGCAACAGGGTCATTACCGGCTCTATCAGGGATTGCAGCCTGCCTACCGCTTCCCTCGCGTCGCGTGTGTAGAACCAGGCAACATTTTCCAGGGACAGCGCCAGCGCCCCGGTCGTTTCTCCCACCCGGATCATGCGCAGGACCAGGGGTGGAAACAGGCCGCTTGAAGCAAAGCTGTCGCCAAGGTTGCGGCCGTCCGCCACGGCCCTGCCGACACTGTTCATCGCCTGCGCGATGGCGAGGTTGCCGGCGCTACGCTCGCCGGCGCTGATGCAGTCTATCACCGTGATGCCTGATGCATACATCATGGCAAACAGGCCGGAGATGCGCGCCAGGATCAGTTTTTCCAGCACCGGGCCGACAACCGGCAGGGACAATTTCAGCCTGTCCAGGGCGAGCCTGAACCCGGGACTGGTCCTGCCGCCGGCAAAGACGAGAATGACGATCAGCGGCGGTGCACAGAGGATGATGTACAAATAATCGGCAAATCCGGAGGATGCCGCGATTAACAACCTGGTATGGGCCGGCAGATTTGAACCGGTGGTCCTGACAAACGCCAGCAGTTCCGGGACCAGGTAAACCATCAGGAAAACCATCACGGCGCTGATAATTGCGCCGCTGAAGGCCGGGATCATGATCAGTTTCCTGATCATGGACGCCTGTTCGTCCTGCCATTTCAGGTCGGCTCCCAGTTTGTCGAGTATGCCGATGAGATCGCCGGTCTGTTCCCCGGCCCGGACCAGGTTTATGAACACTTCATTGAAAACGTCCGGAAACCCGCACATGGCTTCCGACAAGGTGCTGCCTCCCTCAATCGCTTCCAGTAATGAGGCACAGACCTCCCGTAACCGGGGATTATCCGCGCTGGCGCGCAGGTCCTGCAGACTCTCGACCACAGGCACACCGGCGCGCAGGGTCTGCTCCAGGTGGAAACAGAATACGATCATGTCGCGCCGTTTTACCCGATGCACCACTATCGGCATGCCGTCCGGCCGGGCAGTCCTGTAGCTGACCAGTTCCAGCCCCATCCGGCGCAGCCGTATCTCCAGGTCGGCGCTGTTGGCGGCGCTCGTTTTGCCTTTTCTGATTCGGCCCTCGGCATCGACCCCCCGGTAACGGTAAGCGGTCATGGATACTGCCCAAGGCTGTTGCCGAGGTCCACCACGCGGGCGACTTCGGCAAGGCTGGTCTTTCCTTCGATGACACTGCTTTTACCGGATTCGGCCAGCGGCCTGAATCCCTTCGCCACGGCCATACCATGCAGTTCCCGGGACGTCCCGCGCCGCGCGATCAACTCGTCCATGTCAGGGTCAAACGGTAGTATCTCCATCAATGCCATGCGGCCGCGGTAGCCCTGGCCCGCGCAGGCCGGGCACCCGCCCGGACGGTAGACAATGAACCGGTCGTCCGCGTCCCTGATGCAGTTGGCGGGCTGGGGACGCTTCATTTCAACCGGTTCCTTGCATTCGTTGCACAGCTTGCGCACCAGCCGTTGCGCAATTGCGCCGATGATGTTTCCGGCCAGTATCTCGGGTCTCACGCCTATGTCCAGCAGGCGCGGGATGGCGCCCACCGCGGAATTGGAATGCAGGGTGGCAAACACCTGGTGGCCGGTCATGGCGGCGCGTACGGCCATTGCCGCAGTGTCTTCGTCGCGAATCTCTCCCACCAGGATAATATCCGGGTCCTGGCGCAATATAGAGCGGATGCCGTCGGCGAAACCGAGCCTGGCCGCGGCATTGGCCGAAGTCTGCCTGATCATGGAAGTGGGGTATTCGACAGGGTCTTCCAGGGTCATGATATTGACGGATTCGCGGTTCAGGTACTGGAGAATCGAGTACAGGGTGGTGGTCTTGCCGCTGCCGGTAGGGCCGGTAACCAGAATCAGGCCTTCCGGACGCTCAACCATGCGCTTCAGCGCAGCCAGGTCAGCGTCTCCCAGGCCCAGTCGGTCCAGGGCAACGATGCCTTTTTGCCGGTCCAGTACCCGCAGGACTATATTCTCCCCGTGCAGTGTAGGCAGCGTGGACACACGAAAATCCACCTGCCGTCCCGACATGGTCAGGGAAATGCGGCCGTCCTGCGGCAAACGGGATTCTGCTATGTCAAGCCCCGCCATCACCTTCACCCGCACGGCAAGCGCCGACCAGTAGTTCTTATGCAGGCTGCGCACCTGCCTCAGCACGCCGTCGATGCGATAACGAAAGCGCAGGAATCCCTGCTCCGGTTCAAAGTGGATATCCGAGGCGCCGCGTTTCACCGCATCGGACAGCAGGGCATTAACCAGCCGGACTACCGGCTGGCTGTATTCATTGCTCTGCGCCGCCAGGCTCCGGTAGTCGAGCTCGCCCGTTTCTATTTCATTCAGGATACCGTCGACGGACAGTTCATAACCGTAGAAACGGTCAATGGAATTTTCGATGTCAGCCTCAGCGGCAAGTACCGGCACGACTTCCGCCGCGCCGCCCAGGTGGGCGCTGACCCGGTCCAGGGCAACAATATCGAAGGTATCCGCCAGCGCCACTTTAAGCACCCTGCGCAGCGCGTCATAGCTGACGGGCACGACCCGCAGACGCCTGGCCATTTCCTCAGGGATCATGGCGATGGCTTCACTGTCGGCTACGATGGCTTGCAGATCGACACGCTGCTGTCCGAACGCGCCACCGATCACGTCGTGGATGATGGCCTCGGTCACGAATCCCAGGCGCACCAGGATCCGGGCGGGCTGTTCCCGGCTGTTGTTCTGCTCCACCAGGGCAATTTCAAGCTGGTCGGGGGTGATGATCCCCTTGTTGACGAGTATTTCGCACAGGGCCTGCCCGGTTATGGCATTGAGTTGGGTATGGCGCGGGGCAGACATGGTCATTGCTGTCTCAGCGCCAGGATGCGCCTTATGACCGGCCGGATGTCCAGGCTTGAGGCGCGCTGCTCCACCAGTTTGAGGGTGGTGCGATAGTACTCAAGCGCCTCCTTCCTCTGTCCCATCCGGTCCAGGCTGATGGCGAGGTTAAGCGCGTAAACCGGGTTGGCCGGATCAATCCGGTAGGCGTTGGAGAATGCCCGGCGCGCCTCCGGCCAGCGCGCCTGCGCAGCCTGGAGCCGGCCCAGGACAACGTGCAGGTACGGTTCATCCGGTTGCCTTGACAAAAACTCCCTGATAACCGCTTCTCCCTGCCGGTCCTCCTGCAGGCCGATCAGCGCGGTTCTCGACAGGACGTCCTGCGGAAACGCGCGCAGGATGCGCCGGTACATGTTCACGGCAGATTTCACATCGCCTTCCACGAACCCGCAGGCCGCCAGGCCCAGCATGGCGTCGCGGTTGTCCGGATAGGCCTGCAGCACCTCCGCATATCCGGCCCTGGCAGCGCCGATATTGCCGGCCTGGTAGGCCCGGTAGGCCGCGTTCAGCCGGTTTTCCTGGCTGCCGTCGATTTCCGTGCGTATGACCTTGATCGGGCCGGAAACCGGCTCGGCCGGAACGGGATGAACTATCGTGAAAGACACCCCAACAAAGCATGCGAGCGCTGCTGACAAGAAGTGAAGTTTGTTTTCAGTCATTGTCTTCTCCGGGAAAGAACTGCCTGTAGGAACTGAAATCGCCGTCCAGGCTGGGGTTGCGGACGACCAGCGGGCGCAGAAATATGACCAGCTCGGTCTTCTCATACTCGCGCAAGGCCATTTTGAAGGCATTCCCCAGCAGCGGGACCCGGGACAAGCCTGGAATGGCGTTGTCGTTACTGCGATTGTCGTCCTGCATCAACCCGCCCATGACCGCGATCTCGCCGTTCTGTAACTGCAACATGGATTCCATCTCGCGCACCCGGATCTCGGGCACCGGGCTGGTGA
>CAYOEQ010000078.1:0-7673 GCA_964402775.1 uncultured Enterobacteriaceae bacterium
CGGAACCATGAAGACGCAGGTGGGGCGTCCTGCGTCCTGCGTCCTGCGTCCTGCGATTATACTACCAGCACGACGAATGCTGTTTGTCAAGCCCGACAGCGAAAAAAATGTGCGGACTGGGCCTTGCTGTGCCCCGGCGAGGCGTCCCCGGGCCGGCGCGGCCCGCGCAGCCAAGGTCCGGCTTTGGTTCAATACGGTCATCATGCTCATCATCATCGCTCCCGTTCGTCGGTTCTCAAGTTCTTCTGGCGGCTCTGCACGGCCCGGACAGGCGTTGCCTCTCCGGGCCAGTCCCATAAATTACGGCGGTAATGTACACCCTTTGAACGCCTCATGCAACTTCCCGCACTGCAACTTCCAGCAGCAACGTACAATAATGAGTATAGCATATACGTCTCCATCATGCGTTGCGGCGGGAACGTTACGATGGGCGACTGTAGAGGAGGGCGCCGGGAGTTGGAAACACGCCGCTCATGCAATCGATGCATGACTGTTAGAAGTAAGGCTCACCGGCGCCAACTCAATTCGTAATCATAACCGCTTGGCTTGGCACTTGGCACGTCAGATTTATGAGATGACGGTCATGGTGTTGGCTGTGAGATAATGTCTGCATAACCTCTGACACAATGGTGTCGATTTCCCAGAGACGGGCTAAGTATCCGAATGTTACGTGGTATGGATATTCAACATTACAGAAAGAAATTGAGGTAGCGTAGAGTCAGGAGGAAGAAACGATGAGTAAAGTAAATTTCACCGCCATGGTTCACGGCACCCGTGAGGACTATGACCTGGTATTCGCCCACGATGTTGAAAACGGCTCACACCAGGCAGAGCGGGTCATCGGCTGGATGCGGTCCATGGATGGGGATTCCCCGTATCACGTCACCCGGCTGGAGCACTCTCTACAGACTGCCACGCGGGCGGAACGGGATGGCGCCGACGAAGAGACCGTGGTATGCGCCCTGCTGCACGACATCGGCGACGTGCTCGGTCCCCACAACCACTCGCAACTCGCCGCGGCCCTGCTGCGCCCCTACGTCAGCGAAAAGAACCACTGGGTCGTCCTGTACCACGGCCTGTTCCAGGGCTATTACTGGATGGAGCACTACGACCGGGACAAAAACACCCGGGACCGCTTCAAGGACCACCCGTACTACCAGGACTGTGTCGATTTCTGCGCCAACTGGGACCAGTGCTCATTCGACCCCGACTACCCGACGCTGCCCCTGGAGCACTTCATCCCCATGGTCAAACGGCTGTTTGCGCGCAAACCGCAGACGTTTGTGTGATATGGAGGAATCTCCCTCCCCAATCGTCTATCATTCAGGCAAAGCAGATATTCATAAACGGGGCGAATGACCAGACAGTTGGAAGCGGGCGCGATTTACCTGTCCTTCAGGAACGCTCTGGCCCGCGCCATTTCCCACATTGTTCCGCCCGGGGATATTGAAGACATCGTCCAGGAAGCATACGTCAGGGTCTGCCAGGTCGAACAGAAGGAAAACATAAGATACCCCCGGTCTTTCCTGCTCAAAACGGCAAAAAACCTTGCTCTGGATTATGTAAAAAGCGCCGGCAACAGGCTTACCCTGTCCTTAGAAGATGAAGAACTGGCAAGCCCAGCCAACTGCGGGGAAAATTACGACGACACCTATCGGTCCGTTGTGGCAAAACAGGAATTCGCGCTGTTTTGCGAAGCGGTACGCTGCCTCCCGGCCCAGTGCCGGCGGGCCTTCATACTCAAGAAAGTGTACGGGTTTTCCCAGAAGGAAATCGCAGAATATATGAATATCAGTGAAAGCACCGTGGAGAAGCATATAGCTGTCGGCATAAAACGGTGCAGCTATTTTATGGAGCACGCCACCAGGCAATCCATACCGGAAGCCCGAAAATTCCGTAACATTAATCGAGGAGGTGGGTCGTGAACAAGATTCACGAACTTCCCAATCAGGACAAGGTTCATACCGATGCGGCCGAATGGCTGGCAAAGCTGGATCGGGGATTGACTGCCGACGAGCGTACGGCGCTCCAGCTCTGGTTGGTTGACACCAGGGAAAACCGCGTGATTTTGTTCGACATGGCGGAACTCTGGGACAAGATGGATTCCCTGTCCAGGTTATCTGACCTGTTCCCGGACGTGTCCCGGCAGCGCCGTCCTGCCTGGCGTTACGGCCTGGCGGCATCAATCTTCATACTGGTTATCGGCGCCCTGGCAATCCTGGGTTTGCCGGAACGTCCAGACCGCACCGGGACGGCGTTCCCCCGGGTTGCTGCCGAACACTCCCTGACATCACCGGGAGCGTTCGATGATATCTATGAGACTTCAATCGGTGAACACTCCTCCGTGAACCTGCCTGACGGCACACAGGTGGTCCTGAACACCAACAGCCAGGTTCAGGTCGGTTACACGGACACTGAACGTTATATTCATCTCTCCCGCGGTGAAGCCCATTTCAGTGTTGCCGAAGATATAAGCCGGCCGCTTACGGTACATGCCGGCAACCGGTTGATCCGGGTCGTGGGAACCGTATTCAACGTAGAGATAGGGAAGGACAATATAGTCGAGGTTATCGTCACCAAAGGCAAAGTCGCCATCGTTGAGCAAATCGGGTCAACCGGCGCAGGTATTCCCATAAAAATAATTAAAATTGCGCAGGACGCGCCGGTTATCTCGGAAGGGGAGGCCGCCATTCTGGATTCCGCGGACGCGAAAATAAGGAAAATCGCGCCTGAACAGGTCGCGGTCGATTTGTCCTGGCGCGATGGAAATCTCATTTTTCAGGGTGAAACGCTGGAAGAAGCCATCGATGAAATCAGCAGGTATACCTCTGTGGAGTTCGTGATACTGGATGACAGAATCAGGGCCGTACGGGTTGCGGGCCTGTTCAAGGCCGGTGACATTAACGGCCTGCTGTTGACCCTGCGCGAAAACTTCCAGATCCCGTCACAGCGGGTAGGTACGGAACGCGTCCTGCTGGGCGCAAGATAGTTCTACCCGCACCTGTTTTTCGAAACCGGGTCCCTTATCGGCCAACTCAAAAATGTCCCCGTCCTTATGGAGGAAAACTCCCTCTGGTTCGTCTCTTGAACGTGCAGGAAGTTTCCCGGTATGCGGGGATGACAAAATGACATTTTCTTCCGGCCTGGTCTGTGGGCTGCTGCTGTTTCTGGTTTTGGCAGTGTGTCCTGAAACTGCCGGGGCGGGACAGAAAATACATTTCAATATCCCCTCACAACGGGCGGATCTGTCGCTGACGGTATTTGCAAAACAGGCCCGGTTGACGTTGATTTTTCCTTTTGACCTGGTCAGGGCGAAAACGACCAACAGGTTGGTGGGTGAGTATGAGATCGGAGAGGCTGTTCGGATTCTTCTCCGGGGAACCGGACTGGAAGCGCATGTCGGCGACGATAACCAGTTAAGTATTTCAGTCGGTCAACCTTCGGGAGGAACACAGACCATGAACAAAAAGGCAGACAGGTCAGCCGGAATCCTGGCTTTGTTCGCAGCGTTGCTCGCCGGCGCGCCCTCCGCAGCCGATGAAGCTCCGGACGGCCCGAATATTCTTGAGGAAATAGTGGTTACCGCGCAGAAGCGTGAACAGAACCTCCAGGACGTGGGTATATCCATCACCGCTTTCGGGAGAGAGCAGCTCCAGGAGTTGAACCTGAACAACAGTAATGAGCTGGTTTACCTGACGCCAGGCTTGTCACTGGGGAACCCCGGCGGCGAAGGCAACATCACTTCCCTGTCGCTGCGCGGAATCGGCCAGGGGGATTTCAACGACCACCAGGAATCGCCTGTCGCCGTGTACCAGGATGAGGTTTATGACGCGTACATGGGCGCAACCAACACCACTTTGTTCGACCAGGAACGCGTTGAAATCCTGCGCGGACCCCAGGGCACCTTGTTCGGACGTAACGCGACGGGTGGACTGATCCACTACATTTCCAGGAAGCCGACGGATGAGTTCGAGGCCTACGGCAGCGTCTCTTACGCCGAATACGACCACGTACGTTTCGAAGGCGCTGCAGGCGGCCCCCTCACGGACAGCCTGCAACTCAGGGTTTCAGGTTTCGTCAACAATCATGATCCGTTTGTAGATAATATCGGCACGGGGAACGACGGTAATGAAGCCGACACCTGGGCGGTGCGCGGGCAAGCGCTTTTTACGCCGACCGATAACCTGGATGTATTGTTCAAACTCGAATACTATGAAACGGATATCACTCAGTGGTACTACGAGACGGCGCCGGCAGCTATCAATGAGTTCGGTGAAGCGGTACTGGTAACGCCGCCGCCAGGCAGTGAGATACTGGATGGCGACCCGTTCCGGGTCAATAACGACGGAGCCGTCGGCCTTGTTGCCGCGCGCGGCGCCTCGCCCGAGGGCCTGAAGCGCGATGGTATTAAGGGGTTGTTGCGGTTTGACCTGGAACTGCAAGGGGGTATTACGTTTACTTCCGTCACCGGCTTCAGTGAGCAGAACAAATTCTTTAATCAGGAATCAGATGGCGTCCCCCCAGTAGTCGTCACATTTGCCACCGATACCAACGCACAGCAATTCAGCCAGGAACTGCGCGCAGCCAGAGAAACGGACAATCTGCGCTGGGTTACCGGTCTGTATTACCTGGATTATGATTCCGACATAGTGCTTGACGTGGGCTTGTTTGCGCCAAGCGCGTTCTTGACTGATCAGGTTGTTGAAACCGATAGCTGGAGCGTATTCGGGCAGGTTGAATGGGACTTCACTGAGGATTTGACCGTGATAGCCGGTTTGCGTTATCTCAATGAGGAGAAAGAGATGGACGCCAGGGGCAGTATTGCCGGATTTCTCGCCGGTCTGCCAATCCCCCGTATTTACGGGACGCTTAATCCCGATAATTCACCGAACGCGCGGGTCGATGAAGAAGACGTTGCCGGCAAAATCCAACTGAACTGGCAATACGGTGATGACTTGCTGTTCTACGCCGGCGTCTCGCGCGGTGTCAAAGCCGGTGGTTTTAACGCGGTGTTCGGCCTGCCAAATCCCAACGCGGTTCCCTACAGCAAGGAAACGCCTGTTACTTACGAGGTCGGTTTCAAATCAACTTTGATGAACGGGCGCGCCTTGTGGAACACCTCGTTTTACTATTACGACTACCAGGATTACCAGGCATTTGCTTTTCTGGCCCTGGAGCAACTGGTGTTCAATACGGATGCAGAGGTTTATGGCGTGGATTCAAACCTGCTGTTTTCTCCCATTGAGGGCCTGGATCTGAATCTTGGCATCAATATCATGGATACCGAGGCGAAAAATGTCGGTAACCCGGCAGGTTTTGTTGCTGACCGCAGGTTGCCTAACGCCCCCGACGTGCAATTTACCGGCATGGCGCGATATCAATGGCCGCTTGCGAACGGGATGATGGCAATACAGGGTGACCTCACCTGGCAAAGTGAAAATTCCTTTATCATTTATAATGACCCCGCTAACACGATTGGCGGTTATGTTGTCGGCAACGCCAGACTTTCCTGGACCAGCGGCGATGATCGCTGGGGCGCGGCCGTGTTCGTAAAGAACATAGGCGATAAGGAATATATCACCTCAATTTCAAACAACGCCAGCTTTGCTGCGTTTGGCCTGGGCCATGTGCAACGTTTCTACGCCCGTCCGCGCTGGGTAGGGGGTCAGGTAACCTTTCGCTGGAATTGAGTCCAACCGGGGGCGGACTCATGCCTGCCCCTGCATGTTGCCGGCGGGGGGTTCGTCCCCTTATCCGGAGTTCAGTCGGGGACGGATTTGAAATCCGTCCCCTGGTACCCGAAACAACTTATCCAGGGTTTGAGTACCTGTAGCACCGGCTCCAGTTCAGCGCGGTAGCGCTGCCAGCGGCCCTGCGCTTCGGCGTACAGCGGGCGGGTTACCTGGTTGTAGCTCGCGGTGCTGATGAGAGGGCGCTCCCGGGCAGTGCGTTCGTGTTCCAGGATGCCGGGATGCCAGGGTATTTCCAGGAAGTCCAGTATCCGCCGGCAGGTTGTTTCCGAATCCGCCACGAGGTCTTCGTATTTCACCTGGAGCACGTTCAGTTGCAGCAGGCCGGTGTACTGCCGCCACAGGCCGAAGACCCGGTCATACAGGTGGGCGCTGTCCTCCAGGGTGAAGAAGCTGGCATTTGCCGGGGTTTCGTAGAAGGTCTGCATGAAGCAGCTCAACACGCAGTCCGCCGGGTGGCGCAGCATGAGTATGAACCTGGCCTCGGGAAAGATGCGGTGGATTTCACCTGCGTACACGGTGTTGAGGGCGAACCGGTCTACCAGTGTGACACCGTCTTCCGGCCTTGCATGACGCGCCAGCGCGTCGAAATAGGTTTTCCTGAGGTCTTCTACATCCCGGCCCTGCAGGTTCGCCAGTGTTTGCAGGCGTTCATCCGAGTCCCCCGATAGCCGGTTTACCATTACGCCTACGGCGTCGGCTTCTTCCGCTACCCGGATGGACGGGTGTCCCCGCAGCAGGGTATCGAGCAGGGTGGTGCCGGAGCGGGGGAAGCCGATGATGAAGACGAGGTTGTCGATACCTGGGGTCAGAGTAGAATCTCTGGCGAAATTCTTACTCCGACCCCGGATCTCGGGATCCCCTCGTTCGTCATGCCGGGCTTGACCCGGCATCCAGTGAGATGCTGTGTCGCCCGCAGGGTGACCCGTTGTTTCACTGGATTCCGGCCTGCGCCGGAATGACGGGTTGGAAGATGTGATATCCGGCCACCGGCTGATGTTCTCAGCGGTGAAATAACGCCGCCGGTTTTCCACAATTTGCAGGAATCCTGACTTGTCAATTCCTTTGCCGTCACTTATTTCCCGTGACAGGTCATTGGCTCCCCCGGCGTATCGGATGGCTGCGGGGGTATCGTCCAGCCTGTCGCAGATCAGGGTCAGGCGGGCCAGGCGCGTTCTCTCCCCGTGTCTTGTCCAGACGTCCGCCGTCGTGATGGAAAATGCTTCCAACAATGATCTCGCCCGTTCATAATCGCCGTCAATATCGGCCAGGATACCCTCGTAGAGCCTGGCTTCATCGTGCTCGCCCAGGACCCTGCGGGCGCGGGAAACAGCGTCCCTCAGCTTCTCATGCCGGTTGCTCTGCTCCAGGAAGCGCAGCAGGCCCATGTGTGCGGGCAGGTAAGTTTCTTCAATGGCTATGGCTTTTTCAAAGTATTCCTCCACCTGCTCGGGTATGCGCAATTCCCACAGCGTTTTGGCCAGTGAACACAATGCCTGGTGATAAACCGGGTTGATAAGCGTCGCCTGCTTGTAGTAGCCCGCGGCTTCCGCCAGGCGGTTCCGGTTTTCATAGACGATACCCAGGTTGAACCAGGCCTGGGCAAGTTGTGAATCGTGTTTGACCGCGTTGTGGAAACTGTTGGCGGCATCCTCAACCTGCCCCGACCGGAGGCAGGCAATGCCCAGGCTGTTATGTACCCTGGCCAGGTCCGGCCTGATGGCCAGCGCCGCCCGGTAACTGCGGATTGCGGCGTCATAGTCCTGCAGTTCATGGCAGGCTGAGCCGGCCAGGCTGTGCAGCGCGGGTTCATCGGGCCAGGTCTCGATCAGGGCCTGTGCCCGTTCCAGTAGCGTCCGGTATTCGCCGGCCCGGTACAGGTCGAACAGGGATTTGATTGTTGCCGGGTCTGGTTTGGTCATG
>CAYOEQ010000078.1:7773-10205 GCA_964402775.1 uncultured Enterobacteriaceae bacterium
AGCCAGGGTTCGAAGTTGCGCCATTGTTCCAGGCCGCTGCGGTAGATGGGTTGCCTGACCTGCTCGGAACTGGGCGTGCGCACGCTGCGTTCGGTTTCATGGAAGTTGAGGCAGGCCTGCTCGAAGGGCAGGCCGCAGAAGTCCAGGATGCGCCGCACCTGGGTTTCCAGGTCGTCGACCACGTCCTCGTGCATCACGCGCAGGACGAAGCCGGGGACCACCCGGTCCCAGTGGTCCATCAACCGTACATAGGCCCGGTAGTAGCGCCCCACTTCCTGCAGGCCGTAAGTGAACTCCTGACCCTCGCCGAACAACTGTTTGAAGCAACTGAAACAGCAGGCCATGGGGTCGCGCCGGGCGTCGATCACCCTGGCATTGGGCAATATCAGGCGAATGAGACCGATATGCAGGAAATTGTTCGGCATCTTGTCGATGAACAGGGGCGCTTCACCCCGGTAGATCCTGGTATCCTTGATGTATTGTTCCCCGAAGCGCCGGAAATAGTCTTGCTCCAGTTCGTGCAGGATGGCGGGGTACCGGGATGTCTTCTCGGGTTCACGCCCGCGCAGTTTCTGCGCCAGGGCCAGTATGTTGTGCAGTTCCATGGTGCCGTCCACCATGCTGTGGGACGCCAGGATCTGTTCCAGCAGGGTAGAGCCGGAACGGGGCAGGCCGACGATAAAGATCGGGTCGCGGCAGTCAAGTCCGGCGCCTTGCCGGCGCGCAAACAATTCGCCGGTGCAGGTCTCAACCTGTGCCTCCACGCGCGCCTCCATCTTTTCAATCCTGTAGCCGGTCTGGCGCAGCTTCAGGCCGTTGCCCTTTTCATAACAGGCGAAGGCTTCGCCGTACTCCCCGCGGTCTTCCAGGGCCTTGCCTCCGGCAAAACACAGGTGGACCCGGTCGGTGAGCGCAACACCGGGGGCATCCGCGTAACGCCTGATGGCGTCAATCTCCTCGTCCGTGAATGTATAGGTCTTGGTGTTGGCCAGGCTCCAGTAGGCGTCGCCGTAATCCGGCCTGCGCCGGTATGCCTCCCGGTAGGACCGGATGGCCTCGTCCAGCAGGCCCACGGTCTTCCGGGCGTGACCTGCCTGTACGTGCAACTCGGTGCGGTAAGGGTGGGCTTCCAGGACATCCCGGTACAGGGCAATCCCCTCTTCGAACCTGCCCAGACCCACGAGCGTGGTTGCCAGGGTGCTTTGGAAGCCCGGGTTGCCGGGTTCCTGTTCCAGCAGCAGCTTTGCCTGTTCATGGGCTTTTTCAAAGCGGGTCTTCCGGATCAGGATGTTGACGTAATCGATGCGGGCCTGCACGTGGTCCGGCGCGAATTCCACGCAGCTTTCCAGGAGGAACTCCGCATCGTCGTAGATGCCCATCCTCACCCCGATCTCGGCCAGCAGGCGCATGGCCTCGATATGGTGCCTGTGTTTTTGCAGGTAGTCCCGGCACAACAGTTCCGCCTTGTAAAGTTTATTCTCGTGAACCAGGTCGAGGACGTTGACCAGTTCCGGGGGCAGCCGGTTGAGGAAATCCAGCCGTTCCCGCGCCAGCCGGGCCTGTTCCGTCCTGCCCAGGCGTTCTTCGAGATTGACGAGCGCCTTCAGGCTCGCCTTCAGCGCCGGGTTCAGTTCAACTGCCCTGGAGTATGCCGGGGTGGCGTCTTCGCTGCGGTTGATGGACAGGAGGACATGGCCGCGTTCCTGGTGCGCTCGGGCATGGTCGGGATTGCCGGCGAGCAGGGTCTCCAGGGTCGCCAACGCCGCCTCGCGCCGGTTGTCATACCGCTGCGCGACCGCCAGCAGGTACAGCGCCTCCACCCGGTCGTCTGCTTCCGGATCGGAGGCAAGCAGTTGTTCCAGCGATGTGATTGCGTCGCCGAACCTGGCGGTTTGAATCAGTTGTTTTGCAAGAGTCAGGTTTTCAGGGACGCCGGGTTGTCCCGGATTCACAACAGTTTAACCAGCGCGGCGATTATGCCGATGGAAACTACCATCATGGAACCGAAGCGTACCGTCAGGTTGTAAGTCAGCCGTAGCTCCATTTCTCTTATTTCCCGTTGCAAATCTTCTTTTGTTGCTTCCAAATCCTGTTTTGTTGCAAGCTTCTCGTCAATCAGCATTGCCTGGTTGCGCGCCAGCACCTCGGCCTGCGCTTCCGGCATGCCGGCTTCGGTCAATTCTTTTACGAAAGCGTGGGTGTCAAACATGATAGCGGCCATAGCATACCTCCTTATATTCCGAACATTTTGTTGAACTATAACATTTTAACGAGCGCGGCGACTACGCCGATGGCAACCACCATCATGGAACCGAGGCGCAGTGTCAGCCGTAACTCCAGTTCTCTCAATTCCCGTTTCAAATCCTGTTTCGTAACGAGCTTCTCGTCAATCAGCATTGCCTGGTTGCGCGCCAGCACCTCGGCCTGCGCTT
>CAYOEQ010000079.1:0-9934 GCA_964402775.1 uncultured Enterobacteriaceae bacterium
TGTCCGGGGCCAGGGTGTCGTCAAAATCGAAAATGATGGCGATGATTTCGTGCATCGGGGTTAGTGTAACAAAACCCGGCTGTGGATATATGGGGTCAGAGTAAAAATTCTGGCGACACTTACTCTGTCCCCGGCGCCGTTGCTCTGACTCCGGTGTTACCGGAGGTGGGTCGTATCTTGTAAGCGGGTATCCAGGTGGTCTGCCAGGCGCAGTGAAAGCGCCATGATCGTCAGGGTCGGGTTGGCCCAGCCGCTGGTGGGAAATACCGAACTGCCCGCCACGTACAGGTTCTGATAGTTGTGCACCCTGCAATCGCCGTCGACGACTCCTGTTTCCGGGTCAACACTCATGCGCGTCGTCCCCATGTGGTGATAGCCTCCGATGGGATGATTGCCCACACTCAGATCAAGAGGCCACTCCGACTCCGGCTCGTCCAGCCAGTCACTCATCTGCAACACCCCCATTCCAAGGCGCGCAAACTCCGACTGCAGCGTATCGGCGAGCACTGTTACCGTCTCCCTGTCCCGGGGAGACAGCCGCCAGTCCAACTCCGGGTATGGCAAACCCAGGATGTCCTTACGGTCAGACAAACGAATGCGGCTTTGTGGATTTGGCGCCTGTTCGGCGCGCACAACGAGAGAAAGCCCGGTGATACCTAGGAATGTGAGCACCTGCTCTCCGATGGGTCGCAGCCCGCGGTCGAACCAGTTACGTAGCCCGCGGTATTTATAGTAGAGACGCCGGCCTCTGCGGTCGGGCGCCATTTCGCTCTTCAGGCGCTGATAGAGTTTCTTGCTGGCGGAAACACCATGACGGGGGTCCCTTTGCAGTTTGAATGTAACCGCGGAATTGAGTATCTGCTTTTCTCTCTGCAAGGAGGCGGTTGGCAGCAGCACCGGCGCTACGGCAACATCTTTTGCAAGATACCGTTTACGCATCGCGGCCCACAATGCATAGCTGTGGTCGCTGTCCAGTTGACCGATACGGCAATACGGGTGTTCCATGAAATAACGGCCGACCTGGTCGAACCCGTTGCCCAGGCCATTTTTCTCGACATCCCGTGAACTGAGCAGCAGACGGGGATTTTCAATGCCGCCGCAGGCCAGGACGTAATACGCGGCGCTGACCTTGCCTTGCCTCCCGTCCAGTGTGCTGATCCTGATATACGCCACCCTGCGCGCATCCGCGTCGGCCTGTATATGCACCGCGTTGGCATGCAGGACTATGTTTACGTTTACGGACCTGACCAGGTCGTCGCAGCGCCTGAGAGCGAACGGTTCGTCACGCCCGTCAAACTGCCAGAAGCGCGTCGTCAGCAGTTTTTCATCGAACTGCGGCCTGGGCGTGTTGATTTCGCTCCAGAGGCGTTCATCATACATATAGCAGCCCAGGCGCATCATTTCGTGGGCGTTGCGATAATAGCCGGAGAGCGCGGCCGCACCGAACGGCCAGCCGCTGTACGCTACCCATTCGCGTTGTTCAAAGTCCACATCATCGAGTTGCGCACAACGTCCTCCCCAGATATGGGACGTTCCGCCAAAGAACCGGAGGCGGGAGTTTTCAAGCGAATAATAGGTCCTGCCGACACTGGCGCCGGCATACAACGACTGGGTGTCCTGCTCGAAATCATCGCCGCCGGACTCCAGCAGGCACACCGAGTGCCCGTGTTCCGCCAGTCTGCGGGCAAGGGTGATACCGGCAGGGCCTGCGCCAACAATACAGACATCAGCATCCAAGTGCTGACCGTCGGTCATCTCCAGAAAATCACTCAGCAAGTCGGCATATCCTCCACCCGTCAAGTACCCACCGGTACGTAAAATTCAATGCGTACAATATTGTATTGGAGACGTGATGAGTTTCAATGGGTGCACCAAGCGCAGCCTGTTAATCGGCCTGACGACGGAAGACTTTGACCCCACCTATCCTATTCGGACCTCACGTATCCGGCGGGTGCAGGAATAACGGACGATTGAAACAGTTTTTTGATGTCCTCGAGGATGATGACGTTGACCGGGATCATGATGAGGGTGATCGTCGTCGCAAACAGGATGCCGAAGCCGAGGGAGATGGCCATGGGGATCAGGAACTGCGCCTGTACCGATTTCTCGAACAGCAGCGGCAGCAGGCCGAAGAAGGTGGTGAGCGAGGTCAGCATCACCGGCCTGAAGCGGACGACGCCTGAATTCAAGACCGCGTCGGGCACGCTCATGCCGTCCGCCTTCTTCTGGTTGATGAAATCCACCAGCACCAGGCTGTCGTTGACGACCACCCCGACCAGGGCCATCACGCCCAGCATGCTCGGGAAGGTCAGCTCGCGGCCCAGCAGCCAGTGCCCCCATACCGCGCCGATGATGCCGAAGGGGATCACCGACATGACGATCAGCGGCTGGACGTAGGATTTGAGCGGCAATGCCAGCAATACGTAGATGACGAACAGTATCACGATCATGCCCCATTGCAGGCTGGCAAACGATTCGCGCTGTTCTTTTGCCTCACCCTCGAAAGACCAGGTAACACCGGGATAGCCGGCCAGCAACTCCTGCAGGTACTCATGCAGGTCCGCCTGCAGGACCGTCATGTTTGTCCTGGTCTTGTCGACATCGGCGGTAATGTTCATGGTGCGCTCGCGATCGATACGCAAAATCGTCGACGGGCCCTTGCCGGGTGTCAGGGTTGCAACGTGCGAGAGGGGCACCCGGCGGCCGTCCGGCGTCGTGACCAGGTATTCATCCAGCGTTGCCGTCGTACTCCTCTCATCCCTTGGCAGGCGCACAATCACCCGTATGTCGTCGCGGCCGCGCTGAATGCGCTGGGCTTCAAAGCCGCGGAATGCCTGGCTGACCTGGTTTGCCACCGCGGCGCGGGTCAGGCCCAGTACGTGGCCCTGCCGGGTCAGTTCGATCTGCAGCTCTTCCTTGCCGTCGGACAGGCTGTCCGAGATATCAAACACCGTGGGGTAGGTGGCCAGGCGTTGTTTAATCTGCTCGCCCACCGCCTTCAGTGTCTCCAGTGACTGGGCATTCAGCCGAATATGGACCGGGTCGCCGGCATTGATGAGTTCAGCGCGATAGGTCAGCGACTCGGCGCCGGGCACGACGCCGATCATCCGGCGCCATTCATTCAACAGGTCAAGCGCGCTGACGTCGGTGACGCGTTCATCGGATGGCACTAACTCAATGATGACCTGGCCGTAATTATCGCCGAGAGTCTGATTATTCCCGGGACCTCCGCCCCGCGCAATGAGCGCTGAGCCGGTCGTGGATAATATATTGCGGATTACCGGCTCCCCGCCTTCTCCATTGGTATACTTGCGCTGCAGCTCAAACGCGGCATCGGTGATGCGTTGCATGTGCCTGTCGGTGACCTGGAATGGCGTGCCCACGGGCATCGACAGGGTCACGGTGGCGACATCGGACTCGATGCGCGGGAAAAATATGAACTTTGCCCAGCCGCTCAGGACCAGCGCCAGCGTCAGCGCCAGGACCCCGAGGAACGCGGCGATGACCGAGTAACGGTGGGCCAGGGAAAAGCGCAGCAACGGCCGGTAATAATCAACTATGAACTGTTCAAACCCGTCGGCGAACCGTTGTTGAAAGGCGCTGAAGCCTGACAGCATTGCCGGGTCATTGCGCACCCTGACGGTTTTCATGTGGGCCGGCAGCACCAGTTTCGACTCGACCAGGGAAAATACCAGGCAGGGGATGACAACGGCCGGTATCGCCCCCATGAAATCACCCATGCGGCCCTCGACAAACGCCAGCGGGCTGAACGCAGCAATGGTGGTCAGGATGCCGAAGGTCACCGGCACCGCCACCTGCTTGGTGCCCTGGACGGAGGCTGCAAGGGGATCCTCCCCTGCGCGCAGGCGGGTGTAGATATTCTCCCCGGTGACGATCGCATCATCGACGACGATGCCCAGCACGATGATGAAACCGAACAGGCTGATCATGTTGATGGTGACACCGGTGAACGGCAGCAGCAGCAGCGCGCCCAGGAAACTGGCCGGTATACCGATAAACACCCACAGCGCCACTGCCGGCCTGAGGAACATGGTCAGTAACAGGATCACCAGGATACTGCCCTGTATGCCGTTGTTGAGCAGGGTGCCGAGACGCGCCTTCAGGTACTCGGAATTATCATCCCAGTAGCTCAGGCTGATACCCACCGGCAACGCCGCCTGCCTCTCCGCAATATAGTCCTTTACCTTTTGCGCGACTTCTATGGCGTCCTGGTCCGCAGTCCGGTTGACCCGGATCAGGGCGGCAAACCCGCCGTTGAACCCGGTCTTCAGCAGGATTTCCTGGAAGCCGTCATTGACCCTGGCGACATCGGCTACGCGGATGATGCTGCCGTCCGGGTTGGTCTTGACGACGATCTGCTCGAACTGCGCGCGCCGGTAGGCCTGGCCCTTGGAGCGGATGAGCACGTCGCCGCCCTCGGTGCGGACGTTGCCGGCGGAGATATCCAGCGAACTGCGCTGCACGGCCTGGGCGATATCCGCCAGGGTCAGGTTGAACTCGCGCAGCCGGTCCTGGGATGCTTCTATGCTGATTTCATACTTCCTGACCGCGTCCAGCCTGACCTGCGTCACCCCGCCGATGCGTAACAGGTCGTCACGCACCTGCTCGGCGATACTGCGGATTTCCCCTTCGCTGTAGTCACCGGCAACGACCACCGAGATGACCGTGTACGTGCGTTGCGCCAGGCTGACCACCGGTTTCTCCGTATCGGCAGGGAAGGTGTTGATGGAATCGACCCGGTTCTTTATGTCGTTGAGCAGCTCCCGCGGCTCATAATCCGAATCCACTTCTATGTTGACCGTCGTTTTGCCTTCGACGGAACGGCTGGTGATCTGGTCGATGCCTTCGAGGTCCTGTACCGCTTCCTCTATACGGATGGCGACACCCAGTTCAATGTCCTCGGGCGTGGCGCCGCGCAGGGGCACGACTACGGTGATGACATCGGGCTCGATCTCCGGAAACATGTCCAGCTTCAGCCATGAATGAAGCGAATAAATCCCGCCGACGACGATACTGAACAGCAACAGGTTGGCGGCAACGTGGTTTCTGGCGAACCAGTCGATCATGGTTACATGCTGCCCATGGCTTTGGCCGAGGGTTCTTCGGAAGCCATGGCGCGATCCGCTTGGAGCGGTCGCCTGGATATCGCCACGCGCACCCCTGAAGTGACCTGTCCGAGCGGGGTCAGGACCAGCGAATCACCCCCGTCCAGGCCGCCGGCGATCAATGCATCCTCCTGGTTCTGCCAGGCGACATCAATTTCACGGCGCTGTAATACACCGTCCCTGACAACAAAGACGTAGCCACCCTGGTAAATGGCGCGGCTCGGGATCACCAGCGCGTCCTGCAGTTGCCTGCCGGCCAGTTCGGCGGTTACGTACTGCCCGATTTTCAACGGGGTCTTGCCAAGGGCCTGCACGCCGAAGGGATCATCGACCTGCGCGACCACGTGCAGTTGCCTGGCGCGGTCATCGATGGTGCCCTCCGTGCGCACCACCCTGCCCTGCCATTCGGCGCCCGTTGCCAGTTCGGAATGAATCGTGACCTGCGGCCCGTCAGTGAGTTCGTCGTCGTCGAAGCGGTAGTCCTCCGGCAGGTCGATAAAGGACAGGTCGCGATTGCGCAGCGGCAGGCGGATCTCGACCAGGTCGACGGCGTAAATCTCCGCCAGCGGCGAGTTCTTGTTGACTACCTGTCCCTGATCGACCAGTTTGGTCAGCACGCGGCCGGCGTATGGCGCGATGATGTTGGTGCGCTCCAGTTCCAGGCGCGCCTTGTCCAGCGCCGATTGTGCAGAGATGACCCGGGCTTCGGCCGCCAGCAGTTGCGGCTGGCGCAACACCAGGGGCGGCGCTTCACCCTGGTTGCCGAGACGGTTCCAGTCTTCCAGGGCCTGGGCGGCCCGCGCCTGTTCCTGGGCCAGCGCCTGCTTTGCGTCCAGCAGGGTCGCTTCGGCGATCTTTACATTGGCGAGGTAATCCCTCTGGTCGATGTTGAGCAGCACTTCGCCTTTCTCGAAAAAACCGCCGTCTCTCAGGCTGTCGTTGATGGCGGTGATCTCGCCGAAGACCTGCGCTACCAGCGTGCTCTGCGTGCGCGGCTGGACCGTGCCGTAGCTTTGCAGGTTCACCTGATAAGGTTGCCGCGCCAGCTTCATCACGTCCACGGTGAGCTGCGGTCCCGTGGGCGCAGCCTGCCGATCCGCCTGCGGCGGGTTGCGCAGCACCAGCCAGGCCAGGCCGACGAGTACGGCAAGAATGACGATGGGCGTTAATTTTTTCAGTAGCCGCCTCCCAGGGCCAGGTACAAGCTGATCCTGTTCTGTAATAACTGGTTGCGCAACTCGATAACCCCCGATTGTATATCAAAAGCGCGGCGCTGTGCTTCCAGCACCGTCGTATATGGGACAAGTCCGCGCTGGTATTGTTCAAATGCCAGGGTCAGTCCGGTCACGGCATTTTTTTCCGCGGCCAGGGTCACACGGTAGCGGGTCTGCAACGAGCGGTTGCGGCTGAGGGCGTCCTCCACCTCGGAAAAGGCCTGGTACAGGCGCTCCAGGTAACTGTTCTCGGCCTGGACCAGACGGGCCCTGGCCTGCTGCTCCTGTGCCTTGAGCCGGCCGGCGTTGAACAGGGGCTGGGTCAGGTTTCCCAGCACCGACCAGGCCAGCGTGGTGCCGTTCAGCAGGCTGTCGAGGTCGCTCGACACGTCGTTGGCGGACGCCACCAGGGCGATGCGCGGGAAGCGCTGCTTGTGCGCGATCGCGACGGCAGCGTCACCGGCCAGCAGGTTCATCCAGGCCTGCTGCAGGTCCGGCCTGCGGCCGACAAGCTCCGAGGGCAGGCCCGCCGGAATGGGCGCTTCGATAACCGGAAGCGACTTGACCGTTTCCAGGCTGCCGTCCGGGTAATCCCCCAACAGCAACTGCAGGGCCGTACGGTTCTCCGCCAGCGCCTGTTCCTGCGCGGCGATGCGGGCGCGTTCCTGGTCCGTGATGGTGCGGGCCAGGTAAATGTCCAACGCCCCGGTCAGGCCCTGGTTGTAGGCGCTCTCGATGATGTCCAGGTCTTCCTCCAGGTTTGCCAGCCGCTCGCGCAGCAACACCAGCAGTTCCCCGGCGCCGACCACGTTGAACCAGGCGCGCGCCACCCTGCCCGCCAGCCGGCGGCGGTTGTCCTCATAGCGGGCCTGCGCGGCCAGCAGGTTCAGGCTTGCCTGTTTCTCTATGTCCCTGAGCTTGCCCCACACGTCGGCTTCCCAGCCCAGATCCACGCCGAGTTCGAAGTTGCTGGAGGTGCGCGTGATCCCGAACTGGTTGCTGATGACGCGCCGGCGCGAGGGATCGAACGACAGGGACAGTTCCGGGAGCCGGGGCGCGCCGCTGATGATGACGGCCTGCTGCGCGGCTTCCACGTCCGCGGCAAGTTGCGCCAACTGGTAATTCCGTTGCACGGCGACGTCCACCAGGCCGCTGAGCCCTGTATCACCGAGTTCCGCCAGCCAGCCGTCCCTGACCGCGTCATATCCGGCCTCTCCGCGCCAGCTATCCGGCAGGTCCCGGTCCCTGACCTCGGGCGATATGGCGGAGACGGCGCACCCGGCAAGGACCAGGGCCGCAACCAGGGCGGGCAGGTGTGAAATGAATGCTTTCAATGTCAGGGATTGTACCAGATCGGGGAGCTCCAGGCGCGTTCCTGTATGGCGGGGGCAACGTCTTCGAACAGTTGTTTGCCTTCCCGCAGGGCTTCCCAGGTGCTCCAGCGGCAGCTCGGGTTTTCCAGTACCCTCAGGTAGTAGAACGCGGGTTGGCGCGGGTCGAAATCCGGGTCGCGCCACAGGGTTTTCAACTCAACCGCGCCCTTGCCCGCGCTGACACTGCAATCTCTCAAATCAACGGTCGCGCCGTTGTCCGGGCAACGGCGGGTGGCCGGGTCGGGGCTCAGGCCGTCGGCGCAAACCACATCGGATACCTGCTCCCTGGTCCCGCCCTGTTCCAGCCAGCCCTTGACGACCTGGACGCGCTGCAGGTTGACTCCCTGCGGGTCTTTCATGGCCCAGATGATGAAACCCGGCGCCGCGCCGGCGCCGGGCGCCGGCAGGTCGCTTCCCATGGTCACTCCCTTGCCATAGCCCAGGGCGGCCGGGTCGGTATCGGTATCGAGCGCGTCGGGGAATTCCCACCCGGCAAAAAAGCGCACGCTGATGCGCGTGCCGCTGGTGGCAAAGGTTTCCCGGCGTTGCAACGCGGCGAATATGGCGGCGCGGGTATTGTCTTCCGCCCACACGCCGGCCAGCCCGCCGGACCCCAGCACACGGCTCGCCGCGAATTCCTTTATCGGAGGTTGGCCCGCGCGCCGCGCCGGGGTGCCGTCTTCAAACCCGTGATGGCCCTGGTAATTGGACTCGTCGGTGCCGCCGGGCGTGCCGTTATGGGTATCGGTGCTGCCGATAAAGCCAAGCCTGTACGGATTCACGTCCAGTTGCCGCTCCAGTTCCAGGCCCAGTTTCAGGGCGTTGCGCACGTAGTTGCCGGGCGCCAGGCAACCCTGGGACGGCTCACTGCCGGTACAGACCTGTACACAGTCCTCATCCGCGTTTCCCGCCCCGCACAGCGGACGGCGTTCGAACTTCTCGAAATCACACAATTCATCCACTGTGCCCACCCCGGTGTGGCATTCCGATTCACCCTTGGCCTGGACGATCTCCACCAGGGGTTCAGTCCTGCTTCGCAACTTCGCCCACTGTGTGCTGAGCGGACTGCCGTCCTCTTTCAAAGCGGGGAACTGCCGGCCGTTGCTCTGGTTGGAATTATGCGGTATGGCCAGGACTTCACAGGGAGCGGCACAGGTTTCATGCAACTGCTTCCATAATTGTTCCGGGGTATTCGCCTCAAAAAGACTGACCGGCAAGACAGGAACCTGGTCATTCCCGTAAATGACGTTCCTGTGCATGTTATTGCCGTATGTGTTCCCGGTCCACTCGTAACCCACAAAGGTGGTGAACACGCCCGGACGGTTAAATTCATGGGCTATATCCTGTAATTGCCGCCAGGTCAGTTCTGCCTTCGCCAGGCAACGGGCAGAGTCTGCGCCGCACAGTTCGGGCTCGCGTTGCGGGTCCGGGGACACCACATCGCGAATTATCAGGTCCCGGTATATCTTCTCTATCAGGCGCTTCTCACCTGCCTCATTCCGGATGTCACGGCAAATCTCCAATGGGTACGCGACGCTGGATTCATCGGTACAGAGCGGCAGTTCACCCAGGTACTCCGCATGGTCCGTCACTGCGGCAAAATCAAGGGGCCGGTCTATCCGCACCTTCCTGCCGCCGGACAGGACAACCTCTTCGCCCAGGGCAAAACGGTAGGCTTCACGGGGACCGACACGATTGAAATTGACATAGCTGTCCAGCGACCAGGATGAATGCACATGCAGGTCGCCGAAGAACGGAAACCGCTGAACGTCTTCCTGCGGATAGCCGGCTTCGAACTCCTCGAAGCGCCTCTCCAGTTCCGCCTGTAATTTGGCTTTTTCGTTCCGGAACATGAACTCAAGGCAGGTCTCGACCTTGTCTTCATCCAGTTCCTCAGCGCCGGCGGGTCCGGCGCGGCCGTAGTCGCACTGGTCCACGATTTTACCCGTATAAGTCGATTCGAGCAGGCTCTCCCCCGGTAGAAAACTGTAGGCCAGGGCGTTGCGGGACAGGTACTTGAGGTCGTTATAGCTGAGTTTGTAGGTTTCCACCGCGCGCTGGTATTCGTGGGTCAGGTCGATGCGGGCGACGCCTTCATCGTCCGTGGACAGGGCAACAGGCACGTTGTATTCCATGTACGCCCGGATCGGATGCCGGTCGCCGGTGATGCCCAGGATGGCCTCGCTGCTGGTCAGGTTGATCTCGACCAGGATGCCCTGTT
>CAYOEQ010000080.1:0-9836 GCA_964402775.1 uncultured Enterobacteriaceae bacterium
GTTCGCCGCACACGCTGCCTTTCGACAGCGGCACCTGGCGGTGCGCGCAGCGGTCCTCCAGCGCGAACAGCCTGCCGGACTCCGTCCTGACAAGAACGATCGGTTCGCCGGCAAAGGTCCTGGCCTCGGTCTTGCCGGGCTTGACGTCCCGGCTGCGCGCCAGGGGATACCAGAAATCAGGGTGCGCGCCGGTCCTGCGCAAGTCACGGGCGCCGGCCTCCACTTCCCTGGATGCGAGGTTAATGTTTGCTACTGACATGGATGATTGTTAAGGAGTGCCGGGTATTTATCGTTTCAGGTCGCCGTAGAGAATTCGCAGGAACGTTTCCGGGTTTATAAATCCCTTGCCCATGGCGTCGTCATAATCCGCGTTGGGCTTCAGTTCTATTATCTCCTCCAGTGATTTCCCTTCGGCGATAAGCCTGCTCATCCTGTCCCGGACCGTTTCCAGCATTTCCAGGTAGCCCTGCATGCCCTGTTTATCGCTGAGCGGCCCATGTCCCGGGATAATCCGGGTATTATCGTCAGCCATATCAATCAGCGTCCTGATGCTGCTGATTACTCCGTCGATGGAACCTCCGCTTGATACGTCGATAAACGGGTAGAACCCGTTGAACCAGATATCGCCGGTATGGATTACGTTGGCGTTCACGAAATGAATAACACTGTCACCGTCGGTATGGGAGTGCTGGTAGTGCACGGCGCGTATCTCTTCCCCGTTGAGACGGAAGGTGACATTATCGTTAAAGGTAATGACCGGTAACGCGGCCTTCGGAGCCGCCGGCACCACCTGGTTGAACGCGCCGATCTCCGTATCCCTGGACATGCGCGCATAGACGTTGTCGTGCGCCACGATCAACGCTCCCCGTTTGCCCAGGTTCTCGTTGCCGCCAGTGTGATCTCCATGCCAGTGAGTATTGATCACAAACCTGATGGGCCGGTCCGACAAGGCCGCGACGGCGGCGGTAATCTTATCGGTCAGGGGGGCAAACTGATCGTCTATCATGAACACCCCGTCCTCGCCCACCGACACGCCGATGTTGCCGCCCATGCCCACCAGCATGTAGATGCCCGGCGCGACATCGTGGGTCGTTATTTCGACCCCGGCAAACCTGTCTTCCTGGGAATATGCAGTTACGCTGATCAGAAAGGCAAGAATCGCCGGCAAATAATTGATCGGTCTGTAATTCATTTCAGGCGCCATGTTTCAAAAGGCCAGTATAACGTAATATTTTACAGGACACCTATTTTACAGGACACCCATATATTTTACAGGACACCCATATAAATTATGTGGGTGTCCTGTCTTTTTATTGGGTGTCCTGTAACTTTGCAATTCCCGCCAAACTCCGGGGTCAGAGTAAAGTTACCCCAAACCCTGCCATCGACCACGATAACGACAATTTTACTCTGACCCCATTATTTACATGGCAATATGTTATAGTTATCTCCCATCCTGATCTGATATGCGCTGAAGCAAATGAGTGAAGAAATCCTCATAAACGTCACTCCCCACGAGTCCCGCGTCGCCGTGGTGGAGAACGGCGTGTTGCAGGACGTCCATATCGAAAGGACCCGCAAACGCGGCCTGGTCGGAAATATCATCAAGGGGCGCGTGTACCGGGTGTTGCCGGGGATGCAGTCCGCCTTTGTTGACATCGGCCTGGAACGCACCGGGTTCCTGCACGTCTCGGACCTGGTCGAAACCGAGGAAGACCTGGAGGTGGAGTCCGTTGCCGGCTCGCTCGCGGAGAATTCAATCGATACCCTGCTGACCGAAGGCCAGGAGCTCCTGGTGCAGGTGGTCAAGGATCCGATCGGCGCCAAGGGCGCACGGCTCACCACCCGCATCTCCATCCCGTCCCGCTACCTCGTGTTCATTCCCAACCACTCCGTTATCGGGGTCTCCCAGAGGATAGAGGATGAAGCGGAGCGGGAACGCCTGCGCCGGGTCATTGCCCACTACCAGGCCGAGGAGCAGCAGGTCGCCCTGGGCGCAGGCGGCGGCGCTGCGGTGTTGCACACCATCAAACCGGAAGCGGCCAGGGGTGGTTTCATCATCAGGACCGCCGCGGAGGGCGCCGAGGAAGATGAACTGCACCGGGACATGGACTTCCTGCTCAAGCTCTGGGGGTCCATATCCATTCGCGCAAAAAACACCTACGCACCGGCGCTGATCCACGAGGACCTGCCCCTGGTGGTTCGGACCATGCGGGACCTGACCCACGGCGAGGTTGAAAAAATACGTATCGACTCCAAGGAAACCTACAAGCAGATCATGGAATTCAGCAAGCATTTTATCCCTGATTTCCTGGGCCGGATAGAATACTACTCCGGTGAACGACCGATCATGGACCTGTATTCCATCGAGGATGAATTGCAGAAATCCCTGGAACGCAAGGTACAGTTGAAATCCGGCGGGCACCTCGTCATAGACCAGACCGAGGCCATGACGACCATAGACGTCAATACCGGCGCGTTCGTAGGCCACAGGAACCTGGAGGAAACCATATACAAGACCAACCTGGAAGCGGCCCAGGCCATAGCCAAGCAATTGCGCCTGCGCAACCTCGGCGGCATCATCATCATAGATTTCATCGACATGCAGGAGCCGGAACACGCTCGCCAGGTGCTCCGGACGCTGGAAAAACGCGTGGAAAAAGATCATTCCAGGGTCACCATCAGTGAGTTCACCTCACTCGGCCTGGTACAGCTCACGCGCAAGAGAACCCGGGAAAGCATGGAACAAATCCTGTGCGAACCCTGTCCTACCTGTAACGGGAGGGGCTCCATGAAGACTCCGGAAACCGTGTGCTACGAAATATTCCGTGAAATCCTGCGTGAAGTGCGCCAGTTTGACGGCAACAAGCTGCTCGTCATTGCCGCGCAGTCCATTGTCGACATGCTGATGGACGAAGAGTCCGCCAGCGTGGCGGAACTCGAGGAATTTATCGGCAGGCCGATCACCTTCCAGGTCGAACCGCTTTACATCCGGGAACAATATGACATCGTGTTGTTGTAGGCGTCATTTACATGTCAGGTAGCCTAAAAGAGAGGCTTTATCACGCCTCTCTCTATCTCATCGCAGCGGTTATCCTGCTGGCTGCGGTAGCGGTAACCATTGTGCGCCTGACGCTGCCGAACATCAGCCAGTACAAGGGCCAGGTGGAAGCCTGGGCCGAAAGCCACATGGAATATCCCGTCGCAGTCGATACCATCAGCGCGGAATGGCAGGGGTGGACCCCGAGCCTGCTGTTGACGGGAGTCCACCTGCGCAGCCGGGACGGCGCCGGGGACATCATCGGTTTCGATGCGGCAACCGTGGAAATATCTCCGCTGATGTCATTATGGAAACTCTCGCCGGCGCCCAGGCGCATCGTGATTTCAGGGCTGGACGTGTCGGTATCGCGCCTGGCTGACGGAACGCTGCTGGTGCAGGGCATCAACATCAACCCGGCGGACGGCGAACGCGATAACGAGTTCGTCAGGTGGCTGTTCGGCCAGGACAGCATAGAGGTGCGGGGGACCACCATCACCTGGACCGACCAGAAACACCGGCAGGATGCCATCCGGTTCACTGACGTCAACCTGCTGATCCGGACGGACCGCGCCCGCTCCCAGGTGACGGGGGATATGAATCTTCCCGGCAAATTCGGTGAGAAGATGAATTTCGCCGTGGACGTAACGGGCGAACTCTGGTCGCCGGACTGGTCCGGTGAGATTTACGCGGCAACAACGCGTTTCAACCCGGATAGCTGGTACCGGGAATACCGGCCGGAACGGATTACACCTGCCGGCGGCAGCGCCGACCTGGAACTGTGGAGCGCCTGGAAGCAGGCAAAACCCGTGCGGGTGCAGGGACGCCTGGCGTACCGGGATTTTGTTGTGCTGACCTCGTCACGGACACTCAATGTCAGCGCATTGTCGGCGCGTTTCTCAGGCCGGAGACTGCCGGACAGGGACTGGCATATCTCCCTGAAACTCGACCGGGCGGAGACGGAAAACGGCGCCTGGCCGGCCGCGAACATTGAATTTGTCGCGCCGAATGGACCAGATCGGCGTTACGCGCTGAGTTTTGATTACCTGAACCTGGCGGACCTGATGCCGCTTGCCCCCGACCTGGAGTTTATTCCCGAAACGGCCCGGCGCATGCTCAAAACGGCGTCGATACGCAGTGAATTGCGCGACGGACTGGTTGTCCATGACCGGCGCCCCGACGCGGAACAGGCGCTTGTTTACGACCTGGCTTTCAGGAACCTGGATGCCGACCTGGGACATGGCCGTCCGGGAGCCAGAATCACGTCAGGGAGGTTGCGCGGCACCGACAACCGGGCCAGTGTCAGCATGAACGGGGCCGGCGCGGAATTCAGCCTGCCGGACCTGTACAGCAATAGATTACCCTTCAGCAGCCTGGACGGTTCGCTCTCCTGGTCGCGCACGGCAGACGGCTGGAAACTGCAAACGGATGATCTTTTCCTGGAAAACCGTGACATGTCCCTGGCCGTCAGGGGAACCGCGGAACAAGGCGACGCGCGCGCCTTACCCCGCCTGGACATGGTTGCCGAAATCCGTAGCGAGCGGCTGGAAAACATGTACCGTTACATGCCGTACACGGATAAATTCCGCATCCGGGAGTGGATGGAAAGGTCCCTGCACGCGGGGCACGTGGATTCAGCCATCGCCGTCATACGCGGTTACCCGGACGAGTTCCCGTTCCGGAACAACAACGGACGTATGCGCGGGGTGGTAAACCTGTCCCGGAGCATTGTCGAGTACTCGCAGAAATGGCCTGCGGTGGACAATGCGGACGCCGAAATTTTCTTTCACAACGAAGTGATGACCGCGCGTATCAGCCGCGGCAACGTTTTCAACGCGCAGGTCACCGGGACAACGGGCGTCATCGAGGACCTGACCAGGCGCCCCAAGGTGGTCCTGCTCAAGGGCAAGGTCAAGGGTCAGGAAAAAGACCTGGAGGCATACATTGAACAGAGTCCGCTGGCCGGGGACCGTATGATCCGCTACGCCAACCAGCCTCTTGTGGCAGGCGATTTCCAAATGGAACTGGACATGAGCATCCCGATAAAAGCGCCGCGCCTGCAGCCCGTCATCAACGGAACGCTCAGGCTGGAAGACGCCAGGCTGGTCTCGGACGCCGGCAACATGGAACTCGATCAGGTCAACGGCACGCTCGATTTTACCCGGGATTCCGTGGACGGGCGCGGGCTGACTGCCGTGTTTGCCGGGCAACCGGTAACGCTGGGCGTAACCGGCTCCAGGAACACTCCCGATACGCCGCCGGCTTTCGTAATAGCCGGGCGCTCCACCGACGAAGTCATCATGCAACAGGTCAGCGAACGCTTCCCGGGCGCGGCGCATTTCGCCTCCCGGCTGGGAGAGCGCATTTCCGGGTCGGCTGACTGGCAGGCCCGGTTAATCTTTGAACAGGACGCGGGGGGTCTGAGCCGGCGCATGGAACTGGAATCCGACCTGTACGGGCTGGCGCTGGACCTGCCCAGGCCGTTGTCGAAACCGACCTACGCCAGGAAGCAACTGGTCATCAGGAAGACCCTGGGAGAACCAACGCCGACGGAACTGGTTTATGATTCCGATGTCCATACAAGGCTGCATACCCGGCCGGACGGGAGTCTTGAAAGACTGGATTTTACCCTCGGAGACGGCTTCCGCAGCGGCCCGGCCGGCGCCGGGCTGAACCTGACGGGCCGCACCGATATCCTGCAGTTTGATGAATGGCGTGACGCCATTGCCTTCTTCACTCCCGAACAGGGCGGTGGAACCGGCTTTTTCAGCACGGCAAACATCAACGTGGAACTGGAAGCAGGCCTGGTGAACGTCCTGAACCAGTCATTCAAGGACAGCAGTATGCAGGCAAGCCGGCGCAATGGAGACTGGCGGGTTGCCGTCCAGGGGGAGAGCCTGGAAGGCGAAATGTTTCTGCCCGGGCGCCCGTCCCCGGAAAACAGGATAGAGGTCAACCTCGATAAGCTGGCGATCAGTAAAGCCGATGACGACAAAACCATGGGTGGGGCAGATCCGAAAAACATGCCGCCCATGCGGGCGGAAATAGCCGACTTCACCTTCGGGGACTATGAACTCGGCAGCATGCAGCTTACGGCTACGCCGACCATCAACGGACTTTCCTTTGAGGAAATCGGGTTTGAGACGCCGGAGATGACCATCACCGGCAGCGGTCTCTGGAACAAGCCGTTGAGCATAAGCAGGTCAGTCTTCAATATTGATGTAAAAGCCGACAAGCTGCACAAAATGTTGGCTACCTTCGGCTATGACGATACCGGCATCAAGGCCGGCAAGACCGAGATCGCCATCGATGCCGGCTGGGACGGCGCGCCGGACGGGTTTTCATTGGAGAAGCTGGCCGGCACGTTCGACATACGGGTGAAGAAAGGCCGGCTCCTGGAAGTGTCGCCCGCCGCGGGCAGGTTGTTCGGTCTGCTCAGTATCCAGACCCTGCCCAGGCGCCTCACCCTGGACTTTACCGACCTGTTCGGCAAGGGCCTGGCGTTCGACCGGATAACAGGCAGTTTCAATATCGCCGACGGCGACGCCTACACCAACGACCTGCACCTGACCGGGCCCAGTGTCGACGTGCTGATCAGCGGCCGCACCGGCCTGGCCGCCCAGGACTATGACCAGCTCGTCACCGTCACGCCGCAGTTTGCCGACAACCTGCCTCTCGCCAGCGCCCTGCTTGGCCCGGTCGGCATCGGCGTCGGCGCGGTGCTGTACCTGGCCGGCAACATGTTCGACTCTATCAATGACAACATCGATAAAATGCTCAGGTACCAGTACACGATCAAGGGCAACTGGTACAATCCCAAAATCGAAAAACTCAAGGAACCTGCCGGAGATAAGCAGGTAGAGGCCCAACCTGGCCCGCAACCGGCCTTTCCCTGAGCCGGGCTATTCGCCGTCTTGTTGTTTAACCAGGGTCCGGTGGACGCGGAACCCGTAGTAGTCATACTCGAAATCGGGGGAATGTGCGATACGGGTCGCTGAACGAAGAAATGTCGAATTGTTGGTCCATGCACCGCCCCGCATTACCCGGTATTCACAGTCTCCGCTTTCCCAGGCGCTCCCGTCGGCCGGCGCCCCCTCATAATTCTCGTTCCAGCAATCCTGCACCAATTCCCATAAATTGCCGTGCACATCATGCAGACCGAATTGATTCGCTGCAAAACTGCCTACAGGCATAGTCCCCCAGAATGAGCCGCACTGGAATCCACTGTACGTATCGCGCCCATAGCTGGCCTGGCGGCAGCCGATACCGTCGCCCCAGGTGTACGCAGTAGTGCTGCCCGCGCGCGTGACATATTCCCACTCCGCCTCGCTCAACAGGCGATATCGCTCACCCGTCCTCCCGCTCAACCATTCCACGTATGACTGCGCCTGTTTCCACCTCACGCCGACGGCTGGGCGTCTGTCCCTGCCCCAGGCCCTGTCATCCAACTGGATGCCGCCACAACCTCCAGCCGCGAGACACGCATCCCATTCCACAAACGTCACTTCATAAATGCCCACCGCAAACGGCCTGGGAATCTGCACCGGGTGTACCGGGCGTTCGCTGTCGGAACTCCCTTCTTCCGTCGCCGGCGCCCCCATCATGAACGACCCTGGGGGCACCACCACCAGCTCCGGACATTCGGGACAATCCCTGAACACATCTCCCGGAGAATAATCCTCACAGTGGCCGTGTGTGATGACCATCAGCAGTAGCGCAGCGGCCGCAAATTTTTTCATACAGTTCATTTCTCTTCCCCCAATGTTGCTACTCTTTCCAGGTCAGGGAACAATGTCATGGTCCATGTCATCAAAATCGTACTTCGGAACCTGCACCCAGTTCCCGTCAACCTGTTCCGGTATCTTGTGGATGCGCACTTCCCCCACTTCTATATTCCCGTCCTTGTCATTCAGCCAGAAGTCAACGTCATAGTATTCATTTTCACTGCCCACCCTGCGAAAATCCGTGCAGGCAAAAAAGCGGCCGTCCTCCGTCAACCGGCGCACCGGTTGGTGGATGCCTATGTATTCCAGCTTGATTATCTCGCCTGTATCCCTGTCCTCCAGTGAATAGTAACCACCTGCGGCATTGCGCTTTTCCAGGATATTCTTTTCGATGGCCGACATGATCTCCCAGCCGCGTTTGTGTTCGCTCTCGCCGGGATGTTCGGAGGCCGGTATCCACCACCATGGCACCGGTTGGCGGGTCACCAGTTGCCAATCATCTCCGGACTTGCGCGGCCCCTTGTAGATGCGCGTCTCGATTAATTCCAGGTCCTTTTCGCCCACCGGCTTGATCCAGAAATCCACCCAGTACTTCTTGTCCGGCTCGTCCTTGTCATGGAATATGACATCGGGAAAAAAGCCGTAGCCGTGCAGCGTGCGCATCATCTGTATTTCCTTGAAGACAACGTCCCGCTGCTGCTTGACCAGGGGGTCGTAGAGGGGATACAGCCCATTGTTTTTGCCGGCTTTTTCATCTATGACCCCCTGCAGGAAAGCCTTCACGTCCTTGCTCCTGTAATACTGCATTTTTTTGGCCAGCGCCTGGGTTTCACTGAGACTGTAGTACTCGTTGGCCCTTACCAGGTTGAACTCCGGGTTTTCCAGGAACCGGGCTTTCGATTCTTCACTGTTGAAACAATAGGTTTTCCCTTCCCTGCTGTCCCAGGTAATAGAGCAATCCGTCACTATTTTCTGGCCCAGCGACATCCCCATCGCGCAATAGTCGCCAAATCCGGCGTCTTGCGCGGCATACCCGGCAGTCGCAATCGCTGACAGGAGAACCGTACAGGTTCCGGCAATAATATATTTCTTCATTTCTCCTCCCGGAATGTTGATGAATGCCGGCCGTTATCCCGGCTTGCCGACCTTTCTTGCCATGCCCCGTTGCGGGTCATAGCCCCATACCGCCATGCCGAAAAACACCAGCAGGCAGCCGCAGACAACCAGGAAGCCGGTCAGGTGGAATTGTCCGTACATGGCAAAGCGGACCAGTTGCACCACGTGGGTAAACGGGTTGTATCCCGCCACCACGTAGAGGACTTCGGCGCCGGCATCCTGCAGCCGCCATAACGGATACAGGGCGCTGGAAATAAAGAACATGGGAAATATTACGAAATTCATGGTCCCCGCGAAGTTCTCGAGTTGCCTGATATAGACCGATAACGCCAGTCCCAATGCGCCCAGCATCATGCCGCCGAGGGCCATGGCCGGCAGGATATACAGCAGGCCGGCCACCGGCAGTTCGATGCGGAATACGAAACAGAGCGCCAGGAAGGCGTAAGCCTGCAATATCGATAATGCCGTGCCCGCGGTAAGCTTGCAGAACAGCAGGTACCAGCGCGGCAGCGGCGCGGTCAACAGCAACCTCATGAGCCCCATCTCCCGGTCGTAAACCATGGCAAGGGATGATTGCATGCCGTTGAACAGCAGGACGATGCCGAGCAGGCCCGGCACAATATATACCTGGTATTCGATATAGGTCGCGTACGGCGGGATAACGGCCACCCCGAGCACGTTCTGGAAGCCTACGGCAAACACGAACAGCCACAGCGCCGGACGCACCAGCGCCGAGAACAGGCGTCCGCGCTGGCGCGCGAACTTGACCACTTCCCGCCCGCAGATCGCCTGCATGGCCCGCAGCGCATGGCCGGGTTTCATGCCCGGTCTCCCGGTTTGCCGTTACCGTTGCCGGCGGTCAGCTTGATAAATGCTTCCGACATATCGGTACAGGCCATTTTTGCAACCAGCTCCGAGGGGCTTTCATCCGCCGCTATACGCCCCTGGTGCAGCACGAT
>CAYOEQ010000081.1:0-2647 GCA_964402775.1 uncultured Enterobacteriaceae bacterium
TCAAGGGATTCCGCGTTGCTGTAGTCAATGGACTCATTGTGTTCAATTCGATAGACCAACGAGACTACATGCGGATCATTCATCATCAACCCTCGTCAACTCGCTTCGGTGGTGGTTGGTAGGCTGCCAGACTGCCGGGGACGCCTTTTCCTCGGCCGCGCCTTTGCTACAGCCTCCAGTGGCGCACGCATGTTCTCATACAGCACGAAAAGGTGCTCGACACGCTCGCGCTCGGAAGCCAAACTGTCAATTTCCGTCCACATTCTGCACCATTGGCCTAGTATGCACGAGAGTGTCAAGACACGAGTTTTCGAAACATGTATTCAATAATTCGATAACTATATAAAATACTGAATATATTTGCTTTGTTTTATTCGAGAATTTACTTGCGAATGATTATCAACACTATCGCAACACAACGACCCGATCATGAACACGGCATTGCATGTCTGCTCCCGGGAGAGAATGACGATGATATTCTGGTTCGGCGGAAGGTTCAACTTCCGCATTCCGCTTGCGCATAGGGATGGTTTTTTCTGCTGATCGGGACGGCAGTCGTTAAGACCACTGACGCCGCTCTCCACCTCCCGATGAAACTCACGGGTCACGGAGACAAACAAACTTTAGCGGCCATTAACCACTTGGTTGCTATGAGCCCATCCGTTATCGCCGGGAGAAGCGAGCCGGGTATATCCTCGGGCCTTTCCGGGGTCGCCCCTGACGGATCCGGCTCGTCCGCCCTGAATTTCAGCAAGCCATTCGGAGCGGGTCACGCACAAGCAGGCGCAGGACGAACAGCGTCCCTGGCAACTGTCCTTTCTCGCTCAGCGATCTCGCATGGTTTATCCGAGGATCGGTCGACAGATGCGACCGTTTGCCCCACGGGACGTAAAATACAGAACGAGGAAAGCGAGTGAGGGTGCTGCCCAACCCGACGGGACGCACTGGAGAAAGGGGAGAAGGGCAGCGCTACCGCTGCCCTTCTCCAATTGGCGGGAGCCGACTTTCGCCTCTATTGCCTGTAAGCGCCGAAGACACCGACGAAACTCACGGTGCCGTCCGTGGACGTGGATCGCCCGCCCAGCGTCCCGCCGACGGATCCTGGCTTGCCGTCCGCTTCGCCGTTTCCGAAGAACTGCCCGCCCCATCTTCCGGTATAGGTGCGCCCTTCGACGACGCCACTCACACGGCCCTCGAAGAAACCGCTGTGCGATGAGCCGATAGAAGCCGTTCCCAGGCTCACCGAGCCTGAGGACCGTTCATCGTCTACTTCGATACCGGTAACCGAGCCGCTGATCGTTCCCAGGTCGCTTCTGCCTCCGAAGTCGGCCGTCAGGGTTACGTCGCCATCCCAGTAGCCGAGTTCCGAAACGCTGCTTGACCTGGCGGAATACACTCCCGTCGCCGCTCCGACGTAGCGTGCCGTACCTTGAAGCGTCAAGAGGTTGCCCTGGCGGAACGGGTCGCCGCCGTCGCCGAAGGCTCCGAACACGACATCGTCGGCGCTCGTCGCACCATCGGGAACGAAAAGCCAGAGACCCCCTGCCAGATAGTCAGCGTCGGGAGTGGTAACTGCCCCGCCTCCGGCAGGAATGAATATCCATTGTCCGGTCAGGGTAGTAACACTATTGCGCGTCTGCGTTCCGCAAGAATTGGACAGGCAACGAAAATACCCCGGCTGCCCGTTGAATCTGCCGGGCGTGCGAGCTGTATTGACCGGACGGGCGGTACTGTCCAGCACTACCGGCGCGCTCTCAGGCACATCCACGGCACCTGGCGGGCGGGTGGGTGTGAACGTCCATGCACCCGCGGCAAGTCTGTTGCCGGTATAGCTGCAACCTGACATGCATCGAAATGCGCCTGATTGACCATTCCAGGTTCCCGGAATATTCGCGTTCGTGCTTGATATTCTCAGTGGTTCCGCCCCAATTGCGGATGGAAACGGGACCCGTGTACCCAAAGGCACAGAGACGGTACCGTCGTCGCCTCCTCCGACCTGTCGGGACGCAGGCGCCTCTATGTCGGAGACGACATCGACGTAAAGGGTGCCGCCGTTGACTCGCTTGGTCAGTTCTGAACCCTTGAACGGGGGTGTTATGCCGGGTATTGACACAGCGTTTCCGTCGGACGTGCTGATTGACCACGAAGAGCCATTCCGGACCGAGTAGTTGTTTCTCGTGGCCCCATACTGCGCCGTTACCGTTACGCGGTCCACCGTTATGCCGTCGTTCACGTTCGACGACTGCGTGATGCTGCCCGGGCGGGGCCGGGCGTCGGCGGCTCTGCTGACGGCTGTCGCCGCATACCCTGCGTTTGTGGGATTCAAGTCCGCGAACTCGGTACCGGTGGAAGGCGGCGGCATTGTTGAAGAGGGAGCCGTGGTGCCCGCCTTGTCCCCTCCGCCGCAGCCTGGAATCATGAAAGAGATCAAGAGCGCAAAGAGGATGCCTGGAACGGAACGGCGTGCATTTTGATATAACCGGTTTGCTAAACTCATGGCTTGGGTCCTTTTTGTGTGGTGGTTACGTCGTCGTCCGAAAGAACAAGGTGCAGCTACGCTGTGGGTGGGGAAAAGCGAAGTGAACGAAAGTTCCCGGACACACGTCGAAAGGAAGCGGGTGGCGCCTGACTCCCTGACTTGTTTACT
>CAYOEQ010000081.1:2747-9671 GCA_964402775.1 uncultured Enterobacteriaceae bacterium
TGTGGAGTTGTGGAGTTGTGGAGTTGTGGAGTTGTGGAGTTGTATTCTGTCATCGTATCATACTCGTATTCAGGGATGACACGGCCCATCTTCCAAAAATATATTTTATAAATGGTACATCCCTTGGGAATATAGCGCAACTAGGGGGATGCGAGAGTATGTCCGGGGTACGGCGGGCCCAACAGACCCCATGGCGGCCTTAACCAGTCGGGTTGCCCCGGTCAAGTTCCTCAACCTTGGCTGCAACTCTCCATTAAACCTTTCATCTCCTTGTGATCTTCTTCCGTACCAGAACAATCAACGAGATGGCATCGAAAAACGATGCGGCACAACCTTTTTCACAACGTAACAACGGAACCAGACAAGGACGGCGAATTCACCTCATTCCTCGTCCCCAGGGGAGCATCCTCCGCGAAAGCGGAAGCTGTCAGGTTTGTCGGGTTCTCCTGAGAATCACCCACTCAAACGGTTTCATCACCTGGTTTAAGGTCTGTGGTTTCTATTTTTTCTTGTTGGCGCACGCCCCGAGGTTGATAAGCAGTTTCGCAAGTTTGGATATTCTTTTTTTCTCTATGAGTAGCAAATATACAATCTTTTTCATTTCTTCCTTGTCTTCGCTCCATCCCGCTTTTTTCAAGCGTTTCCTTACGACACGTTCCGCAGATTGCACATCATAATGAGCTGCCTTGATTTGCTGGTTGTATTTTGCATGGCAAGATTTTGGAATGTGCGCGATTGCTGATGTGCCGAGCAAAATCGCTGCCAGGGTCGCCACTGCTGCTATCGACTTCACAGCCATCGCGTTTTCCTCCTGCTGGATTGTGTCTGCGGCTTGAATCCCGTAGCCGTCAGTTTCATTCGTCGTCCCCAAGCGCAAGCTGTACGTTTTCGTTCATTTTCGGGTAGGCCCGTTGCAGCGCACGCCCGAATGCCTCGCAGTTCGGCGCTGTACGCATCAGAACCATGACGGCTTCAAGACGAGCCGCAGCTTTGAGTGTCCGACATCTCGAATCAGCCATTGGTGATTCTTATGGCGACGAAGGCCCCGATGCGGTCGGAGGATTTTCCTCTTGAGTTTATCCGGCACTCCTTCAGAAACCCGATCATATACCAGACGTGTATGGACGTACATGGACGCCTACCAGAATGCAAGTGTTTTCTTCGGACGGTTCGGCGCGATGCGGTCTGGAACAGTCGGCCATTTGACCTCTCGATCACGGCGCTTCAAACTTGCTGCGGCCCGTATGCATGAATGGCCCACGCCCTGCACGGATAACGGCGGCTAGCCGCAAGCGTCAGCCGAGTCCGTTCCCGTTCGGAGACTGTGAGGGACGATACTTTCACAGTCTTTTTCAATTCCACTCATACACAACATCTGACAGTAACTCAATAATCTGTCCTCCCTAAAACGCCCCGGTGACGCCGACGAGGAAGACGTCGGAGCGCGCCGAGGCGTCACTGTGCGTTTGGTCCGGCATTATCTCGCCGTTTTCGTCCTCGATGTTGCCGCCGCTGATGAAGTTCAAGGGCGTGTAGCCGTCGACACGGATGTATTCGGCAAAAAACTTCACGCCGGGCCGGGGCAACCAGGCCACGCCCAGGACAAGCTGGTCCTGGCGCTCCCACGGCGCGCCGTCCGGACCGGCGACGAACCGGCTGAGTTCGACGGAAAAATCCAGGGGGCCGCGACCGGAGTCGTACCGGTATCCGGCCCCGACCCTGAAGCTCGTCACCTTGCTCGCCGGGAACTCCGGGATGCCGGGGTTGAACGTTGCGGGCCACTCATCCAGCGTACGGATGAACTCGCCCCCGATATTCAGATTGCCATGGACGAGTTTTCCGTAAACGCCTGAAGCCGGGTTGTTGTCATTACAAGGCGCGAAGTGAACAACCGGAAAATCCTGGCAATAAGCCGACCCGCGCAGGTATGACCCTCCCAGGAGAAACGTGCCCCGGGAACCGAGCTCTATCGTGTAGTTCGCGTCGACGGCGAAGTTGTTCAGCTTGCTCGGGACGGCGGTTCCGTTCACCGGGGTGTTTGCGGCCCTGAACTGCGCTCCCCCCTGCACGCCCATGAAGGAGAGGTTCAACCCGCCGCTGGAATAGCCCAGCTTCAAGCCGTTGGCCAGCCCCCCGAAGGCGTGCCAGACGCTCGAGGCGGAGAACGGATTGACGGTATCCGTGAGACCGAAGGGAATCGCCATCTTGCCCAGGCCGGCATAGAGCGGCGACCTGTCGAGATTCCCGATCAGGACCCAGGCGCGCCGCAATTGCAGCTGGTTGCGTTCCAGGTCCGTATTGGTTCCCTTGCCGAAACTCTGTTGCGGATCATAGAGAATCCCGGCGTTGGCGGTAATCCACCCGCCGAGCGCACCCGTGAATCCGAGTTGCGCCGAATGGATCGCCGCTTCGGAAACCACGGTCCCCGCCTGGTTCGTTGCGGTCGGGTGGCGCATCAGGTATCCGAACTTGTTCTCCCTGTTGCTCGACTGGTAATCGGCTACCGCGGTGACCGCACCGTGCAGGTGAACGCTGTCCGGGGCGAGTACGCCCTCTTGCTTGCGCTGGAGTATCAGGCGTTGCTTGGAGTTGATGTTCGTCGTCGGGTCGAGGATCTCGTAGCCGAATTGCGGGTTGATCCGGATGAATCCGGTTTTGGCTCTCACGGGCGCTGCCTCCCTCGCGGATACGTCCACTGACGGGTCGCCCGAAGCGTAGCGGACGGAGCCGCCCTCGGGCGAAGGCGTCGGCACGAGGTTCTCCGCGAACCGCGGCGAGCGTGAGCTTTCGGGCGGTGCGCGAACGCGGCTTGCATCCCCGTTGACTCCGTACAGGCCCGGCGCCGCCTCGCCGGTATCCGCCGGCGTCGTGGCCGTGGCGACCGCAGAGGGAGGCCCCGCTCCACCCGACTCGCCGACCGCCGAGACGCGGTAGCGATACGTCGCGCCGCCCGGGAGTCCCGAGTGCATGTACTCCGTGTCCCTGACGCCCGTCTCGGGGACAAGATCGCTCCAGCCCGCCCCCTCTTCGCGCACCTCTATCCGGTAGGTCAGGAACGCCGATTCGCTGACCGGAGGCGCGCGCCAGGACAGCAGGATGACCGAAGGCCCCTCCGCCCGCGCCGTGAGGCCGCCGGGCACGATCGCCGCCGCGCCGTTGAACAGAGTGGCGGCCCCGGTTCCTTTGCTCCGTACTTCGCTGGACGCCTGGGCATGGGCCAGCCCGGCGGGGGCCGGCGCCATGACGGCGAGGAGGACGAGACACGCCGCGAGACCGCTCCGCCACAAGGTCAGGGGCCGCCGGTCGGGGGGGGGGGGGGACAGGTGTTCGGCTTCTTCGGTCTCGAGCCCAATCATGACTTCCGGCTCCGGGGCGCAGTCGCAACTCCCGCTCTTAAAGGGCTCGATGAGTGCTCCAATCTTCCTGTCGGGAATTCTCATCGCGATAACCCTATCGAACCAACCCCGGAGCATGATGAAAACGGCGGCCGCTTCCCCATGCCTCCCCCAAAAGGGCCGACACCCACGGCTGACGGAAATCTCCCGACCCGCCGGGGCAATCGGCAACGATAGAATCAGAATATACGAAATGATAGACGATGAATGGCGAATGTGCAAACAGTAAAAACATATGGCGTGAAAAGTTCGATTTTCCGAAACAGTGTTTTTCAGGAGAGATTGTATGCTCTGAAAATATCTATATTGCAATTGATGACGTATTTGCAATGACTGAAGCCCCGCGTGAAGGACTCGCCCCGCAATCGTATCTGCAGGCAACAGGCATGTGCGGGCGTCCCTTTCTCCCGGAAGATTCGTTCGACCCGCATGACCCGCGCTACGGCCGCCGATGCCGAGTTCGAAGCCCTGCCGGTGGCGTTGCGCGCCCGGCTGGTCCGGCTGCCGGTGCTGCGCGTCTTCACGAAGAAGTCGCGCAAGACGACGCGACGAGCGTTCGCGATCGCCAGGAATGGAGGATCCGGACCCAAAGGGATTTTCAGTCTATCACCCGGACGGTAATTTCTCCGGTTTCAGCGGCGACAAGAATGAGAGCGGAACGTGGAAACGGGAGGGCGAATATTACTGCAGGACATTGGTTTGGAGCGGTAAGGACCGCCCCGATGCCTGCATTGCAGTCATGGCAAATGGCAACAAGTTTCATCCTGAGATACGACAAGGGAGCCGAAAAGAAGTTCACCCGGACGCTTGAATAGCCCTTGCGGCGGCCATCGTCAATTAATCCATGTTTGGCGGCATGAATGTCCCATACGTTGGTGGCCGCCGTTCTTGTTAAATCATCCCTGTCGGCGTCTGTCCTGCCTATACGTGGGAAGGTGGCTAAAACTGAATATGCTCCTCGTCTGCCGGGAGGGGTGACCCGAAATGAAGGCTCAAGCGCGTAGTCCTGATTGTCGTCTTGGTCGTGATGTTTTCTTCGTCGGGATTTTTGAACGAAAAGCTCCAAAACAAGTCATGCTCCATGTGGTTGACCCGTGCTATCACGCGAAAGCCGTGGAAGCCGGTCTCGCGCGACACATGAACTTTGACGAAGCCGTGGCCGCCGTGAAGAGCATGGGAAAACAGTCGATCGATAGACTGGTCAACAAAGTCTTGCCCGCAGTTTCACGGTATGACTTTGTCCAACGCATAAAGGTTTATGGAACTTATAGACCATCATAGTCCGGCCTCGGATCCCAAGCGCACGATAGCAGCCGGAATCCGCCGATGGGGATTGTGGAACACGATCATGTGGTGCTTGACGGGCGGAAGATTACACCCGTGAAATCTGACCGGCACAGAACATTTGAGATTTAACGAAAAAGGCAGGTTCCAAGAGGGATATATCCATGTCTTAGATTTTAATTCTCCTGGACAGAAGTGTTGCTGACGGCCATATCTACAAGTTTTTTCAGCGTCCCGTTGTTTATGCCCCCATGGATGTGAGCGGAGGTTAGCAAATTTACCATTCCTCCATTTGGAAAAGTGCCGAATATCGATAGTCAAGCATGATTCGTGATAGCTACGATGGATGCTTCCATTAGAATATCTTTCCTCAGATTCCTGAATACCGGCCCCTCCCGCCTTTGCCCTCTCGGGCTCGCTACTGGAAACCGCCGTCATTCGGGTTTATTGGAGGCGGGAGGGGTGTTGCGCGCGAGTCTTATTATAACGAGCGGAGCCATAACGAGCGGATCCGCTCGCCATTCCGAATATCCGATACGACGATAGTCGGTCATCTGATCGATCTGCCGGCTGATGCAGGCGGCCGGATCGGTGTTCTCGGCCGCACGAAGCCGGATATCCTTCCAGGGCGCTATCGCCCGGCGCGAAAAAGACAGGCCCATGACCTCGAGTGCGCTCAGAAGGCCCGCCTCGTAGCCGCTGTGTTCGTTCAACCCGGGAAATGGCGGATCTTCATTGGCACTGCAGCTGACGGGCTTTAAGAAAGAAAGCATGGAAACCGTACCTGAGCGAAAGTGTTGTCGTTCGTGCAGCCGTTAACGGCAGATGCACGCGTTTCGCACGTGCTGGACCACGTGTATTTATTGACGGGAAGTAAACCGAAGAAAGTCTTTATGGCCTCAGTCCATTCCGTCAAATTTCGCGAAGTCTTGCTACCATTCTCGCTTTTTTCTGTTTTTCTTTATTTGTCATCGCATTCTGCCTGTATTTCTGTTCGTGCAGAATCAGTTCGTATTCCGAATGGAATGAAAAAAGGAGCCTGGGCATCCATGGTCATCTGTCAGTTTTCATTCGTCAATTCGGCGGTACAAGCCGCAAGCAGAGTGAGCGCCGAGATGCCGAGTAGGTGGAACAGGCGACTTCTGGTTTGGTTCTCCTCAAGAGTAGCGGCCCCTCCCGGGCGAAGTCCCCCGACATCAATTGCCCGTATTGCAATAGCGGAATGGGCCAGATTCTTACGGATTCTCTTTTCGGAAATCCTCGCTCAGCGCGTTGAATATGCTCAGGAAGTAGCCGGCGCTGCCGTCTGCCTCGTCAAACAGCGTCCGGTTGAACCCGACCGCGATGCGCGGGAAGCCTTCACGGTCGCGACGGTTCGATAACCCGCCACCCCAGAAGCCGCGCCTGATGCCCGTGATCGTTCTCTCCGGGTGCGTGACGCTAATCCCTTCTCCGGTTTCGAACGTGCCGTCGGGATTGAAGCCGGTCGGTGCGAAATGGACCTCATAGTCCTTGGGGTCTGCTACGAGCTCCACCCGCTCGGCCTCGAACCTGTCGAACGCGCTTTGAAGGTGCAGGCGCTGTATCGTGATGTCGCCGGCGCATCCCAGGCACCCCTCGATCGTGCCGGCCGCGAAGTCGGCCTTGAGCGTCATGACGCCGGCAAACTCTTCGGACGATATCTTGTCCTTCGCGTCCCCCCAATCGTCTCCGTACATATAAAGAAACCGGCCGCCGGCGCCACCCGTGTAGGTCGCGGCACCCATGGTCGGAAGGGCCGGCTGCCTGGTCGGGTCGAGTTCGGGTCCGTCGATGAATATATAGGCGATGCTATCATCATGGTACGGGTCGATATCGGGATATCTCTGCTTCGCGAAGTGAATCCACCAGCCGGCAGACAGGTAATCGGCCGGGTCTTCCGGGTCCCAGCTCGCGACCGCATAGGCCATGACCGTATCTTTCTGGCCGGCCTGCAGGAGCGTCCATGCGCGTCCCACGTGACCGGGTATTTCCGGCGGGTAAACCGTGGTGCTGTCCGCATCGAGCAACGTGTTGAGCAGAACCCGTTGGCCGTCTCTCTGTGTCGCGTCGATCGTCAGGACGCCGCCCTTGAACGTCGTGATGGGCTCGTAATCTATCTGGCGTTCGTCTTCTGCCGGTATGCTCGAGCCCCCACCACCGAAACTGCATCCGACCACCAGAAATGCCGACAATAGGCCCAAACAACATTTTCCATACATGAGCA
>CAYOEQ010000082.1:0-9190 GCA_964402775.1 uncultured Enterobacteriaceae bacterium
CATGCCGAGGGCGACACCTTTGCCCGTATGGAGAGTATCACGGCAGAGGATGCCAGCGGCCACCCCCTGACCGCCACCGTCCCCGACATCGAACACCTGCGCGGCTCGGCCCACGACGATATCCTGGCCGGGGACATCCGCGACAACGTCCTCACCGGCGGCAACGGCAACGACCGCCTCTTCGGCGGGCCGGACGGGGGGGACGATACCCTGAACGGCGGGGCCGGCCATGACCGGCTCTACGGGGGCAAGGGGGACGATACCTTAAGCGGCGGGCCGGGCAATGACCTGCTGGTGGGCGGGCCCGGCAACGATACCCTGACGGGCAACGGCGGCGCCGACACCTTCGTGTTCGCCCCCGGCGCCGGGGAGGATACCGTCATGGACTTCACACGAGGGGCGGACACTATCGACCTCAGCGCCTTTACAGACCTCCGCTCCCTCACCGACCTCGCCCTGGAAACACAGGCGGACGGCCTCATCATCGACCTCAACGCACAGGGCGGCGGCACGGTGACACTGGACGGTATCAGCGCTGAGGCCCTCACCGACACCGACGTCCGCTTCTTCGCCGACGAGGCGCCGCTCATAGCCTGAGTAGCGGCCCTGGTCCCGGAATCCGTGCCACGCGGGACCGGGCCGGGGAGGGGCCGCTGGCGCGGAGAACCAGCCAGCGCGACCCCGACGCCCAGGACAGTGATGGATTGATGGATTCAGTGATTTGACGATAATCCGGGAAAATGATATAAACAGGAACCGATGTGGATTATGGCGCCGGCATATATCCCTGTCTGTTTCTGTTTCCTCTGGTCTGGCCGGGGGCTTCTTCACTGATTCTTACACTTACAGCGCATTTGCGGAACTGAGATATGCCGGAAACCATGTTATTGATACCTGGGCGGTCCAGTAAACAGGGGACCTCCCTCAACAAGGGAAAACTCGGTGACGAGTACCGGGACGTTACTTCTACCGTTGAAATCAATGCGGACGAGATGGTTCGCCTCGGTTTCAACAGCGGCGACCGGCTGCGCCTGAAAAATCATATCGGGGAAGCCGTTGTAACCTGCGTCTCAAAAAAAGCCACCGACCTGCCTGAAGGCATGATCTTCATTGCCTACGGGCCCACCTCCAGCCGGCTGATGGAAAGTGATACTGCCGGCAGCGGCATGCCCCTGTCCAAACATATTTCTGTTGAGGTGGAAAAAATAAGTTAAAATAGTTGGCTTTGATTTTGCGTAAACGGACGCAATATCCGGGCCGGGCCCATGGGGATTAATCATGAGTGAAAACGTAAAAGTTGTAGAAAATGCCACCTGCACATTCTGCGGCTGTGTCTGTGACGACATGATCCTGACCGTGGACATGGATGAAAAGCGGATCACCAAATCGAAGAATGCCTGTATACTCGGCAAAGCCTGGTTTGCGGAACACTATATCGAAGAGGACGCGCCGGTGGCCATGATAGATAACCGGCCTGTCTCCATGGAGGAAGCGGTGGAGGAAGCCGCGAGAACACTGGTAAACGCCAGGTTCCCGATAACTTACGGCCTCAGCGACACGACCTGTGAGGCGCAGCGCCAGGCCGTCGCCATTACCGACACCATCAGGGGCAATATCGATACCACCACGTCGGTCTGTCACGGCCCGTCCGGCATAGCTCTCCAGGGAGTCGGGGAAAGCACCATGACCCTGGGTGAAGTCAAAAACCGCGCCGACCTGGTCATCTACTGGGGCGGCAATCCTGCCGAATCTCACCCGCGCCACTTCGGCCGCTATGCGGTCACCGCCAAGGGGATGTTCACCCCCAGGGGCAAAAAAGATCGCCACGTGGTCCTGGTGGACGTGCGCAGGACCCCCAGCGCGCCGGCAGCCAGCCAGTTTATCCAGGTAAAACCTGGCAAGGACTTTGAAGTGTTATGGGCATTGCGGGCGCTGGTCAAAAACCGCAGGATTGACCCGGATATCGAAGAAGAGACCGGGGTCAGCCTGGAAACCATGGAGGAACTGGTGGAGCGGATGAAAAACTGCCGCTACGGCGTGTTGTTTTTCGGCATGGGCCTGACCATGACCCGCGGCCGGCATTTCAATTCGGGCGCCCTGCTCGCCCTGGCCACGGACCTGAATGAATACACCCATTTCGTCGCCAAACCGGTACGGGGCCACGGCAACGTCACGGGCGCCGACAATGTCATGTCCTGGCAGACCGGCTATCCTTTCGGCGTCAACTTCAGCCGCGGCTTCCCCCGTTTCAACCCGGGCGAGTTCACAACCGTGGACCTGCTGGCGAAGCGGGACGTCGATGCCGCCCTGATCGTCGCCACCGACCCCGCATCCAATTTCCCCCAGGCGGCTATCGACCACCTGGCAAACATCCCGGTCGTCTGCCTGGACACCAAGGCAACCCTCACCAGCAAGCTGGCGCACGTGGCATTCCGGACTTCCACCTACGGCATCAACACCGCAGGCACCGTATACCGGATGGACGACGTGCCGATCACCTTGCGCAAGGCCTTCGATTCACCCTTCCCCAACGACGAGGAAATACTGACTGCGATCAGAAAACGCGTGCGCGAACTGGTCCTGGCCAGAGGCCAGGCCCGAGGAGCGACCGGCGTAAGCCGAGCAGCCGCGCCCCTGCAGTAAGAAACGCGGGCTGATTACGGAATTCAGATAATAATATGACGGAGTGCATTCAACTTGCAGGGGGCAAGGTTTATGACCCGGCCAATGGTATCGACGGGGAAGTAAGAGACCTCTACGTGGAGCAGGGACGCATGGTGGAAACACCCTCCTCCAGTCCCCGAAAAATTGACGTTAGCGGTATGGTGGTCATGCCCGGCGGCGTGGATATCCACTGCCACATTGCCGGCCCCAAGGTAAACCTGGCCAGGAAACTGCAACCCGAAGACCATCGCCGCGACCCGCATCCGGGCACGGAACACACCCGCTCAGGCGCGGGCGGCACCGTTCCTTCCACCTTTGCCACGGGGTACCGTTATGCCACCCTGGGCTACACCACCGCCATGGAGGCGGCCGTCACCCCAATCGGCGCCCGGCATACCATCGAAGAACTTCATGATACGCCGGTCATCGACAAGGGGTTTTACGTGCTGCTGGGCAATAATATCTTCCTGCAGCAGTTGATCAAGGAGGGGCGCAAGGAGGAATTCCGCCAGGCCGTCGCCTGGTGGATCAACGCAACCAAGGCTTACACGGCCAAGCTGGTCAACCCGGGCGGAGATGAACCCTGGAAGGGCAAGAAGAATTCCAACGTCAAGGACATCGATGAGAAAAGCGACTTCATCGAGGTGTCGCCGCGGCAGGTGATCGATGCCTTTGTGGAAACGGTCAATGAACTGGGCCTGCCACACCCGCCCCATATCCATTGCAACAACCTGGGCCATAGCGGCAACTTCCAGACCACCCTGGAGACCATGAAAACCGCCGGTGACCGGCGCGCGCACCTGGCCCATATTCAGTTTCACAGCTACGCGGGGGAACTCGGCAAGAATCCCAAATCGGCATCCCGGGAAATTGCCGAGTACGTCAATGACCATCCCAACATCACCTGTGACGTAGGCCAGGTCATGTTCGGCAAATCGACGATCATGACCGCGGACGCGCCGCTGGCCTACATGCTCAGGGGATTCAAGAAAGGGAAGTGGGTAAACGCCGATACGGAGTGTGAAAGCGGTTGCGGTATCGTGCCGTTCAATTACCAGGAACACGTCTATGTCCACGCCCTGCAGTGGGCCATCGGCCTGGAACTGTTCCTGCTGTCAAAAGATCCCTGGCGCATCGTGCTGTCCACCGATCACCCCAATGGCGGTTCCTTTATGAGCTACCCGAAGCTGATCCGACTGCTGATGGACCGGGAATTTCGCAGGGAGGAGATCAAACGCGTCAACCAGAAGGCCATCAACAACACCATACTGAATGAATTGAAGCGTGAATATACGCTCAATGAGATAGCCATTATTACCCGCGCCGGTCCGGCCCGCGCCCTGAACCTCAGCAACAAGGGCCACCTTGGTCCGGGCGCCGATGCCGACATCACCATCTACGATGACATGGCCGACAAGGAAGCCATGTTCAACGCACCGCGCTACGTGATCAAGTCCGGCGCCCTCATCATCGAGAACCACGAGTTCCGCCGGGATTACTACGGGAAACTCCTGCATACGGAACCCGGTTATGACGAGACCATCGTCACCGAGATAAGACCGTTTTTCGAGAACTACTATTCCATCGAGTTCCCCAATTATGCAGTCGATGACAGCTACCTGCACGACCACGAAGTGATCGACACGGTATGAAGATAAAGTCCACGGAGATCGTCGATACCTTTGCCGAAGCATTCGGCATGTGGGGCGCGCGGGTAATCGTCACCGCGGCAACCAGGCAATGGAGCCAGGCAGCGGCGCAATCGATGACGGGCTTTGCCACATCGGTTATCGGCTGCAAGTGCGAGGCCGGCATCGAGAGATTCCTGTCTCCGGACGAGACGCCGGATCGCCGTCCGGGCGCCAGCATCCTGCTGTTCGCCATGGACAAGGCATCGGTGGGAAAGCGCCTGCTGGAACGCATCGGCCAATGCGTCATGACTTGCCCGACAACGGCCTGTTTCAACGGCCTGGATGGTGAGGAGACGGTCCAGGTAGGTTCACAACTGCGCTATTTCGGCGACGGTTTCCAGGGCAGCAAGAAACTGGCGGAGCGCCGCTTCTGGCGCATCCCGGTCATGGACGGTGAATTTACCGTGGAAGAATCGTTTTCCGTACGGGAAGCAGTGGGAGGCGGCAATATCATCATACTGGGCACCAACGAGAAGAAAACCCTGGCCGCGGCAGGCGCCGCAACCCGGGCCATGGGAACCATCAGGGATATTATCCTGCCGTTCCCCAACGGCGTCGTGCGCAGCGGCAGCAAGGTGGGCTCACGTTACAAGGCCCTGCCCGCATCCACCAACGACGCCTATTGTCCAACGTTGAAGTCGGTCACCGAAAGCAGCCTGCCGGCGGATGTCAACTGCGTGCTGGAAATAGTGATCGACGGCCTTACTGAGGACGCGGTCAGGCAGGCCATGGCCGCGGGCATACAGGCCGCCGCAAAACCCGGGATCAGGCAGGTCTCCGCGGGTAATTACGGGGGGAACCTCGGACAGTACAAAATCAACCTGCACGATCTCAACCTCGGTTGACAGCACAATGATATGCCTTTATTACTGAGACAGATTGCCGCGCCGGACGTGCCCATGGAGGCCGATAACGTCACGCCTGACCGGCTCACCGGCCAGGGCGCGGCTGACGTGGAAAGACTGACGGTCATGCACGGCAGCGAGTCCCGATCCATCGGGGACTTCTTCAGCGTTACGGGCTGCTATGACGGGGTCATCGACCTGCAGGGTGATGACCTGGGGCGGGTGAAATTCATCGGCGCCGGCATGTCCCGGGGAACAATCCGGGTTGAAGGCGACGTGGGCGAACACCTGGGCGCCGGCATGAGCGGAGGGGAAATCCGAGTCAACGGCAATGCCACCGACTGGGTCGGACCGGAGATGTCGGGGGGGAAAATCGAAATTCACGGTAATGCAGGCCACCTTGTCGGCAGCGCCTATCGGGGAGCATCCGTGGGCATGACAGGAGGGGAAATCATCATTCACGGCAACGTGCGCAACGAGACCGGCAACGCCATCCGTGGCGGGCTGATCGCTGTGGGCGGCAACAGCGGTGACTTTACCGGCGTCAACATGTTGTCCGGCAGCATATTCGTCCTGGGAGAACTCGGCATCCGCACCGGGGCAGGGATGAAGCGGGGATCCATCGTCAGCATGAAAGACGCTCCGTTACTGCCCACGTTCAGCTATTCCTGTACCTACCGGCCGGGTTACATGACACTTTATTTATTGCACCTGTCCCGGGTATTCGCAATTGCTGAAGAATACCTGCAGGGCTCGTATAAACGCTATTGCGGGGACAGTGTTGAGTTGAACCGGGGAGAAATATTATTATATGCAGGATAGATGGGGTAATATCCCGCAGAAGAGCTTATACAGGAGAACATCATGACAACAATCGTAACCGACAACTGTAAAGACTGCCGCTATACCGACTGTGTCGCAGTGTGCCCGGTGGAATGCTTCCACTACGACGATCAGATGCTGTATATCGACCCGGAAGTCTGCATCGACTGCAGCGCGTGCCTGCCGGAATGTCCTGTTGAAGCCATCTACGAGGAAGATGACCTGCCCGAAGACAAGTATGAGTGGATAGAAATCAACGCGGAGAGGTCCAAGGAACTGCCGGTCATCACCGATACCATGGATCCGTTGCCCGGCGCGGACGAAAAGAAAGCGGCCCTGGGCTTCTAGCCGGCACCCTGTATTTTTTAACCGGGGAACCTCGATTTGATCGGGGTTCCCCCATTCAACCCTGAACGAACCCTGACCGCGCGGCGTAGGGTGTTCGGGATACGTTTCTCTTCTTTTACCAACTGTGTGAATCATGAGTCGATTAGGAACCCCGGATAATCCCCTGACAGTCGCCGTCGTAGGCAGCGGCCCCAGCGGCTTCTACGCCGTAGACGCGCTCATCAAGGCGGGCATCGAATTCAGGGTCAATATGTTCGAGCGCCTGCCCGTACCTTACGGCCTGGTAAGAAGCGGCGTTGCGCCCGACCATCCAAAACTGAAACAGGCTATCAAGGTCTATGCCAGGCTTGCCGAGGCGGAACAGTTCAATTACATCGGCAACGTGGCTGCGGGCAGGGACATCAGCATTGACGAATTGCGGGCAAACCATCATGCCGTGATCCTCACCTGCGGCGCCGAAACCGACCGCCGCCTGGGCATCCCCGGTGAGGACCTGTCCGGCAGCTACACGGCAACGGAATTTGTCGGCTGGTATAACGGCCATCCCGATTATCGCGACAGGCAATTCGACCTGTCCCATGAAACCGCCGTCATTATCGGCCAGGGCAACGTGGCTGCCGACGTGAGCCGGATACTGGCCAAGACTGTTGATGAATTGAAACACACCGACATATCCGAACATGCCCTGGATGTACTTGCGACCAGTAAAATCAAAAACATCTACGTTATCGGCCGGCGCGGGCCGGCGCAGGCCAAGTTCACCTCCAAGGAATTGAAGGAATTCGGCGCGCTGGCCGACTGCGACCCGGTCATCGATGCGGGCGAACTGTTGTTGAACCCGGAAAGTGAAGCTGAACTGGAAAATACCGGCAACAAAAAAATCTATGACCTGTTCTGCGGATTTGCCGACCGTGAGGCGGGGGGGGACAGGCGCTGTATTTTCACCTTCCTGAAGAGTCCCAGGGAAATACTCGGCGACGGCCGGGTGGAAAGCCTGCTGATAGAAAAAAACTCCTTGTCGGGAGAATCGTTCCGGCAATCGGCCAGGGGCAGCGGAGAAACATTCACTCTCGACACGGGTATCGTCTTTCGCAGTATCGGCTACCACGGCATACCCATGCCCGGGGTGCCGTTTGATGAAGCCCGCGGGGTCTTTTCCAATGACAAAGGCAGGGTCATGAAGGACGGTACGGTTGAACGGGGATTGTATACCGCCGGATGGATCAAGCGCGGCCCCACCGGCATCATCGGCACCAACAAGGCGGACAGCGTGGAAACCGTGCGGATGTTGCTGGAAGACCTGGACAATCTGGACAATCTGCAAAATGGGGAAAACAAGCGCGGCGCCGAGGGCTGTTACGAGGTCCTGGACCGGCGCAACATACGCCATATCAGTTTCGCAGACTGGAAAATAATCGATGCCGCCGAGATCGCGCGCGGCGAACCTGTGGACAAACCCAGGGAGAAATTCACTTACGTCAGCGAAATGCTGGCCCTGCTGGATTGATGGCGTCGATTGATAACGTCACCTGTCCGTTCTGCAGCCTGTTATGCGATGACCTGACGCTTCGCGCACAGAAGAATCAACTCAGCGTCTCCGCCAATGCCTGCCGGCTTGCCAGGCAGGGCTTTTCCGCCCCGCCCCCGGCATCGGAAGCCTCTGTCAGGGGCGCTCCTGCAACTGTGGGACAAGCCTTAAGCGCTGCGGCAAAACTCCTGCGCAAGTCCCGCAAACCATTGATCGCCGGCCTCGGCACAGACGTTAACGGCCTGCGCGCAGCCCTGCAACTGGCCGAAAAGACGGATGCGGCGCTGTTGCATTCGCAGGAAAACCAGTCCCTGCATAACCTGAAAGCCTTGCAGGCACGCGGCGGGATCACGGCCACCCTGGCGGAGGTAAAGAACCGTGCGGACGTCGTCATCTTTATCGGCAATAATGTCTGCGGCAATTATCCCCGGTTTATCGAGCGATTCATCAACACGCCCCATTCATTGTTCGCGGGGCAACACAGGAAGCTGGCTTACCTGGGCAGGCCGGGCAGGACCGAATTGGCCGGCTGCGACCACCATGAGCCTGCGGTCCTTTCCGGCCAGGGTGATGAAATCGCCGACAACTTCGCGCTGCTGCGCGCCCTGCTGGCCGACCGGCAACTGCCGGATTTCAGAAAAATACCGGCGTCAAAAACCCGTAAACTGAAACAGGTTGCCGGCATGATCAGGGACGCGCAATACGGCGTACTGGTATGGAGCCCCGCAGCCCTGCCCCAGGATCAGGCCGACTTCGTCATCAGTTCGGCGCAGGACCTGTTGCGCGACCTTAACGCGAGGCAGCGTTTTGCCGGTTTATCCCTGGGCGGCAGCAACGGCGGCGCATCCTGGCAGAGCGTAGCCACCTGGCAGACCGGCTTCCCGGCTGCAGTCGATTTCAACGGCGGGCGTCCTTCCGGCGCCGGCGTACACCCGGCGGACGTGGACAGCCTGTTGTGGATATCGGGATTTGCCGAAGAAATGCCCCCGGACCTGGACGTACCTGTGATCATCCTGTCTCCGTACAGTGCCGGGACGAGTGATGCAGACGTTTACATTCCCACGGGTGTCCCCGGCATAGACCATGCCGGCACCCTGTTCAGGACGGACGGCGTCATAAGCCTGCCTTTGAAAAAGCTGAGGGAATCGGGCGCCCCCAGTGCCGCTACCGTGATCGGCCAGGTCCTGTCACATATAACCGGCAGCGCGGCATGATCAAGCTCGAAGGCGGCAAGGTTTACGACCCGGCGAACGGGATAGACGGCAGGGTTATGGACCTGTATATCGAGGACG
>CAYOEQ010000083.1:0-9140 GCA_964402775.1 uncultured Enterobacteriaceae bacterium
TTGCCGGCCATTATCACAGCCTGCCGTCCAGGAGCAGGCTGGCGGGCAGGATCATTGCAGGGCAGTTTTCCATGCTGGAGCGCGTCGCCTCCGGCAGGATGGGGGAATACGTGGCAGAATGGAAAAGTCTTGACTATCTTTCAGGCAGGCAGGCGGAACTGCACATGCCGGGACAGGTTGTGCGCGGTCATGTCAGGGGGGTGGATGATAACGGCTTGTTACTGCTGGAGACCTGCGGCAATATCGAAAAATTCAGCAGCGGTGAAGTTCGTGTAACCCGGGTTTCTCACCAGGTGATGGGACATCCGGGTTGAGGGCAATGAATTGAAGTTACTTGCAGACATCGGCAATACCCGGGTCAAGTGGGCTTGCTCCGACGACAAAACCCTGTTCGGCCACGGCGCGTTTACCTATACACGGGATACGCTTTCCGGACTGCTCCAGCGTAACTGGCGGGAACTGGAACGCCCGGAGCAGGTATGTTTCGCCAGCGTGGCCGACGCCGGCGTCACTGCGCAAGTGCACGGGTTCGTCCGATCTGCCTGGAAACTGGAAGCGCGGCAGGCAGTGACCGAAAAGGAACGCGGGGGGTTGCGTAACGCCTATGACGACGTGGCGGCAATGGGTGTGGATCGATGGCTGGCGATGCTGTCAGCCTGGAGCAGGTATAAAAAACCGCTTTGCGTCATTGACAGCGGCACCGCGCTTACGGTCGATATCATCCTGGGAAACGGACAACATGCCGGAGGCTTCATACTGCCCGGCCTGTCTCTCATAGGGGCGGCGCTGGCACGGGAAACCCATGGGATTCGCAGGCACCGGGAACAGGACCTGGAACTGGAATACGGCCGTTCCACCGCAGCCTGCATCAGTAACGGTTTTGCCTTCGCACTGGCGGGCCTGCTGGACCGTTGCTTCAGTAAAACCAGGGAAGAGCAGGGCGTCGAACTGCTTTCCCTAATTACCGGCGGAGCAGCGGAACAGACACTGCCCCTGGTGCCCGGCCGGCATATACATGAACCCCATCTTGTCCTGCAGGGCCTGCATATCTGGGATCAGGGTAAGGGGCACCTCTAAAAATATTCAACAATGAACCGGAAACACCTGATAAACTGGGAGTTGACCCCAAACATGAATCAGCAATAATGAGATGGGCAGCTTTAATTCTGCTGGCAGGCAACCTGGGATACCTGGGTTGGGAACTGAACCGCGAGACCAGGTCGCTCGTAGCGAACAGTCCGCCGCCCCTGAAGATTCCTGCAGGGGCGGAGACTCTGAAAATCATCGATGAGGCTGCCGGGCTGCAGGAGTTGAAGCCTGTCTACGGGTGGCAGAAACCTGCCAGGGTCCTGGTGCCGGAGTAAATGGGGTCAGGTCGCACAATGCACACGCTGAAATTTATCAAGACTTCGCACTCAATTCTTTGCGTATGCATTGTGCGACCTGACCCCATTTACCCATTTACGCATAACTCAATGCGATCCCGGAAAAAATAACCAGGCCCACCCAGTTGTTGTTGAGAAATGCCTTGAAACACCTGCCCGGTTTCCGGTCATAAATCAGGTATTGCTGGTATATGAAAAGAGTTGTGGTCAACAGCAACGCCGCATGATAGGCCACGCCGAGCCCCGTCTGGCTGCCGATACTGTACAGGGCAGCGATAAACATGACCTGTATGATGCCGATAATGACGCGGTCCGCGTCGTCCAGCAGTATGGCAGTTGATTTCAAGCCGATGCGTAAATCATCTTCCCGGTCCGCCATGGCATACATGGTGTCATAGACTAATACCCAGAGCATGTTCGCAGCGAAGATTAGCCAGGCCATTGCCGGAACGCCGCCGGTGGAGGCGGCGAATGCCATGGGAATACCCCAGCTGAATGCAAATCCGAGAAACACCTGCGGCAGGTAGGTATAGCGTTTCATAAAGGGATACAAGACTGTAATACAGACCGCGAAGATCGATAACAATACGGTCAGAAGGTTGGTGGTAAGGACCAGCAGGAAAGCGCACAGCGTCAGAACCGCGATGATGCCGCGGGCCTCTTTTTCCGAAACCCTGCCGGTCGCGACAGGGCGGTTCCTGGTGCGGTCGACGTGGAGGTCGAAATCCCTGTCAACCAGGTCGTTGACGACCACCCCGGCGGACCGGGTAAGGAATACACCCGGGACGAACACCGCCAGCAGGTGCAACGTCGGCATGCCCGCGTTGGCAATCCACAAGGCCCAGAGTGTGGGCCATAACAGCAGTAACCAGCCGATGGGCCTGTCCAGGCGGATCAGCTCCGCATAGTCGGCGGATTTTACCTTTACTGTCTGACAGAGCCGTGTCAGACTTTGCCGAAGTCGATCTTGGTGCTCAGCCATCTCGATACCAGTTTATTCACCCGTTCCGGGCTTTCAGACAGGACAATGTCGGCGGCTTGCCGGACTCTCGGGATAAGGTGTGCATCCCGCACGAAATCGGCGATGTGCAACTCCGGCAAACCCGTTTGCCTTGTCCCCAGAATCTCCCCGGGACCACGCAGTTCCAGGTCGCTCTGTGCAATCGCAAACCCGTCGTTGGTTTCCCGCATCCTGTTCAATCTTATCCGTGCATTATCCGACAGCGGTGTCTGGTAGAGTAAGACACAATCGCTCGCCTGGGAACCCCGGCCGACCCTGCCGCGTAACTGGTGCAGCTGGGACAATCCCAGACGCTCGGCATTCTCGATGATCATCAGGCTGGCGTTGGCAACGTCAACACCTACCTCTATCACCGTGGTCGCTACCAGCAGATCTGTCTTGCCGGCTTTGAAATCATCCATCACCGTCTCCTTGTCGGAGCTTTTCATCCTGCCGTGGATCAGGCCGATGGTTAAGCCGGTCAATTGCCGGGCCAGGTGTTTCTGAATCTCTTCAGCCGCCTGTAACTGCAGCGTGTCCGAGTTTTCTATCAATGTACATACCCAGTAAGCCTGCCGGCCCTGTTTGCACACTTCATGGATACGTTCGATGACTTCTTCCCGTTTTTCATTTGAGATCACCGTTGTCTTGATGGGACGGCGTCCGGGGGGCAGCTGGTCGATAACGGAAATATCCAGGTCTGCGAACAAGGTCATGGCGAGTGTCCTGGGAATAGGTGTCGCGGTCATAATCAACTGGTGGGGTTGCCGGGTTTTTTCCATGCCTTTTTCCAGCAGCGCGAGCCGCTGGTCGACACCGAAACGGTGCTGCTCGTCGATAATGATCAAGCCGACATTGCCGAATGCAACCTGGTCCTGGAACAACGCGTGGGTTCCGACCGCAACCATTGGCCGGGCAGAACTCAGGCGCGCCAGCACCTCTTCCTTCTCATTGCGCGATTGTTTCCCGGTCAGCAGGGACACCGGGATACCGATAGGCGAGAACCATTGCCTGATATTGAAATAATGCTGGTCCGCAAGGATTTCCGTAGGGGCCATCAGGGCAACCTGGTAGCCGGAACGGATAACCAGCAGGGCGGCGATAGCGGCCACCACGGTCTTGCCGGAACCGACATCGCCCTGGACCAGGCGCAGCATCGGCGCAGGTTTCAGCATGTCCTTGCGGATTTCTGCCAGGACCCGCTTTTGCGCGCCCGTCAGTTGGAACGGCAGGTTATCCAGGAAGGTCCTGATCCTGCCATCAGCATTGTTGCCGATAATGAACGAGGCCCGCGCCCGGACTGTTTTCCTGATCAGGCGCAGGCTCAAGTGGTGCGCCAGCAGTTCTTCGAAAACCAGGCGTTGCTGGGCCGGGTGGTTGCCGTCCGTCAGGCTGTCCAGGTCCGCATCCCGCGGCGGCCTGTGCACGAACCGTAATGCCTGGTCCAGGTTGAAAGCGGAAAACTGTTGCAGGATCCGGTCCGGCAGCAATTCGGCCACACCGGCGTTGTCCCCGGACATCGTTTCCAGCGCCTGCCTGGTCAGGTTGCGCAGCTTGAACTGGGAAACACCCTGGGTTAACGGGTATACGGGTGTCAGCGTCTGCTCCAGGTGGGCGTCTCCGTCTGCGTCCACCCGCTGGTATTCGGGATGAACCATTTCCAGCGCATGGTTGACGCGCCTTATCTGGCCCCAGCAGCGTAGGCACATGCCCTGCTTCAGGCCGGCCTGCTGCGCCCGGGTGAAATGAAAGAACCTGAGAGTTATGGCCCCGGTACCGTCGCTGATGCGGCACAGCAAGCTCCGGCGCCGTCCCGCCGGCGCCTGGATCAATTCAATCGTCCCCTGGCACAGGGCGCTGTCGCCGGACCTCAGACTGCCGATGGGAACAAGCCGGGTTCGGTCGATATACCGGTGGGGGAGGTGAAACAACAGGTCCTGGACCTTGCGGATTCCCAGGTGCTGCAGACGTTCACCGGTGCGCGGGCCGACGCCTTTCAAGGCGCTGACAGGTGCGCCAAGCGTTTGGCTCTGCGTCATCTGCGGATTTATCTTCTGCTGATCCTGGATACGTGACGGATGTTCCTGATCCGTCTGATGATGTTGGCCAGGTGCAACCGGTCGGTAACTTCCACGACGAATTTCAGAGTCGTATAGCGGTCATCCTTGTCGTGCATTTCCACACTGACGATATTGGCGTTACGCGCGGCGATTTCCGTGGCAATCTTGGCCAGAACACCGCGCTGGTTGGTGACTTCCACCCTGATGTTGGTAGGAAAGCTGCCGTCAATCTGCTCTTCCCAGGCAACATCGAGCCATTTGTCCGGATGATTCCTGAATTCCGTAACGTTCGGACAGGTCTGGTGATGCACGACAATGCCGCGGCCCGTCGTGACAAACCCCAGAATCGGGTCGCCGGGGATGGGCAGGCAGCACTTGGGAAAGTTGACCACCATACCCTCGGTCCCGCTTATACTCAGCGGCGCATTGTTTTTTCTTGCTCTCTTTCGGGCCGGTACCGGTTTCTCCGTCAGTTGCCTTGCAACCAGGGCGGCAATCCGGTTGCCCAACCCTATTTCCTGCAGTAATTCATTCTGGTCGTCCAGGTTAAATTCCTTCAGCAGTTTGGTCCATTGGGCTGGCTTGATTTCATCATACCCGGAGGAGAATGTTTTAAGTTCCCTGACAAGCAGGCGCTTGCCCAGGGAGCGCGCCTCACTCTTGCGAAGATTTTTCAGGTAGTGCCTGATATTTGCCCTGGCTTTCGCGGTGACGGCAAAATTCAACCAGGCGGGATCCGGTTTTGCCCCGGGCGCGGTAATGACCTCGATGGTCTGTCCCGTGACAAGGTGAGTGCTTAACGGCGCCAGGCGCCGGTCGATCCTGACTCCCACGCAACTGTTGCCTACGTCGGTGTGAATTGCGTAGGCAAAGTCCACTGCCGTTGCGCCCTTTTGCAGTTCGAAGATATCTCCCTTGGGCGTGAACGCATAAACGGATTCAGGGAACAGATCGATTTTGACATGGTCCAGGAAGTCCTGGGGGTTGCCTGCCGTAGTCTGCATTTCCATGACGTGTTGTAACCATTCACGGGCGCGTTTGTGCGCGCCGGTGCGGTCAGATGGCGGACCCGACTTGTACAACCAGTGAGCTGCAATGCCCACCTCGGCAACGTCGTTCATGTCTTGTGTCCTGATCTGCACTTCCAGGGGCACGCCGTACGGGCCGAACAGGACGGTGTGCAGGGACTGGTATCCGTTTGACTTGGGAATCGCCACATAGTCCTTGAATTTCCCCGGAACCGGGCGGTACAGGTTATGTACGGTGCCGACCACCCGGTAGCAGGTGTCCACTTCATCGACTATGATCCGGAACGCGTAAACATCGTGGACTTCGCTGAAGGACAGGTCCTTTTCCAGCATCTTCCGGTAAATGCCGTACAGGTGTTTTTCCCTGCCGATTACCTTGGCCGGAATCTTCTCCTGTCTCAGCCGGCGTTTGATGGAGTTTCTTATCTTGTCGATTATCTCCTTGCGATGCCCCCTGGCCTTGATGATCTGCTCGTTCAGGATGCGGTAACGCATGGGGTAGAGCGTTGCAAAGCCCAGGTCCTCCAGTTCCAGGCGAATACTGTTTATCCCCAGGCGCTGGGCAATCGGGGCGTAAATCTCCAGGGTCTCCCTGGCGATGCGCCGCCGCTTGGACGGTTCCAGGGAGCCCAGGGTACGCATGTTGTGCAGGCGGTCGGCCAGTTTCACCATGATCACGCGGATATCGTTGCTCATGGCCATCAGCATCTTGCGAAAGTTGTGAGCCTGGGCTTCCGCGTGTGAATCAAATTCAACCTGGGTCAGTTTACTGACGCCGTCAACCAGTTCCGCAACACCTTTGCCGAAGCGGCGCACGATTTCTTTTTTGTCGATAGCGGTATCTTCGATGACGTCGTGCAGGATAGCCGCCGCAAGAGTCTGGTGATCCATATGCATATCACCAAGAATACCGGCCACTTCCAGGGGGTGGCTGATGTAGGGTTCACCACTTTTCCGGTGCTGCCCTTCGTGTGCCGAGGCGCTGAAATCATAGGCGCGGCGTACCTTTTCAACCTCATCGGAGGTGAGGTAGCCACCTATCCTTTTCTCGAGTTCCGAAATAGTCGTCATAACGGAAAGTATAACCCGAGTTGCCGGAAAAAGGGGAAAACCCGCCCGAGCCCATGCAGGGGGCGGCAACGGTTCAGGGTATGGGGGGGAAGGGTCTGCGGTTACCGGTCAGAACGAATCCTCATTCGGCAGCTCTGCCGAGTCTACCGTCTGGAATTCGATATCTTCTATATCAGGCTCAAACCGGGGTTTGCCGAGGCTTTCGATGTTTTCATACGTTACAACTCCCGCCGCGATTTCCCTCAAAGCTATCACCGTGGGCTTGTTCGATTGATCCTCAATAAGGGAATCATTGCCCATCAGCAACTGGCGGGTGCGTTTGCTTGCCAGCAAAACCAGGTCGTAGCGGTTTTCGAGATTTTCCAGACAGTCTTCTACAGTCAGTCTTGCCATTGGGATTCCTGCATTATCTATTTGAATAACATATAAGTTTACCGGCAGTTCCGACTCATTGCAACAGTTGCCTGAGCGATGATTCATAATAATCCCGGTGCCTGTGGTAGTCATGCCGGGCGCTGAGAATGATGGCAGACAGTTGTTTCAGCGTTCTGTCAAAAAAATGATTGACTACCAGGTAGTCGAATTCCCCATAATGTTCGATCTCGCTCACGGCATCTTGCATGCGGCGTCGGATATTCCGCTCATCATCGCCCCGCCCCTTCAGTCGCTCTTCCAGGGCCGCAAGGGAAGGGGGCAGGATAAAGATATTGACGGTATCCTTGATGATGGAACGCACCTGCTGCGCCCCCTGCCAATCGATCTCCAGGATGATGTCCTTCCCGTCATCCAGTTGCTTCTGTACCCAGGCGTGTGATGTGCCGTAAAGATGATCAAAAACGGTGGCATGTTCCAGGAACCGGTTTTGCTCAAGCAAGGTTTGAAATTCGTCTTCACCCACAAAGAAATAATCCACCCCGTGCTTCTCACCGGTCCGCGGGGGCCGGGTCGTATGGGAAATGGAAACCGCCAGGTCGGGAACGGCATCCACCAGCGCCCGCACAAGGGAACTCTTGCCGGCGCCGGACGGCGCGCAGATGATAAACAGGGTGCCTTTACATTTAACCTGAGTCTTCGACATGAGTAAAGTATACAATATGCAGGATAGTTAAAGAAACTCTGATTAGATCAGAGCTTCTTTATCACCCGGAGTCGAATGAGATGAGCGATGTTTTGTCTGTTCCGGCAGGCGCCCGTGAAAGCGGTCATTTGGCTGCTTTCATAGCCGCCTTGCCGAAGGCGGAGTTGCACCTGCATATCGAGGGTACGCTGGAACCCGAGTTGATGTTTGCCCTGGCCGAGCGCAACGAGATACGGTTGCCTTATTCCTCGGTTGAGGAGTTACGCGCGGCTTACCGGTTTTCCAACCTGCAGGATTTTCTCGATATATATTATGCCGGCGCCGGCGCGCTGCTTGAGATGCAGGACTTCTATGACCTGACCTGGGCGTACCTGCAACGGGCTTTTACGCAGAATGTGCGTCACGTCGAGATCTTCTTCGATCCGCAGACCCACACCGGGCGCGGGGTTGAATTTGCCACCGTTATCGATGGCATCAACCGGGCCCTGGTTGATGCCGAGGCCAGGCTGGGCATCAGTTCGCGCCTGATCCTGTGTTTCCTGCGCCACCTGGACGAGGCAGACGCCCTGGAAACCCTGGACGCGGCCATGACGTACCGGGACCGTATCGCCGGGGTCGGACTTGATTCATCCGAGCGCGGTAATCCGCCAGGCAAGTTTCGCGAGGTATTCCGGCGCGCCCGGGCTGCGGGTTTTGTGGCAGTGGCGCATGCCGGAGAGGAAGGTCCTGCGGAGTATGTCCGGGAAGCCCTGGACGTACTCGAGGTGGTGCGCATCGACCACGGCAACAACGCGCTGGATGATGCCGACCTGGTTGCGGAACTGGTGCGCAGGCGCATTCCGCTGACCGTATGCCCGCTCAGCAACGTGAAACTCCGGGTAGTGGACGACATCAGGGATCATCCCTTGAAACGTATGTTGAACCTGGGCTTGTTCGTCACCGTCAACTCCGACGACCCTGCCTATTTCGGCGGCTACGTCAATGAGAACTACATCGCGGCAGCCGAAGCTCTTAGACTTACCCGCGAAGAGTTGGGGCAACTGGCCCGGAATTCCTTCGAAGCCTCCCTGCTCGATGCAGAGGTCAAATCAGCGCTGATGGCGGAAGTGGATGCTGTCATGCAAAGAGAACGATAAGGTTTGCTAAGAATCTGCTAGAATTGTCTGAATAATATGGGTTTTCTCACCACACATGTTCTGGATACGGCGCACGGCGTGCCGGCATCGGGTATGACCATCGAGTTGTTTTCGATTGATGGCGACAATCGTACCCTGGTTAAATCCACCGTCACAAACCGGAATGGCCGTTGCGACAGTCCCCTGCTCGAAGGCGAGGATTTCAGGGTCGGCGTCTGGGAGCTGGTGTTTCACACAGCCGGGTATTTTACGGGCCAGGGGGTTGAGTTGCCCAATCCGCCCTTTCTTGACCGGGTGACATTGCGTTTCGGCATTGCCGCCTCCACCGAGCACTATCACGTGCCCTTGCTGGTGTCGCCCTGGAGCTACAGCACTTACCGCG
>CAYOEQ010000084.1:0-3006 GCA_964402775.1 uncultured Enterobacteriaceae bacterium
CCGGCGCCAAGTTGCATCAATTTTTCCTCGATGGTCTCATATCCGCGATCGATATGGTAGACCTGTTCGACGAGTGTCTGTCCCCGGGCTACCAGGCCGGCCAGGATAAGGCAGGCCGATGCCCGCAGGTCCCGCGCGGTGATCGTGCTGCTTGTAAGCGTATCCACGCCGTTCACCATGACGCGGTTTCCGGACTGGGCCAGGTCCGCTCCCATTTTCCGCAATTCCATGACGTGCATGAAGCGGTTGTTGAAAATATTTTCGGTGATCACGGCGCGCCCTTCGGCAATGCAGTTCAACGCAGTGAACTGGGCCTGCATGTCCGTGGGGAAACCGGGGAAGGGCGAGGTATCGATATCGACTGCCCTGGGTCTTGAGCCGGGTTCCATTTGCAGGGATATGGTAGCGCCGTCACAGGTGATCCCGGCGCCTGCCTCGGACAGTTTCTCAATGACCGCTTCCAGCAGCGCGGGATTGGTATTTTTCAGCCTGATGCTACCGCCGGTCATGGCCGCCGCGACCAGGTAGGTCCCCGTTTCTATGCGGTCGGGCAGGATGTCGTACCTGGCGCCGTCAAGCTGGTCCACGCCCTCGATTTCAATCCTCCCGGTCCCCGCCCCGGTGATGTCGGCTCCCATACGGTTGAGGCACTCCGCCAGGTCCGCCACTTCAGGCTCCCGCGCGGCATTCTCCAGCACGGTGCGCCCATCCGCCAGGGTAGCGGCCATCATCAGGTTTTCCGTACCGGTTACCGTCACCTGCTCGAAGTTGATGTACGCGCCATGCAGACGCCTGGCCTGGGCATGGATGTAACCGTCATTCACCGTGATTTCGGCGCCCATGTCGGACAGGCCCTTCAGGTGCAGGTCGACAGGTCTTGAACCGATTGAGCAACCGCCGGGCAGTGAGACATGCGCCTGCCCGTAGCGGCTGAGCAACGGTCCCAGCACCAGTATGGATGCGCGCATGGTTTTCACAAGGTCATGGGGTGCGTACAGCCGGCCCAGATCCCGGTTGTTCACCTCGATGACCATGCGTTCGTCGAGCATCAGTTCCGAGCCCATCTGGCCCAGCAGTTCCATAGTCGTGGTGATATCGTGCAGGTGCGGGATATTGCCGATCAGCATCGGCTTGTCCGTCAGCAGGGTAGCCGCAAGAATGGGAAGCGCGGCATTCTTTGCGCCCGAGATACTGATCTCACCGCGCAGGGCGGCGCCGCCACGGATTGTCAGTTTATCCACGAAAGAGTACTAGGACGATATGACCCGGAATGCGCTCTTTTTCTTCCATTGTTCCGGCGTGTAGGTCTGTATGGAAAGAGCGTGTATGTCGGTCCCCATCCTGCCGCCAAGGGCCTTGTACACCAACTGGTGTTGCTGGACCATATTTTTTCCAGCAAAAACATCGCTCACGATGACTGCGGTGAAATGCGTTCCGTCACCTTCCACTTCGACTTCACAGTCCGGGACGCCGGATTTGATCAAACTTGTTATATCTTCGACCTGCATGACAGGCACTCCCCTGGTTCAAACTGACAGGGGACGGATTTTAAATCCGTCCCCGCTAACGCATTTTCTTCGACGCAGATGCGCGAGCTACGCCTCATCGGCCAATAATGACTGTTCCAGTTTCTCGTTCTTGTCGACCAGTTTCTGCAACAGGGTTTCAAGGCCGTTATTGCGAATCTCGGAGGCAAAGGATTTCCGGTACGTCTCTACCAGGCTGATGCCTTCAAAGGCGACGTTCACGACTTTCCAACTGCCGTCGCTGATATGCATGGTGTAATTGACCGGTGTGACGCCGCCGTCAGAGACAATCTCGGTCTTCACCATCACGATATTGGGCTTGGAACCCGTCAGGGTCTCCAGGTAATTGACTCTCTCGTTGGTAAACCCGAGCACCGCCTTGGCATAGGTGCGCACCAGCAGGGCCTTGAATTCACTGGTGAAGACAGCGCGTTGTTCCTCGGTGGCCTGCTTCCAGTACTTGCCCAGTATCCACCTCGACATGTTATTGAAATCGAAGACGGGGATGATCAGGTCGTTTATAAGGTCGTAGACTGTTTCCGGTTGCGCATCCAGCCTCTCCCGTTCCGCGTTAATGCGGGCGATCACGCTGTCCACCGTGCCGAGGATTACGTCCTCAGGCTTGTCTATTGCCTGTGCGGGCGACGTCAGCGTCAGCGCCGGCACCAGGAATATCGCTAAAAAGCAAAGTTTCCGTCTCATGGTCTGGTATCTCCGGATTTAATGGGTCTGTAACAAAACTCCATATTATATTTGAACCTGGGAATTGAGAAAGAGTTTATTTTGAAAAGTTCCCGGAATGTCCAATTATTCGCAAATATCCATTATTTCCCGAAGGGTCTGAATATAAGTATCAGCTTCGGCAGCAGGGTGAGGGCCGCCAGCAGGGCGATGAACATGGCCAGCGCGGTGAGCAGGCCGAAGTAGATGGTCGGTATGAAATTGGACATCACCAGGATGGAAAAGCCGATGATGATGGTGATCGCCGTGTAGAACACCGCGCGCCCTATGTTGGCGTGGCAGTAATATAGCGTGGATACATAGTCGGGTTTGCCCGGGCGCTCCTCGCGGAAGCGGTAGATGTAATGAATGCTGTTGTCCACCGCGATGCCGATGGTGATGGCGGCGATGGTGATGGTCATCATGTCCAGGGGGATGTCCAGGATGCCCATCAGTCCCAGGATGATGCCGGCGGCAAGGATATTCGGGAGAATACCGATGACGGCCAGGGACAAGGACCGGAACAGGACCAGCAGCATCAGGGCAATGCCCAGCATGACGACCCCAAGGGTTTCGATCTGGGAAGTGAACAGGCTTTGCAGCATGTTGTTGTACAACACCATCATGCCGCTGACCTGGAACTCGTCGCCGGTCAGGCCGAGTTCATTACGCAGGTCCGCGTCGATTTTTTCCAGGAACTGCTTGCGGCGCAGGTCAGGCGTGGAATCCAGGATGCGCATGTTGATGCGGGCTTCGTTGT
>CAYOEQ010000084.1:3106-8983 GCA_964402775.1 uncultured Enterobacteriaceae bacterium
CGGCGCAGGTCAGGCGTGGAATCCAGGATGCGCATGTTGATGCGGGCTTCGTTGTTGTCAATGGAGATATACGGATCGATCAGTTGCTCCTTTACCTCCTCCGGAAGTTTCTTGTTGATGACGGCCAGTTCAAAAGCGTCGAACTCCTCGCCCTGGTTCAGGTCTTCCGCTATGCGCAGGAGCGAAGCCAGCGATTGTACCTTGCCCACGGCCGGCAGGCTGTCCAGGTAGTCGTGGACCGCCTTGATGCGGTCGATCTTGTAGGTGGTGAACCAGGCATCCGCCGGATCCGCAGGTTCTTCATCGAAGCCGCCGAACAGGTCGTCCAGGTCTTCAAAGTCATCATCCTCTCCCGGCTCCGCTTCCTCTTCTTCCCCATACTCCTTGACCGGATCGAATGTCAGGACCACGTCCAGGGGCGCGGTGCCGCCCAGTTCGTCATCGATCAGTTTCAGTCCCTGGTGTATTTCCGTGTCATCGCTGAAATAATTGACGAAACTGTTCTCTACCTTCAACCGGGATACGCCGTAAAGACTGAGAGCAGCCAGCAGCAGTGCAATCACAACTACGCCGTTGCCGTATCTTTCGGTCGTTCTTGCCAGCGTTGCGGTAAACGGCACTTCCTGTTTGCCGGGAGACGTGATCGTCTTGTCCAGGGAAATCAGGATAACCGGAAACAGCAGGAAGGACGTCAGGAAGGTAACACCGAGTCCCAGGGTCATCATCCAGCCGAAATCAATCACCGGCTTGATATCGCTGACCACCAGTGACCCGAATCCGATCATGGTGGTCAGCGCGGTATACAGGCAGGGCCAGACCATGCGCCGGACCGTGTTGGACACCAGTTCCGTCTGGCTCTGGCCGGCAAGGTCACGGCTCAGTTGCCGGTAACGCACCACCAGGTGCACGTTCATGGACATGGTAAGAATGAGCATCAGCGAAATGAAATTGGACGATATCACCGTAACCGGCCAGCCGATAAGGCCCAGCAGTCCCATCATGATGACCACTGCAAAGCCGCAACTGCACAGGGGCAGCAGAACGAAACGGGCCTGCCTGAAAATGATAGACAACATGATCACCAGGAAGGCGAACACCCCGGCGCCGAATACCACCAGGTCGTTCTTGATGAAGGTGATCATATCGTCCGCGATCATGGGAATGCCGCCCAGGTAGAGTGTCCCTTTATCCCGGTAACGCTCCATCACCGCACGGGTTGCGGCCACGGTTTCGTGATTGCTCCTGGTAGCCTCCTCCTTGACTTCCTCATAGCGGTCCAGGGTGTCTGCAAGCTCCTGTTGTTCCGCTGCAGTCAGTCCCTCTGTGTCCTGTTTGATCAGCAGTTCGTTTCTTCTTTGCTGCGCATCGGTCAGGATAACCTTGTTTTTCAGGTTGACCTGCAGCGCCGTGGTCCCGGCATCCTGGCTGATCAGCAGGTCAAGGAAGACGGGGCTGGCCAGCAGTTCCTCCCGTGCAGCATCCCGGTCAACGTCCGGGTCTTCCAGGGTGCGGTAGTTTGCGGCAACCTCGGCCAGTGTGCCGCCGACGATTTTCACCAACGGCGCGTCGAGCAGCGTAAACACCGAAGCGACGGCCGGAATCTGCTCCAGGTCTTCCCGCAACGCATGGATGGTCTCAAGCGACGCATCCGAGAACAGGTCCGCGTGGGGAGTGAACGTCACGACCAGGAACTCCTGGGTTTCGTACCGTTTGTTCACCTGGCGCAATATGCGCAGGTCCTTGTCGCTTTCCAGGATCAGGGTATCGGTGGAGGCGTCCAGTTTGAAGTCCCTGGCATGCCAGGCAAAAAAAGCGAATACGGCGAGCAGTATCGCCAGCACCAGCCGGGGCCGGCCGAGGATGTACCGATCGTAGAGAGCAGTGATCCGGTTAACCAACACGTTATTCAATTTAACCATTTTCCGTGCCATGCTAAACTAGCGGGCAGTCCACGTAAAGAGGTTCGCAAATGTACAGACTGTTGATGCTGATCCTGGCGCTGTGCCCGTTTTCCGTTCCCGCGCAGGAGAGGACCCCGGCTCCGGGGAATGCCGAACTGTATTTCATCTCGCCCGCCGACGGCGCGACGGTGTCGAATCCGGTGACCGTGCGCTTCGGTTTGAGGAACATGGGTGTCGCCCCTGCCGGCATCAAGTACGACAACAGCGGCCACCATCACCTGCTGGTGGACACGGAACTGCCTGCCATGGAGTTTCCCATCGTCAATGATGAAAACCACCTGCACTTCGGCGGCGGGCAGACGGAAGCCACCGTGGAACTGCCCCCGGGCGAACACACCCTGCAACTCCTGCTGGGCGATTTCGCCCACATCCCCCATGAACCTGCCGTGATGTCGAAGCGGATCACGATAACGGTCGAGTAAATTCGTGTCGCCTGCGGCGACGGTTTGATTGACTGGATTCCTGATTAAGGAAGCTTAATCTCCCCGCGTATAATGCGATCTATGGTATCCACGTAGAGTTCGTGCTCGATCTCCATGACGCGTTTGGCCAGACTGTCTGCCGTATCCGATTTTTTTACCCTGACTTTTTTCTGCGCAAGGACCGGGCCGTTGTCGTAGATTGCATCCACCACGTGGACGGTCGCGCCGGTGGTGCCTGCGCCTGCGGCCAGCACGGCTTCATGCACGCGCCGGCCGTACATGCCCCGGCCGCCGAAGTCGGGCAACAGGCCGGGGTGGATGTTCAGGACATGGCCGGGGTAGGTCGCCAGCGTCACCGGGCCGACCTTCTTCATATAGCCGGCCAGGATCACCAGGTTGGCGTCATGTTCGAGCAGGACGTCGACGATTTCCCGGTCCAGGTCCTCGGGGTCCGGGTGGGTGCGCCCGCTCAGGTGAAAACAGGGGACCCTTTCATTACGGGCACGTTCCAGCGCACCGGAATCGATGTTATTGCTGATGACCACCACGGGACTGGCGGCCAGCCTGCCGGCGCGGCAGGCATCGATGACGGCCTGCATGTTGCTGCCGTTGTGGGAGGCAAGAAATCCCAGGTTCATCGGCGCGTACTCACTGTCCGGTCCGGTATCCGCCCGCGCCGGCCGCAGCATCGCCATACTGTTCCTGCAACTGCCCGAGCCGTTCGTGGAGTTCCTCCCTCACTTGCGTATAGCCGGGATGATTGTAGCGGTTGTTCATTTCCTGCGGGTCGCGCTGCAGCTCATACAGTTCCCAGCGGTCCATGGCGTAGAAGTGGATCAGCTTGTGGGTGGCGCTGCGAACACCGTAATGGGGATTGACCATGTGCCAGGCGGGATACTGGTAATAATGGTAATACAGAGCATCGCGCCAGTTGCCCGGCCGATTGCCGTTCAGCAGTTTTTTTAATGACAGGCCCTGCATGCCTGCGGGGATCGGCGCGCCCGCGAAATGAAGCAGTGTAGGGGCCAGGTCCAGGTTCTGAACCAGTTCATCAACCTGTTGTCCTGCGCGTACGCCTGCGGGGTAACGTATCAACAGCGGAGTGCGCATGGATTCTTCATACATGAAGCGCTTGTCGTACCAGCCGTGTTCACCCAGGTAAAAGCCCTGGTCCGAGGTATAAATCACGATGGTGTTCTCGTATAACCCTTCCGTATCGAGATAATCGAGCACGCGGCCGATGTTCCTGTCAACCGCGCGCACGGTCGCGAGATAATCATGCAGGTAGCGCCGGTACTTCCAGCGGGCGAGCGCCTTCGGATCGTCCTTTACCTGCCGGTACCCGGCATTGACCCTGTCGTAATACCTGTCCCATGAGGCCTTCTGCGCCGGGGACAGGCGGGCATAGGCATCCTGCCAGGCCTTGAGCGCCTGGTTTACGGCCTCTTCGCTGCCGCTTCCGCCCCCTGAGCCGGTTTCCGTTCCGTAGTCGTCCGGCTGCAGTTTCATGTCATACGACAGGAACATATCCGCGATGCGCATATCCGCTTCCTGCGCGGCGGGGCGTCCGCTGTAATCGTCATCAAAACTGTCCGGCAAGGGTATCCCGGCGGCATTGCCGGCGTCCAGATCATCGACCGCGGGCATCCAGTTACGGTGCGGGGCCTTGTGGTGGTACAGCATCATGAAAGGTTTGTTCCTGTCCCGGTGTTGTAAAAACTCCAGCGCGAGGTCGGTGATCTTGTCCGTCACGTAGTCGCCGTCGTATTGCACCCTACCCGTGGGAGTGAGAAAGCGCGGGCTGTAATATTCGCCCTGGCCTTCCAGCACCTGCCAGTGATCGAACCCTGCCGGTTCGGAGCTCAAATGCCATTTGCCCACGACGGCAGTTTCATACCCCTGCTCCTGCAATATTCGCGGAAACGTTGCCTGGCGGCTGTCAAACACGTCTCCATTGATCCGCACCCCGTTTCGGTGGCTGAATTTACCGGTCAGCAACACCGCCCGGGAGGGTGTGCAAATGGAGTTGGTGACAAAGGAATTACGAAACAGCGCGCCTTCAGCGGCGATGCGGTCGATATTGGGCGTCTCTGCCAGGTTGCCGCCATAGGCGCTGATTGCCCGCTGGGCATGGTCGTCGGACATGATGAACAGGATGTTCGGTCGCAGCGCGGACGCGTCCGGCTGCGCGGCTGCCACGGCGGGCAGGCCCGCAATCGACAAAAACATGCAGAATGTCATGTACGGATGGCTGAAACAGCGCATGGATCTATTCTGCTTCGGTTATGTTTTAATAGTAAAACCCAGCGCCGAGAGCATGGACCGCACCAGGTCCGACTGCTCCGGCAGGATCACCTGCAACTCGGCGAATTCCCGCCTGAACGGATAATCCGCTCTCAGCGACGTAAAAAAATCGCCCCTTCGCTCCAGGTCAATTCCCTCGATTTCCCTTAGAGCCGCGCAATCACTGCGTACGTCATAGGCGGCGAGCACTGCCGTCCGGATTGCCTCGAACCCGCGACTGAAACCGGACAGGTTTATTTCCGCGTTCCCTGCAGGAAACGATGTTACCGTATCCGCCGGCGCAGGCATATCTAACCATTTGCAGAGCTTTTCGTATACAAGCCGGGTCGCATTCAGTTTTGCCCGGGAACTGTACCCGGCGATATGGGGAGTCGCCAGGATTGCCAGCCTGAACAACTCGTCATTGATTTCTGGTTCTCCCGCCCATACGTCCAGCACCAGGCGGCTTGCCCGGTTTTCCCTGGCGAAATCGATAAGCGCCCGCTCATCAACGACGCCGCCTCTTGCGGTGTTGATAAATATGACGTCCCGCTTGAGCCTGCCCAGGAATTCCCGTCCCACCATTTTCGCGGTAGGAAATTCACCTGTCGTTGTCAACGGGACATGCAGGGAAACAATGTCCGATGAGAGCACCTGGTCCAGGTCCCGGAAAGGGTAGGAATTGTGCTCATCCCGGATAAACGGGTCATAAACCCGGGTCTCGACACCGATGACGCGCAGCAGGTATCTGAGCCGCGCCCCCACGTGGCCGCAGCCGATGATACCGGCGGTTTTGCCTTCCAGTTCCACGCCGTATTGTTCCGACAACACGAGCAGGCAACTCAGCACGTATTCGGCTACTGAGTTTGCGTTACAGCTTTTTGCATCGAACAAGGGGATGTCCCGGCTATCCAGGTAGTCAAGGTCCGCGTGATCGGTGCCGCTTGAAGCGCTGGCGACACAGCTTACCTGCGTGCCGTCCAGCAGTCCCCGGTCTACCCGGGTAACCGACCGGACCACCAGGCAATCCGCATCATTGATTAATGCGTGTGTGATGTCCCCGGCATCAAGCAGGACAAGGTCGCCCAAAGTTGAAAAAAACCGCCTGGCGTAGGGGATTGCCTTGTCAGCAATGATTTTCATTGCAAGGAATAAACGGGGTCAGAGTAAAATTGCCTCGATTCTTGCCATCGGCCACAATAGGGATAATT
>CAYOEQ010000085.1:0-8943 GCA_964402775.1 uncultured Enterobacteriaceae bacterium
TTGTCATGCCTCCCAGGCGCAGCAGTTCCAGGGTCGTGCCCAAGGTCCTGATGGAACTGGATGTGACCGAGGATTTGCTGATATACGGGTCCGCTTCCAAGGGTTTTCGCGAAGGTGGCGTAAATATGCCCGTACCCGTGGCCTTCTGCGCCACCGAACTTGCAGACCTGGGTATTACCAACGAAGACGTAGCGACCTTCGAGTCCGACTCGCTGTGGAATTATGAGCTCGGCATGAAGTCATCGCTGTTTGATGACCGGGTTAACCTGAACGTTGCCGCCTTCAATATCAACTGGGACGATACCCTGCAAACGAACCGCCTGGCTTGCGGCTTCCAGTACGTGGCCAATTCAGGTTCTGCGAAGAACAAGGGAGTAGAAGTCGAACTGCAGGCTGCGCCGGTGGAAGGTTTGAATGTTTCCCTGGGCTTTGGTTATACCGATGCCAAGATAACGAAAGGTGACGACCTGATAGGCACAGTTAAGGGAGATCGTATTCTGCAGGTGCCTGAAGTAACCTTTAACGCGGCCGCCGAATACAGTTTCCCCCTGGTTGCCGGCTGGGAGGGTTATGTCCGTGGTGATTATTCTTACTACGACGACAGCCTCAGCGCCAACAACGTCAGCGGTGCCATACCGCCACGGGTGAGGGATTCATTCGAGTTGCTGAATTTTCGTATCGGCGCCTACCAGGCAGGTAGCTGGGACGTCGCCCTGTTCATGAAAAACGCGACCAACGACCACGCCAACCTGTCCGATAATCGCTCCATTGCTGCGGAGAAGCCCGGACGGCCGCGCATCGTCACGAACCGTCCGCGCAGTTTCGGCCTCGAAGTCCGCAAGGACTTCTGATGAAAAAGCGGCTCGTTATCTCCGATGAATTAACGCTCGCTTACGTAGAATATGGCGCCGGCAAACCGGTCATTTTCATACCGGGCTGGACTTACACCACAAAAGTTTTCGAGAGAAACCTGCCGATCTTCGCCGAGCGTTACCGGGTCCTGGCCTATGACCCCCGCAGTCACGGTGATTCAAGTGTGACGCCTCACGGCAATAATTATGATCAGCATGGCAAAGACCTGCATGAATTCATCGCTCGTCTCGGGCTGGAGAATTGCATCATTGCCGGTTGGTCCATGGGCGTATCGGCCGCCTATTCCTGTTTTGAGAAGCACGGTACCGGTAACGTACGCGGTTTTATCAGCATTGACGAACCGCCGAAGATCAGGAAAGAAAACGGGTCTGACTGGGGGGAAGGAGATGAGCAGGAACTGCAGGCCGGCCTGGGGATGCTCACGGAATACGGCCATCTGAAATTCTTTGAACACTACCTGCACCATTGTTACGTCAATACCCCCGACAGTAAGTTCGTACAGGAGATGGTGAGTGAAGCGGCCAAAACCCCGGAGGCTGTCGCCTGCGAGCTTATCAGGACCGGTTTTGACCTGGATTACCGGGAGATAGCTCGCAGAATAGATAAAGAGATACCGGTATTACAGGTTGTCCGCGAGGATTGGAAACAGGCCGCGGGGAAATGGATCGATGAGAATCAGCCGAATGCATGGACCAGGGTGATCCCCGCGCATCTTTCTTTCCATGAGTTCGCTGATGATTTCAACAAGCTGGCGCTCGATTTTTGCGACAGTTGCTACTGATGGGCGCGGGACGGATGCATTCAGATTTAGTATAATCTTCGGCGGTATTCATTCATCCCGGTAACATACCGGACTTTTCCATTAAGGAGTGATTATGATTGGTTATGTAACAATTGGCACCAACGACCTGGAGCGCGCAGCCGCCTACTATGATGCATTACTTGGAGAAATTGGTGCAGCAAGAGCGCTTGAACTTAAACGTCTGGTTACCTGGAGTTCCGGCGAGGGCTCGCCTTTATTTGGTGTAATCGAGCCGTTTGACGGCAATCCTGCAACACCAGGCAATGGCACAATGGTTGCCCTGGCAGTGGACAGCAAGGAAACAGTGGATAGATTGTACGCCAAGGCATTGGAACTGGGAGGCACGGATGAAGGTGCGCCCGGAGAGCGCATGCCGGGCTTTTACGCGGCTTACTTTCGCGACCTTGATGGAAACAAGCTTGATTTCTTCCATATGGGTTGAGTTGGCCGGGCATTCGATGCCGGCGCGTCTGCCAATTCCGGCATACCCGCGTTAAACCCGGAGAGACGGAGTGTTCTGCCCGGTCTGAATCATTATCTGGCGCCATTACCGTATCTGGCCCTGCCGTATGGCGCGCTCGAAAGAATGTATTTACCCTGACGGGCCGGGGCGCTCAACATGGTCAATCCCATCGCCGCGGACATGGGCGACTGCCTGTTCACGGCCATGGATATGGAATACACCGAACTGGTGGCGCCGGGTTATTACGCCACCACGGGCTACGGCGTTCCGTCCGGTCTGGGGGTGCAGGCCGCTACCGGCCGCCGGCCGCTCATCCTGGTGGGGGACGGGGCATTCCAGATGACCGCCCTGGAACAGGCTTTCGAGGATGACACCTGCTTCCAACTGATCGACATCAGCCTGGCGTGCGGCCTCATGTCCAACACCCTGAGCCGGTTCGTGGCGGGCTTCAAGCAGATGCGGGACGGATGAGGCATAATATCTACAGGTTCTCAACCTGATCAGAGGTCGCCATGAAAGCTCAAGGCAGTTGCCTGTGCGGAAAAATCCGCTACGAAGTGAATACCACGTCCGATGATATCGATCATTGCCATTGCACTTTCTGCCAGAAATACCACGGCGCCGCGTTCGGTACTTATATCGAACCGGTGACGCCGGAGCATTTCACCTGGACGGAAGGCGAAGAAGTGGTCGCCCGCTACCAGTCCAGCTCCCACTCCGCCAGGCTGTTCTGCAGCGTGTGCGGTTCCGCCCTGGTCGCGGAAATCAACGGCGGCGAGGTGCTGGCCGCCACTGCCGCCACCCTGGACGGGGAGGTTGAAATCGGGCATGCCGCACACATGTTCTGGCCGTCAAAGGCAAGCTGGTGCGAGGTCAACGACGACCTGCCGAAATATGATACCTATCCGCCAAGTATGGACGAGTTCACTCCGACAGATTAGTCAGAAAACAGCATCGTCTTGAATTATTCGTCCTGGTCTGTAAAATTCACGATAAAGAGGTGTATTTTTCTGGTTAATAAGACGTATAATTCTGGTTAAGTGTATTTGATCGAAATTGACGATGCCCGTATTCCATAGAAAACTGCAGCCGGTACTTGAACGGATGCTCTCAGCATTTCGGGTGGTTTACCTGGCCGGGGCCCGGCAAGCAGGTAAAACCACGCTGGCGCGATCCATAGCCGATAATCTTGATATGGACTACATCTCGCTTGATGAACAGGCGTTGCTGGCAGCGGTACGAAGTGACCCGTATGGTTTTGTCCAATCAATGGGTTCACGAAAAATCGTGTTGGATGAATTTCAGTATGTCCCTGATTTGATTCCTGTCATAAAAAAAGTCTCTGACCTGCTGGCGCCGGATGAAAAAGGCAAATTTTTGTTGACCGGTTCCGCGGATATCTTTCGCTCTGCACGGGTTCAGGAAGCTTTGCCGGGACATATGGCGCGCTTTGTTTTATATCCGCTGTCTGCCGGCGAACTGTCTGTTTATCACTCGAGGGATGAAAAACCCAACCTGATAGATTATTTGTGTGCCGGTGAGTTTCCCGCCACAAAATCATCATTTATCAGTCGTCAGGAGCTTGCCGCGAAAATCCTGTCCGGTGGTTACCCCGAAGTACAGAGCCTGGGTCAGCGGGAAAAACAGGTGTGGTTCAAAACTTACCTGGCGGGGCGGCTTTACAAGGATTTCGAAACCCTGCACGCGGCCCGAGGCGACTATCAATCAAAGTTGCAAGCCCTGTTGCCATACCTTGCCGGTTTGAGCGGCAACCTGTTGAAATACTCGAGAATTGGACGTGACCTGGAGTTGAAGGACGGATTGGTCAAGACCTACACCGAAATGCTTGAACTGATGTTTCTTCTGCAGCGCGTGCCGGCATATCGAAAAAACCGGGCCAGGATTAGCGTATCGCAAATGCCCAAATTACATTTTATCGATACCGGACTTGCAGGCTTCCTGCTCGGGTACCGTGACCCTGAGCAGCTTGTGACCAGCCAACATTACGGCGCCTTGCTGGAAAGCCTGATATATATGGAGCTTTGCAAGCAGGCGGGCTGGTCACAGGAGGACGTGGTCTTGTACCATTTTCGTGACAAGAGGCAAAGTGAGGTAGACATCGTATTGGAAAAGAGCAACCTCAACATCATTGGTATTGAGATAAAAGCTTCTGCCACGGTGTCAATCCGGGATTTCAAGGGGCTTTCGCTGCTGGCGGAAGCGACAGGCAACAAGTTTGAACGCGGTGTTCTGCTGTATTCCGGCGAAGATACGTTATCTTTCAGGTACGGCCGAAGACGATTCTACGCCTTGCCTGTCAGTTTGTTCATATGACCAGGGCATATCTCTGACCGGACTGGTACCTTGTTTACATTTGGCAGAAGTAGACTAAGGAAGCTCTGGACAAGTCCATCCTGGACTTGCCAGAGCACGCAAAACAAAAAATGTGATTTTTGTTTTGCTCTCAAATTCAATGACTTATCGTCATCGAATTTGGCGATACATCCATGTATCGCAGGAACCTCTGACTTAATCAGAGGTTCCCTAAATAAATGGGCGCGTGGTTGCGGCGTCAGGCGGGCGTTGATATTTGCTTTCAGCCTTGCTGTCGCTTTCGGCGCAGGCGCGCAAGACGAGCAGCCGGCCAAGTTTGCTTTCAGTGCGATCGATGCGCCTACGAAGGCTGCATCTGCCCCGCTCGGCGGTTACGCCGCGGGGTGCCTGGCAGGTGCCGCGCAGCTTCCCGAAACAGCTCCTCGCTGGCAGGCGATGCGCCTGTCTCGCAACCGTAACTGGGGCCATCCGGAAATGATCGCATTCATTGAGCGGTTATCCGATGCCGCGCAGGTCGCAGGCTGGCCCGGCCTGTACGTGGGGGACATCAGCCATCCCCGCGGCGGGCCCATGGTTTCCAGCCACCGTTCGCACCAGATCGGTCTCGATGCCGATATCTGGCTGCGTGCGCCGGACAGCCTGGAACTGAGCGCAGCAGAGCGGGAACAGATCAGTTCGTCCTCCATGGTCGCGGCGAACCGGTTGCAGGTGAACGACACCTGGACCGGCGCGCACTCAAAGATCATCAAGGCCGCGGCGCGTGACGAGGCCGTTGCCCGCATCTTCGTAAACGCGGCGATCAAGCGACGCCTGTGCCGGGACCGGACGGAGGAAGATGCCGACTGGCTGCGCAAGGTGCGCCCGTGGTGGGGTCACGACTCCCATTTTCACGTACGCCTGCATTGCCCGGAAACAGGCGCGTGCCTCGACCAGGAACCGCCTCCCGAAGGCGATGGCTGCAACGAGGAACTGGAATGGTGGTTCACCGATGAAGCGCTGTATCCGCCGCCGCGGGATCCGGAAGATCAACCTCCTGAAATTATGATGGCTGATTTGCCGGAAGCGTGCCGGGGGGTATTGGATGCTCAGTGAGAGTAGAACTTCTCAATACCTGCTGCTTTTCGCATTATCGCGATAATCATGAGGTAAGCGATTAAGGTTTAATAGAAAACTTCACTTCATCTTGTTTCCGGCACGAGACTTTTCACTGGTTCGGTGGCAATGGAATCACGCTTGAAAGTAATTGCTATCCATTCCAGAGTTTTGCTGCCGGTATTGCCGGAATTATGCCGGTCACTCAAATGCACAGGTCCGGGACGCCAGAACACCGAGTTGGGGCTTTCAAGAAGCTCAGCTTCTGTGGATTTAAATATGGTGTCTTTGTCCCCGATTCGATACGTCACTTCATCGCTGCGCTTCAGTACAATGACCAACTGGTATTCCGGATGGGAATGGATGCCTTCCCACTGGCCGGGTTCCAAAACGAATCTTTGCACAACGACACGATCATCCTCCATCAACACTTCCCCCGGAATATTGGGATAGTATTGTTCTCCAATCGCGAATGGACTTAATGCCGTCAGTAATACCAGACTGAAAATGGGTGAGTGCTTCATAATTGAATGTTCGTAAGTTCAAAGAGATTGATGAGGATTTTTTTGAGCAAAATTCATGAGTTAAACGAACTTGAAGATATCAAAATATTCTTCCATTTCTTAGCAATCGGATCCCTCAAAACCCCATCTCCCCCACCACCTCCGGCACCACCATCTCCCCCGCAGTCTTGCTCACAATCTCATCCACACTCACCCCCGGCGCCCGTTCCTTCAACCAGAACTTCCCGTCATTGATCTCCACGTAAGCAAGGTCGGTAACCACCTTGTGGATACACCCGGCGCCGGTCAGCGGCAAAGTACATTTCGGCAGCAGTTTCGACGCGCCACTCTTGCTGGCATGTGTCATGGTAACGATGATATTGTCCGCCCCCGCCACCAGGTCCATGGCGCCACCCATGCCTTTCACCAGTTTGCCCGGGATCATCCAGGAGGCGATGTTGCCTTCCGCGTCCACCTCGAACGCGCCCAATACCGTCAGGTCCACGTGTCCGCCGCGGATCATGGCGAATGATTCCGCGGAGCTGAAGATGGAGGCGCCGGTGATGGCCGTTACGGTCTGTTTGCCGGCGTTGATCATGTCCGCGTCCAGTTGCGCTTCGGTGGGGAACGGGCCCATGCCGAGCAGGCCGTTTTCCGATTGCAGCATCACCTCCATGCCTTCCGGGACGTAATTGGCGACCAGGGTGGGGATGCCGATGCCGAGGTTGACGTAGTAGCCGTCGCGCAGTTCGCGGGCTACGCGCATTGCCATTTGTTGACGTGAGAGTGCCATGGTATTACTCCGTAAGGGTACGCTGTTCGATGCGTTTCTCGAACTCGCCCTGTATGAGCCGATTTACGTAGATGCCCGGGGTGTGGATCGTGCCGGGTTCAAGTTCGCCGGGTTCCACGATCTCCTCCACTTCCACCACCGTGATGCGGCCTGCGGTGGCGGCCATGGGGTTGAAGTTCTGCGCCGTATGGCGGTAGATGACGTTGCCGTAACGGTCCGCCTTCCAGCCCTTGACGATGGCGAAATCGCCGGTGACCGCTTCTTCCAGGATGTAGTTGCGGCCGTTGAACTCGCGCACCTCCTTGCCTTCGCCCACCGGCGTGCCGTAGCCGGTGGCGGTATAGAACGCGGGGATGCCGGCGCCGCCCGCCCGCATCTTTTCCGCCAGCGTACCCTGGGGCGTGAGTTCCACTTCCAGTTCGCCGTCGAGAAACTGCTGTTCAAAAATGGCGTTCTCGCCCACGTAGGACGAGACCATCTTTTTGATCTGCCGGCCTTCCAGCAACAGGCCCAGGCCGAAATCGTCCACGCCGCAGTTGTTGGAGATAATGGTCAGGTCCCGCACGCCCATTTCCCTGATGCGGGCGATACACCCTTCCGGGATGCCGCACAGGCCGAAGCCGCCGGCGATGATGGTCATGCCGTCCTGCAGGCCGTCCAGCGCCTCGGCATACGTGTTCACAACTTTGTCAAATCCGGACATGGTTGGTACCTCTCATGTGTTTGCATCCACCTGATTTTCCGGCGCCGCTTGCCGGAACGCCTCCAGTTCCATACAGGCCTGATCAATCCTGGCAAGGGTGGGAAAATCATCCATGGACACTTTGAAGCGGCGGGCATTGTAGATCTGCGGAACCAGGCAGGCATCGGCGATGCCGACCTGTCCGTTCAGGCAATAGGGACCTTGCCAGCCCCTGCCGTCCAGCAGTTTTTCCAGCGCCGTGAAACCCCTCCTCACCCAGTGGTGGTACCAGTCATCCCTTACTTCATCACCCTGTTCCAGGGCGCGTTTCAGGTATTTCAGGACGCGCAGGTTATTCAACGGGTGGATATCGCAGGCGACTACCAGGGCCAACTGCTGGGCAAATGCCCGCTCCTCAATCGATTGCGGGTACAGAGCCGGTTCCGGGTACCTGGTTTCCAGGTAATCCATGATGGCGAGCGACTGGCCGATGCGGACGTCGCCATCCATCAGGGCAGGGACGACGCCCTGGGGGTTTACCGCCTGGTATTCGGCCTGGAGCTGCTCGCCGCCGTCCTTCAGCAGGTGCACCGGCGCCACCTCGTAATCCAGCCCTTTCAGGTTGAGAGCGATGCGTACCCGGTAGGCAGCGGATGATCGCCAGTAGCTGTACAGTTTCATGAATTACCTGGGTGGGTGGTACTGGGCGACGACCTGGTCGATCCTGCCGAAGATGGTCTCGCCGTTCTCGTCGAACATTTCGATCTCGATACGGTCGCCGAACTTCATGAATTCCGTCGTGGGCTTGCCGTCGGCGATGGTCTCCAGGCACCTGATCTCGGAGATACAGGATGACCCGTCCTTGCTGCCTACATTGGACACCGTGCCTGATCCGACCACCGTGCCCGCCATGAGCGGACGGGACTTGGCCGCGTGGGAAATCAGCCGCGGCAGGTCGAAGGTATTGTCCACGCCGGCGTTGGGCGAACCCAGCTTTACGCCGTTCATGGTGGAATGCAGGGGCAGGTGGATCTTGCCGCCGTCCCAGGCATCGCCCAGTTCATCCGGCGTAACGGCGACGGGAGCAAACGCGGTATGGGGCTTGGACTGGTAAAACCCGAACTGCTTGGCCAGTTCCTTGGGGATCAGGTTCCTGAGCGATACGTCGTTGATGATGGTGACGAGCTTGATATGCGCTTTTGCCTGTTCGGGAGTGATGCCTGCGGGCACGTCGTCGGTAAAGATCGCCACCTCTGATTCAAAGTCTATGCCCCAGTCCTCGCTTTCCATCGGGATATCATCGCAGGGACCGAGAAACACATCGGAGGCGCCCATGTACATGAGCGGGTCGGTCCAGAAGGAATCGGGCAGTTCCGCGCCGCGCGCCTTGCGCACCAGTTC
>CAYOEQ010000086.1:0-8892 GCA_964402775.1 uncultured Enterobacteriaceae bacterium
ACCGACGTGATCCCGGAGACCGAAGGCTGCAAGCGCACCGCAAGGTACAATCCCGTGCGCGGCCGCAGGGTCATAGAGTATGCGCGCCGCTTCCTGGACCGGGCGACGCCCATGGCCGTGGGCAGCCACGACTACGTGGTGAAGTACAAGGTGAAATCAGGCCAGCTGGTGGGCATCATGGGCGACGGCAGCGAGCACAGCCTGGGCAAACGGGAGCGCTTTGCCGGTTACACCGGCGACCCGGAGAACCCGGACAGCATCCTGTTGCGCCATAACGCCCTGCATATCGAACTCAAGCTCGGGGAAGGCTACTACATCGGCCGCAATGACCTGGCCGGCATTTACGACATCCAGTTGGAAGCGGCCGTCAGCGCCATCATGGATTGCGAGGATTCGGTGGCGGCGGTGGACGCGGACGACAAGGTCGCAGTGTACCGCAACTGGCTGGGCCTTATGAAAGGCGACCTGACCCGGAGGGTGGTGAAGGATGACGGGGTTATCGAGCGCACCCTGAACGGGGACCGCAGGTACACGTCGCCGGGCGGCAGGACTCTTACGTTGCCGGGCCGCGCCCTGATGCTGTTGCGCAACGTGGGCCTGCACATGTACACCGATGCCGTGACCACGGCCGGCGGCCGGGAAATACCGGAGGGGTTCCTCGACGCCATGGTGACTACGCTGGCCGCAAAACATGATTTGCTGGGCAACGGCAGGTTCAGGAACAGCCGCACCGGCTCCATCTACATCGTCAAGCCGAAACTGCATGGCCCGGAAGAGGTGGCCGCCACCGTGGAACTGTTTGAACGGGTGGAGGACGCCCTGGGGCTGGAGCGGCTGACCATCAAGATCGGCATTATGGATGAGGAACGCAGGACCACGGTCAACCTGAAAGAGTGCATCCGGGTCGCGGAGAACCGGGTGATCTTCATCAACACGGGTTTTCTCGACCGCACCGCCGATGAGATCCATACCGGCATGGAAGCCGGTCCCATGATGCCCAAGGCCAGGTTGAAGACCGCGCCGTGGCTGCTGGCTTATGAAGACTGGAACGTGGATATCGGCATGGTCACCGGGTTGCCGAGACATGCGCAGATCGGCAAGGGCATGTGGCCCGAGCCGGACAACATGGCGGCCATGATGGACGTCAAGGTGAACCATCCCCGCGCCGGGGCCACCAGCGCCTGGGTGCCTTCGCCCACCGCGGCCACGCTGCATGCCATGCATTACCACCGTATCAACGTCGGTACGCGCCAGCGCGAACTGATCCGGCTGAGACGGGTCGATCCGGACGACCTGCTGGCGATCCCCCTGCTTGACGGTGACGCGCTCAACGATTTCGAGATCAGGAGGGAACTGGAAAACAATGCCCAGGGCATCCTGGGCTACGTGGTGCGCTGGATTGAGCAGGGAATAGGCTGTTCCAAGGTGCCGGACGTGAACAACGTCAACCTCATGGAGGACCGGGCGACCCTGCGTATCTCCAGCCAGCACATCGCCAACTGGCTCCATCACGGTCTCGTGACCAGGGACCAGGTGGTGGAAGCCTTCAGGAAGATGGCGCCCCTGGTGGATTACCAGAATGCCGAAGACCCCCGTTACGAGAACATGGCCCCCGATTTCGACCGGAGCATCCCGTTCCGGGCGGCGCTGGACCTGGTCTTCTGCGGGCGCGAGGAGCCGAACGGCTACACGGAACGGGTATTGCACACGCGGCGGAGGGAGTACAAAATATTTTGCATCGCACAAAAAGAAGGCTAGAATTACATCAACGTTTTAACCTGGTGTATTAAAGATGCAGATTCAAGACAGAGTTGCCGTCGTAACAGGCGGCGCCAGCGGTATCGGCCGCGCCGTTTCCCTGGAACTGGCCCGCAGGGGCATACGGAAAATCGCCCTTGTCGATCAATCGGAACAGACGGAGGTTGCCGCCGAGCAGATCAACAATGAAATCACCAGCGAGGTCGCCGTTGCCTACTGCGGCGATGTAACTGATGATTCGTTCCGTACCCGGATTTTTGATGAGATGGGCGAGAAGTACGGAATCGTCAGCATTTGTGTGCCTGCCGCCGGCATCACGCTGGATGCGCTGGCCGTCAGGATCAACAAGGAAACGGGAAGGGCGGACATCTATTCACAGGAGAAATTCAGGCGGGTCGTGGATATCAACCTGCTTGCCCCGGTGTACTGGGCCATGGAAATGATTGCGCGTATCGCCGAGGACCGCCACTTGCGCGGACTGAAAAAATGGCATCCCGAAGAGGATGTGCAGGGCACCGTGATCTTTATCGGTTCCGTGTCATCCCAGGGGGTCAAGGGCCAGGTGTCTTATGCGTCCACCAAGGCGGGTCTGGAAGGCGCGGCGGCGACGCTGATGAAGGAGGCGATCTATTACGGCGTGCGCTGCGGCGTGATCCACCCCGGATTTACCGATACCCCCATGGTGCGGGCGCTGGGGGACGACTATATCGAAAGCCATATCCTGCCGGATACCCAGATCAGCAGGCTGATCCGCCCGGACGAGATCGCAGACGCGATCTGCTTCATGATTTCCAATTCCATCGTCTCGGGCGAGTTGTGGGCGGACGCCGGTTGGCATCCGTCTGCATGAATAAGGAAGATATACGGGGTCAGAGTAAAAATTCTTCGAATTTCTTACTCTGACCCCTGTTTTATTCTATGACGAGTTTCGGTTCGTCGTCCGGAAGGCCTTCGGTGAATATATCGTCATAACCCTCTGAGGGCGGGTTGCCGTCATGGATGAGGTACCTGCGTTGCTGCAGGTACGCCTCCCGGATAAACGAGTAGGGATCGATGGATGCCTCCTCCACGAATTCCGATGCTTCCAGCAGGTTTGCCCTGTCATTGAGCAGGTTCAGGAACGTAACCGGCAACAGGTAAAGCGTCGAGATATACGAGAACGGGTTGGTAAAGTAACTGCTGGCCTCGTCCGGGGTGTTACGCGCGGTGTACGGGCCGAGGAAAGGTACATACAGGTAAGCGCCCTGGTCGACTCCCCATACCGCCAGGGTCTGGCCGAAGTCTTCTTCATGTTCCTCCAGTCCCATGTCCGTGGCGACGTCGATCAGGCCGCCGAGCCCGATGGTGGAGTTGACCACGAAGCGGGTTACGTCGGAGAGGCCCTGGCCGAGTTTACCCTGCAGGAACGAGTGCAGTATGACGTTCAGGTATTCCAGGTTATCGAAAAAATTCGTAATACCGTCGCGCACCGGTTCCGGTATGGCTTTCACATAGTTTTCCGCGATGGGTATCATGATATTGCGGTCGAGATAGTCATTGAACCGGTACATTGACCGGTTGGTATCTTCATAGGGATCCGGGTTGATTTCCCCGTCAACGGTCTCGGTGGTGGCGCAGCCCGTGAGCAGGGCGGCCGCAAGCAGTACAGCGAGTAAGGAAAACGGAGTCTCCGGTCTGGTTCTATTTGTCATTCTGACTGTTCCCCATCGGCTCATAAAACTATTCGGTGTCTCTCTCCATGTCGGCAATTTTAGATAATATCTCTTTAACAAGTCCATTAAAACCTTTTTCTTTGATAACAGCGGCATACTCAGCCCGTTTCAATGACAGGTCGTTCACGCCGTCGGCGCTTACACTGATTATATACCACTTTCCCTGTTTTTCATGCAGCAGGTAATCGAGGGACACCGGGTCGCCGTTCGGGCGGCGCAGTTCGGTCCTGATCAATACCCGCCCTCTCTTCAACGGTTCGCGGGACAGCTCCAGGAATTCCTCGCCGTCATAGCCGTCGAAACGGGACGCGTAGGTGGCCGTGCTGGAGCGGCTGAACAGATTGTTGAAATCCGTTCTCTGCGCTTCACTGAGCTGGTCCCGGTAGCGGCCCAGCACGACGTTCGTGATAAGCGGGATATCGAAACCGGCGTTGACATACGGCTCCAGTTCCTCGTAGCGCCCCCGGTAACCCAGTTCTTCGGCCCGCTGCATCACGCTGAGCAGCTTGTTGTGAAAATTCTCTATGGTCGCAGCAGGTCCGTCCAGCTCCCCAGCGAGCGCGGAACCGGACAGTAACAGGAACAAAACGGCAAGAAGTAGTGATTTACAATTCATTCAAACCCGCATCGTCGCCGGGGACAGACACATTCTGTCCCCTGAATGTCCCAGTAGACAATAAAACTCATTATTTCACAGCGCCGTAACTGCGCTGCTTCCAGTCGGCGCCCGCGCCGGTCCAGTAACGCCAGGCGGAACTCCAGGTCATCAGCAGGTACAGCGCGCCGGCCAGCGGAAATGCCCCGCTCCAGGCCGGGTTCATGCCGTAATAGCGTAGCGTGGGCAGGTAACTCGCGGCCATCAGGAGTATCCCGGCAATCGCCCATACCCGGGTGGCGGGGTCGGCGCTGAACACGCCGGCCACCGGCAACACGAAGCCGGCGGTGAGCAGGGCGGTGCAAAGGGCCAGCAGGATGACCGAGTGGCGCAACTGGGTGTACGCGGTCCTGGCGATCATATTCCAGATGCCTGCGAGGCCGTCGTAACTGCGCCCGCTGCGCGCCGAGTGCGACAGGCCGATCCAGGTGGCCAGGCCGGCATCCCTGAACCGGCGGGCCAGCGCGCAATCATCGATCAGGCTGCCTTTTATGGCTTCAAATCCGCCTGCCCGAGCCAGTGACGCGGTGCGCAGCAGGACGCAGCCGCCGGCCGCCGCGGCGACCATCCTGGAGCCCGTGTTGGACAGGTGAAACGGATACAGCAGTTTGAAAAAATAAACGAACGCCGGCATCAGCAGCTTTTCCCAGAAGGATTCCATGCGCAGGAACGCGAGCAGCGACACCAGGTGCAGGTCATGTTCCCGCATCCTGTCCCTGAGCGCGGAAATGGTTCCCGGTTCGACGCGGATATCGGCGTCCAGCAACAGTATGGTTTCCGTCTTTACGAACGGCAGACCCTGGTGCAGGGCCCATAATTTGCCGCTCCAGCCGGGTTTCAGGGCGCGGCCGTTGACGATGGTCAGGTTGTCCAGGCCCGGCCGGCAGGCTTCGGCTACGGTTGCATCGCCGGACCGGTCGTTGACCAGGACGATACCGAGCCCCCGGCCCTGGGCGGCTATGGAGTTGAGGGTGTCAGCGATGACCCCGGCTTCATTCCTTGCCGGGACCAGCACGGTGACGTCGGAAAGATCCGGGCTCCCGTTGCCGTCCGCCTCCAGTGTTTCGCGGTTGCGCCAGGGCAGCCAGGGCAGCGCCAGGATACCGGCCCAGAGGATGACTCCCGGTAATACGAGCCAGACCGAGTCCGTCAAGCGACCTGCTTGTCCTGTTTATCGCTGTGGAAGACGACCGGCGCCGGCTTGATTTCGGAAACGATGGGTTTCGACAGTGCATCGTCCTCTACGTAGAGGACGGGCAGCTCCGGGGTCATGTCCCCGGTTGTCCGGGGTCCCCGCAGGGCCACCTTCAGCGCTTCCCACGGACGTTTGATCGCATCTTCCACGGCGGACGCTTCATAACCGCTATGCACCATGCAGTTGGCGCATTTCGGGTTGATCCCGTTGCCGTACCTGTGCCATTCCGTCTCTTCCATCAAGGCCTTGAAGGTCGGCGCGTAACCCTCGCCGACCAGCAGGTAGCAGGGTTTCTGCCAGCCGAATACGTTCCGGGTGGGATTGCCCCAGGGGGTGCACTGGTATTGCTGGTTCCCCGCCAGGAAATCCAGGTACAGGGACGACTGGTTGAAACGCCACTTTTTCCCTGTTCCCAGCTTGAAGATGTCCCTGAACAGTTGTTTGCTTTCCTTGCGTTTCAGGAATACGTCCTGGCGCGGCGCCCGTTCATAGCTGTAGCCGGGGGATATGGTGACACCCTCGACGCCCAGCTCCATGGCCATGTCCATGAATTCAGACACTTCCCCGGCTTTTTCACCCTGGAACAGCGTGCAGTTTATGGTCACCCGGAAGCCTTTGTCCCTGGCCTGTTTTATGACCGAGATACACTTGTCGAAGACACCGGAACGGCATACGGAAGCGTCATGGCGGTCGCGGTTGCCGTCCAGGTGGATGGAAAAAGTCAGGTAGGGCGAAGGCGAGTAGTCCTGCATGCGCCGTTCGAGCAGCAGGGCGTTGGTGCACAGGTAAACATATTTCTTTCTGGCGACAAACCCGCGCACTATTTCCGGCATGTCCTGGTGGATCAGCGGCTCTCCGCCGGCGATGGACACGACCGGGGCGCCGCATTCATCGACCGCCTGCATGCACTCTTCATAACTCAGGCGCTTGTCCAGTATCTCCTCCGGGTAATCGATCTTGCCGCAACCGGAACAGGCCAGGTTGCACCGGAACAGGGGTTCCAGCATCAGCACCAGGGGGAAGCGCTGTTCGCCGCGCAGCTTTTTCCCCAGGATGTACTTTGAGATACGGAGTTGTTGAGTTAACGGTACGGCCATCAGCAGCCTTCAAGTTTCAAAAATAGAGCGTTTCAGTTGCCTGAAACGCATTTAACCTCTCAGAATATATGATAAACCGGGAAATGTATAGCGTCAGTATAATAATGTGTCCCTGCGGGACAGGTGTTTCACTGGATGCCGGGTCAAGCCCGGCATCACGAGGGAGGGGGCAAAAACAGGACACCCAACAAAAAGGCAGGACACCCAACAAAAAGGCAGGACACCCAACAAAATTATGTGGGTGTCCTGTAAATAACATGGGTGTCCTGTAAAAACTCTAGCCCCTAGCCTCTAACCCCTGGCCCCTGACCCCTTGCAACCCGGCTTATTTCTGCTTACAGTAATCAACTCACCGCAGAACGGATGTTGAGAACCTTACATGTCAGACCAGATCGAAACGCCAATACTGGACGGAATTGATTCTCCCGAAGATTTGAGGAGTCTGCCTGAAGATCAACTGGAGCCGCTGGCGCAGGAGATGCGCGCCTTCCTGCTGCATTGGGCGAGCAGGAACAGCGGCCATTTTGCCGCCAGCCTGGGCGCGGTGGAACTGACCATCGCCCTGCATTATCTCTACAATACGCCGGAGGACCGGCTGGTCTGGGACGTGGGCCACCAGGCGTACGGGCACAAGATCCTCACCGGGCGCCGTGACCGGTTGCATACCATCAGGAAACACGACGGCCTGGCGCCTTTTCCGAAGCGGGATGAGAGCCGCTATGATACGTTCGGCGTGGGCCACTCGAGCACGTCCATCGGCGGCGCCCTGGGCATGGCCATCGCGGCGCGCAACAGCGGCAGCAAGCGCAAGTGCGTCGCCATCATCGGTGACGGCGGGCTGACGGCAGGGATGGCGTTTGAGGCTCTGAATCATGCCGGTGACGCGGGTGTTGACCTGCTGGTGATACTGAACGACAACAATATGTCGATTTCACCGAACGTGGGAGCCCTGGCCAACCGTTTTGCCGAGTTGCTTTCCGGCAAGTTCTACACCACGGTGCGGGAGCGGGGCATGAAAGTCCTGTCGAAGGTGCCGGGAGCGCTGGAGATATCACGGCGCGCGGAGGAACACATAAAAGGCATGATCGTGCCGGGCGTGCTGTTTGAGGAATTCGGTTTCAATTATATCGGCCCCGTGGACGGCCATCATTTGCCGACCCTGCTGACGACCATCCGCAATATCAGCCAGTTGGAGGGTCCGCAGTTTCTCCATATCATCACCCGCAAGGGCAAGGGCTACGGTCCGGCGGAGGAAGACCCGGTGAAATGGCATGCGGTGAGCAAACCGTTCGACCCCGAAACCGGCAAGGCGTCAGCTCCGAAACCGGCAAAGCCTGCCAAACCCACCTACAGCCAGGTATTCAGCGACTGGGTATGCGACATGGCGGCCCGGGATGAGCGCCTGGTGGCGGTGACCCCGGCCATGCGCGAGGGGTCCGGACTGGTGCGGTTCGAGCAGGAATACCCGGACCGGTATTTTGACGTAGCCATCGCCGAGCAACACAGTGTCACCGTTGCCGCGGGGATGGCCTGTGACGGCCTGAAACCGGTAGTGGCCATCTATTCGACCTTCCTGCAACGGGCTTACGACCAGGTGGTGCATGACGTGGTGAACCAGAAGCTGCCGGTGCTGTTCGCCATCGACCGGGCCGGCGTGGTCGGCGCCGACGGGCCCACCCATAACGGTTCCTATGATTTCTGTTACCTGCGCTGCCTCCCGCACATGGTGGTGATGGCGCCGGCGGATGAGAACGAGTGCCGGCAGATGTTGTACACGGGTTTTTTGCTGGACCAGCCGGCGGCGGTGCGTTACCCCCGGGGCGGCGGTCCCGGCGCGGCGGTTGAGAAAGAGATGACGGCGCTGCCGCTGGGTAAAGGCGAGGTGCGCCTGCAGGGCGAGAAGATAGCGTTGCTCGCCTTCGGCAGCAGCGTGAAGATAGCCCTGGAAGCAGGCGAGGAGTTGGGTGCAACGGTGGCGAACATGCGTTTTGTAAAACCGCTGGACGGCGAACTGGTGGAGCAACTCGCCGCGTCTCACGATTTGCTGGTTACGGTGGAAGAGAACGTGATCCAGGGCGGCGCGGGCAGCGCGGTGAATGAGCATCTTGCATCACGGGGGATAGCGCAACGGATCGTCAACTACGGTTTGCCGGACCGGTTGCTGCAGCACGGTTCGCAGCAGGATATGCTGGAGGATGCGAGGTTGACCAAAGAGGGATTACTGGAGTTTATTAATAAGGCGGCGCAGGACGTCCCTGGGTGATGTGTCCGGGCGGGGCAGGTCTGTCCGTGTGCCCGGCGTTATTTTCAGGTGCGCGAAGCGGGCGCCGTCCACGTCTTTCCGGGCATACAGTTCCCTGACCACTGCGAGGCCGGTACCGTCCAGGGCCATGCCGTAGCCGCAGGCCGCGGCGATTTCCGCGAAGCCCACGTTGGCCGAGACGGTGGCCTGGGACCCGGTTGACTCGTGCACGC
>CAYOEQ010000087.1:0-8716 GCA_964402775.1 uncultured Enterobacteriaceae bacterium
CCTGCCACGATAATGTCGCCGATTATATCCAGTTCCAGCCCTGGCCCGGAGTAAGGATTAAGAACGACGGTAACGGTACTGCCGTCGTCAAAGCGAAGGGAAAGTTCGCCCTCGTCCAAACCGGAAATAGCCAGTCCCCATTCTTCAGAATCAACATTTGTGAGACTGTTTCTGGCAGTGTCTTCTCCCCAGCGGAGTGAGGAATCCAACCGGACCAGGCGCAGATTATCCAGCAGAATCCTGTCCTGACCCAGGCTGAAATCCAGAATCCTGTCAGAGCCGCTGCCGCGACCGAACACAAAGATATCAGCGCCGCCGCCACCGCTGAGCGTATCGTCACCGCCCAGGCCATTTATCGTATCGTCACCCGTGGTGCCGGTGAGGGTGTCGTCACTGCCGGTTCCTGTTATGTTCGCCATTGCATTGTTCCGCCTGTCTGACTGTCTGATAGAAGCATAGCAATCTATCCTCTCACCTGTCAAAGTCAAGTATTTTCCAGTCTCGTGTTAAGCCCAATCCCGTGTTAAGGACTTGGAGCGGGTTTCCGGGCGCCGCGACACTTAGTAACTTCACCGGCATAGCCAACTTCAAAAGTGAGCGCATTATACATATCAGTGGCGGGTCGGCTGCTTCAAATCCGATCACTCATTGTGTTATAAGAAAGGCCCCGGAAAACCGAGGCCTTGTCAGCGGGTGCTCTTGGTTATATCCAGACTTGGCTGGAAACCCCGAAAGGCGGCATGAACTCGTAGCTGAACTACACCCGTCTGATGTTCACAGCCTGAATACAGTCTTACAAAGGCTGTTTGTCAGCAGACAATTTGTTAGACAATTGTTACGATTTGTTGTCAACAAATTGTCCGCCTTTGTCTTCACACTGAATCACGTCAAGAGGATCGGAGCCAGATTGACGTTATCAGTGCCGACTGTGCGGCGGACATTACGCGGCAGTCGGTAGTTCCTCCTGTATCAGTTGGCCCTGCGAGTCGTACCTGGCCAGACGCCGCGGACCGTGGAATACGCTCAGGGTCCCGTCCGTATGCCGGCACACTTTCACCTTGGCCTTGATGTAATGATACCGGTGCCGGTCAGCCGGGATCTGCAGCGCCAGGCCATCGAGGCGCACACAGTTGTCCTTGCCGACCGACCGTTCCACCTGCTCACACAGGATGGTCACACAGGATGTGAGAGTTGACAAAAAGGTGGTTTTACAGTAGAATCAGCCCCGTATTTAATCTTGTCGGACTTGTAACAGGGGGGGCGCTGAACATGAGCAATACAGCAAACAGCCAGCCTGCGCGGGTTTTGTTCAATCCCCGGTCGGCAGTCCTGCCCGTCTTTGGGATAATTCTTGCCGTAACAATGATCGCTTTTCCCGTAACGGCGCCGGCGGACACCTATACGGTGGCAGAGGGTGAAACGGCAACTGTCACGGCGAGTATTGGTCTGGCTCCGTATAATGGCCAGCGTATCGAATACGATTACGCAACCAGCGGCGGGACTGCCCTCAACGGCACTGACTTCGATTCAGTCAGTGGAACATTGACTTACTCGCCCACCGAGACATCGAAGACGATAGATATTGAGACTTATACCGACGACTGCGACGAATCCGATGAAGATTTCACTATCAAGTTTACCAATCGCACGTGCACCTCTACCGATTACCTCGGCAATATGTGCGACTATATTAGTGACCTCCACAAGGTGACGTCGGCAAGCCACACCATCGTGATTCAGAATGTTGAGGGGAGTGGCGCATCAGGTTACACGACGGAAAAATACGGTTGCGGTCCAAGCACTACCACCACGTTTGGAGAGTAACTTTGCACTGTCACTACGCAAACGCAGGGTAAAACTGAGGGGTATCAGCTATGTACGCAGGCATGAAATCAAGGTCCGGGCGCGATCCCGGGCAAGGTAGAGAACAGGGTTCGCGCGCTGAATTGACCAGCGGAGTTGAGTCACCCCGTAGCGGGCGTGCGCGGGGCGTCTACGCGTTCTTCGCATTGGCGTTGCTGCCGCTGCCGTTTTTCGGCCTGGCCCCGGACGCCGCTGCCCAGGAGCTCAATATCAGCATCCAGGATAGCGCGGTCAACGAGGGCGATTACATTGACTCGTATTGCAAGGTCACGGTCACCGCTTCCGAGGCCCCCGGGTTCACCGACCAGGGGTCGCCTGTCTATTACCGGTTTGTCTATAATCTGAGCGGCTCCGCCACTCTCGGCGAGGATTATAAATTTGACGGATCGACAACCGGCAACAACATTCAGGGCACGGAAACGTCCCACGAGGCCGAGATCACCGTCAAGGCGGATCAGAAGAAGGGAGAGGGCGATGAAACGGTGACCATCAAGATCACCAGGAATGATGTCCACAATACGACGTTGGAACGCTTTCCCTCCTCACTGGCAATCGGCAGCGCCAACAGCGTTACCTTAACCATCCGGGACGACGACGATGGCGACCCGCAAAATAGTGGAACAAGCTGCAGAAGTGCATCGTCGGTCGGTGGCTCGTGAGGGTCCTGGTACCCCGACATCATTGAAGAATATAGTAGATTAGACCGTGTTTTCGCGCCAATATGGCATGATTTCAGCTAACGAGGGGAGACAAACAACATGATTTCCATCAAACAAACCGGTTTTTCACACATTCGGCGCCACCCGGCGCGCCGGCTGTGGGGCGCGGCGCCCGCTGCCCTGCTGTGTCTGCCGTTGATTATCGGGCCGGTAACGAACACCTCCGCGGAAGATCTGCCCACGGTCAAGTTCAGTGGCAATGGAATTGTTGACGCAACCGAAGGCAGCACCGTAACGTTAACGGTGGTAAAGGAGGGCCAGGGCGCGGCCGAGGTTGGCTATGAAACCAGGCACCATGCCAATTACAGCGACCGGGCTACCCCGGGTGAGGACTATACGGCTGTTTCAGGAACGCTGAGCTTTGCCGACGGAGACACTCAAAAGACTTTTGAAGTGAAAACCCTCACAGATTCGGACGACACTGAAGGGCAAGAGATTATTGACGTTTACCTGGAAGATAACCCGGATGGAGCGGTACGGGGTGTTCCGGGAGTAACCGTCATCCTGCTGAACTGACGCGCCCGCAGAGCCTGACAGGAGACTGAAAATGCCACGGAGGGCATTTTTAGAGGTTCCTTTAATTCTCCTGCAGCCCCTCGATGGGGTCCAGGCGCGAGGCCTGGTGCGCCGGCTGGAACCCGAAAAACACGCCGGCCGCGGCCGCGGTGCCGAGACCGCTCAGTACGGAGGTGACGGAGATCAGGAACTCCCAGTTGGTGAACTGGCAGATAGCCCAGGTCGCCACCAGGCCGAGCACGATGCCGAGCAACCCGCCCATGACCGTCATCAGCACGGATTCGATGAGGAACTGGCTCTGGATATCCCGCAGCCGCGCCCCCAGGGCCCGGCGGATGGCTATTTCCCGGCGCCGTTCCGAGACGGACACCAGCATGATGTTCATGATGCCGATCCCGCCGACGATCAGGGAGATGCTGCCCACTGCCCCCAGCAGCAGGGTCATAATCCGCATCTGCTCTTCCATGCGGGCAATCAGTTCCTTCGCGGTAATGACGTCCAGCCGCAGGTGCAGCGACCTGCCGCGGAAGAACGAACGGACGTCCTGTACCGCCTGCGTGTAATGCACCCCCGCGGCCGACCTGGCGATGATGGCCTCAAGCTGCGGGTTGGCGGCGATGCGCGCGGACGTGGTAATCGGCACGAACACGGACTTGTTGGCGTCCACCTGCACCGGCAGCGCGTAATTCTCTGCCGCGTCATTCAATACTCCCACAATGGTAAACAGATCCTCATCAATCTCCAGGGTTTCCCCCATAAGCCGCTCCACGCCGCCCTCGCGTATCTTGCCGGCAAGCTCGGCGCCGACCACGCAGTAGTAGCGGTCGATATCCAGGTTCGAGATGAAGCGCCCTTCCTGCAGCGACAGCTTGTTGACGTCGGCGAATGGCGCGGTGACGCCCTGGACGCTCCCGTTGCCGACGTCCTTGCCCGCGTGCCGGAACTCCCCGTGTCCGATGATCCTGGGCGCGGCCACGGTAATCGACGGCGTTTCCACGGCCAGCGCCAGCGCATCCGGCAGCCTGATGGTCGCTTCCTGCTGCCTGGGGCCGGTCACTTCATACGATTTGCGGATGACCAGGATATCGGTGCCGAGCACTTCGAAGCGCTTGCGCGCCTGCTCCTTGGCAATCTCGCCCAGGGACACCATGGTGATGACCGAAGAAATACCGATCATGATGCCGACCAGGCCCAGCAGGGTGCGCAGTCTGGCCCGGCGCAGGCTGCCGACTGCTTCCCGGGTGTTCGCGCGCAGGATCGTTACAGTCCTGGATAATGTCTCATTACCCGGCATCATGACGGTGGGTCCCCGGCGGCAGCGCGGGTTTGCGTTTCCAGCAGCTTGCCGTTGCGGATGCGGACCTGGCGCGCGCACTGGCGCGCCACCGCCGGGTCGTGGGTAATGATCAGGATCGTGACTCCCTGTTCCGCGTTCAGTTGCAGGAGCAGCGCCATGACCTCCGCGGCCGTGTCGGTATCCAGCGCGCCGGTAGGTTCGTCGGCAAGCAGCAGCGCCGGTTCCCCCGCCAATGCCCGGGCAATGGCAACCCGCTGCTTCTGCCCGCCTGAAAGCTGGTCCGGCAGGTGGTGGCCCCACTCTCCCATGCCGACCTCCTCCAGCGCCGCATGGGCGCGGGCGGCAGTTTCCGGGGGGCTCATGCCGCGATACACCAGGGGCAGGCAAACGTTTTCGACTGCGTTTAGCTGCGGCAACAGGTGAAAGGATTGGAACACAAACCCGATCTGCCGGTTGCGCAGGGCCGATAACTCGTCATCCGTCAGTTCCGACACGTCGCGCCCATTGAGGAAACAGGCGCCGGAGGTGGGGTGGTCCAGCAGCCCGATAATATTCATCAAGGTTGACTTGCCGCTGCCTGAAGCGCCCATTATCGATACCAGGTCACCCGCGTTGACCTCCAGGCAGACGCCTTGCAGGACTTCTCTTTCCGTCGGCCCCGTCCAGTAGGACTTGCGGATATCGGCCAGGCGCAACATGCTCTGGGACGGCTTCATGGCAGGACGCCTGCAGGCCGGCGGCGCGTAACTCCGGGGCCGGCGTTCATCTGCGCGGCAGGGCGATGGTCTCGCCGGCGGCGAGTCCCTGCAACACTTCCACTGAATCAAGTGTGGTGAAGCCGAGTTCCACCGTGCGCTCCTCCACGCTCGCAGTCTCGCGATCGACGACGCTCACCCAGGTCCGGTCACCGGCGTGTTGCACCGCGTCGATGGGGATCAGCAACGCCTCCGCATCGCTGTGCACGACGATGGTGACGTAGGCCGTCATGCCCACCCGCAGGCGCGTGCGTTCCGCCTCATCCAGTCGGTCCAGGGTGACGGTGACGTCAAATTGCGGCTTGCTGCGCGAGCCCCTTGCGGTATTCGCGCGTGCGGAGACGCTCGTGACCACCCCGGCCATCTCCACGCCGGGAAACCCGGGGCCGGTAATCAGCGCCTGTTGGCCGGGTTCGATTTTTCTTACGTCCACCTCGTTGATGCTGGTCGACACGGAGATGCGCTCCAGGTCGGCGATACTCAACAGCAACTCTCCCTGTGACACCGGACGGCCTTTTTCCAAGGGCTTGCCATCCCGGCTTTGCTCAACCACGATGATCCCGGCAATCGGCGCCTTGAGCGTGGCCTGGTCCAGTTTCTCCTCTTGTGTCTGCAAGCGCTCGCGCGCATTTTCCATTTCCAGGCGCGCCACGTGCATTGCCTCAGCGCCGCCTTTCTCCTGCACCGTGTCCAGCTCCCGCTCGGCCTCTTCGTAATCCAGTTTCCGGTTCCAGTGACGCTGTAACGCCTGTTCGTGCTCGGACGCAGAGATGATCCCTTGCTCCAGCAGGAAGGCGGTTTCACTGATGTCGCCCTCTGCCTCGTCCAGCGCGATCCTGGCGCGGCGCAACGCGCGCCTGGCGCGGGTCATCTCGCCGCTGTTATCCCAGTCCTCGATCTCGACAAACTTGTCGCGCGCGCGGATGAACTCGACCCGGGCCTGGCGGTACTCCACGGTGAGCTGGCCGGTATCCAGCTCCAGCAGCGGGTCGTCCGCGGTGACGCTTTGGCCCTGTTGCGCGTGCACCTCGCTCACGTGGCTGTTAACCGGGCTGACAACCTTGACGACGTGGCCCGGCGCCAGGTAACCCCGCAGCGACAGGGTTGAGCGGAACTCCTCAGGCTCGACCACCAGGGTCGGCAAACTCAGGGGATCATCGACTTCATCGGCGTATTGAGGCGCCGGCGCGGCCGCCTCCCCGGACAGGTCCAGCGGCCGCAGGTACCAGCTGCCAAAGGCCAGGAACAAGCCTATTACCAGCAACGCCGCGACGCCGCGCGCCACCTGCACCCGTTTCATCAACCGGGTAAGCTCCGTGTTGCGGGCCTCGATATCCCGGTAGGCGTTCTGCAGCTCCTCGAGCTGGTTCTCCACCACTTTTGCCATGCGCAGCTCGCTCTCGCGCAGCTCCCTGACTTCGGTGATGTCGGAAACGACGGCAATCACCGCCACTCGCTCCGCGCCCCCCCCCGTCAGGTACGAGGTGGTGACGGACAGGGAGCGCAGTTCGTCGTCGATACGCACGCTGGTGATGCGGCGCTCGGCGCTACCGGCATCGACAATGGCATCGAGGATGATCTGGACGAAGTCGTCGAAGCCCTCATATTCCACAAAGATTTCGCTGAAGAGGCGATCTGCTACATCATCGGAGTCAAGTCTGAACATCCGGCAAAAGGCAGGGTTGGCGATCTTTACGGACCCGTCAAAGCCGATCGCCAGCACGCCGTCGGACAGGTTCTCCAGCAACGTTTTGTAGATGTCCGGGTCGCGGCCCGCCATTACGGGTAGGTCTCCAGTTGAATGCCCCAACTGTCCAGCGTCCGGCCCGTGATAAAATCGAGCCGCGTCAACACGTCGAGATAAGCGATGATGGAGTCGACCTCTGCCTGTTCCGCCTGCACCAGTTCATCCTCCGAGGCCGACACTTCAAAGGACGAGGACAGGCCGTTGCCGAATTTCTCCCGCTCAATTGCCAGGTTCTGCTCCGCCAGTTCACGCGCTTCCCGGGCCAGTTCTGTCAGCCGCAATCCCACTTCCACGTCTTTCACCGCCTGGCGCACCGCCACGTCGATCGACTGGCGCAGTTCGACCAGGCTGCGCTCCGCCTTGAGCAGGTCGTTGCGCGCGCGCAGACGGTCCACGTCGCGGAAACGGTCGTTAAACGGAATGGCGATATCGAGCCGCACCTGCGCGTCCTTGCGTCCGGGATCGTTGTCGCTCAGTTCCACCCCCAAAGACAGATCCGGCAGCAGGTTGTTCTTCGCCACCGCCAGGTTAATTTCGGCAATCTCGATCTGCACGCCGGCCTGCAGGTAATCGGCGCGTTTCTCCAGCGCCTCCGCAAAGGCCGCCTGGAACGTTGTCCGGTCCATATCAACCCGCAGCCGCTCCAATGGCTGGATACGGACCGTGCTGTCCAGTTCCAGGATGTCCAGCAGGCGGAAGTTCGCCGCGTCCAGGCGGTTGCGCACCTGGGTCAGGGCCAGTTCGCGCGTGGCGACGGTGACCTCGGCGCGCACGGCCTCCCGCTCCGCCACCCGGCCGGCGCGTATCAGTGTGCGGGTTGCCTGTAACTGCTCCCGGGCGCGCTGCAACGCAGTCTCGGCCAGCTCCACCTGTCGCACCGTGCCGATGAGCGTCCGGTAGGAACCGATGACTGCAACCACCAGGTTTTCGACCGTTTGCCGAAAAGAGAGGATGTTGAGTTTCTCGCCCAGCCGGGCCTGGCGAATCGGGGCGGTTTCAATGTCCGGCCAGGCGCCTTTCAACAGCGGCTGGGAAAAACTCAGCGCCTGTGAGCGGGAGTCTTCAAACTCGTCGGACAGCCGTTCATCCCAACGCAGGGCGAACCGGCCGCCGGTAGGCACGCGCACGCTGACCTGGCTGCTGACGCCCGACTGGCGATCCTGCCGGTCCTTGCTGGCGAAGGGACGAATGGTGGCGCGCGGCGTCCAGCGGTCCTCGGTCACTTCCAGCGAGAAGCGCTGCACTTCCCGGTCCAGGCGCCTGTTGAGCAGCGGCCGGTTCTTTTCCAGCGCAAGATCTATCGCATTCTCCAGGGTCAAATCGAGCGGGGCCGGCTGCTGCGCCCATGCAGGCGCCGGCGCAGCCAGGAAAATCAACACCCAGGTGAATAATCGCTTACGATGCGAGCAGGACCACGTCATGTTCTTTCAATGATCACGGCCATGCCCTGGCAGATGCACATGCTGGTGAGCGTGTGATGGCCCCGGATCAGGCGTATCCGCCTCCATGACCTTCAGGTTATTCGGCCCGCCGATATCTTCCGGCACTACTGATTTCATGTTGTGCTCTTGGTGATGCTCCGGCTATTTTAACGCTTCATCCCGGATTTCTCATTATTATATTGCCGCGTGTCGCTGGCCTCGGCTTGCATTATTGCATTAACCTGATAAATCTAATATGATTTTCTGTAACGGTAATTCATGCGAGAAAATCATGAGAATTTCTGAACGAGGCCAGATTACCATTCCCAAGCAGTTGAGAGAACGCTTCGGCATGGGCTGTAACGTCGAGGTCGAGATTACTCCGACCGATGACGGCC
>CAYOEQ010000088.1:0-8710 GCA_964402775.1 uncultured Enterobacteriaceae bacterium
AAACGTTTGAACGCAAGCTCAAAGATCTGCTGGAGGAAGTGGGACATGGATAAGAATTTGCTGGAGATCCTGGTATGCCCGGTGACCAAGGGGCCGTTAATCTATGACAAGTCGAAGCAGGAACTGGTTTCGCTCTCGGCGCGGCTGGCCTATCCGATACGCGACGATATTCCCATCATGCTGGAAAGCGATGCCCGTACCCTGAGCCAGGAAGAAGTGGAACATTACAGAAAGTGACACAGGATTTCATTGTCGTCATCCCCGCCAGGTTTGCCGCAAAGCGTTTGCCGGGGAAGCCGTTGATCGAATTCGGCGGCCGGCCGCTGCTGCAACATGTGTACCAGGCAGCCGTAAACAGCAGGGCGGCGGAAGTCATCATCGCCACCGATGATGAACGGATTGAAGCTGCGGCGCGGGGTTTCGGCGCCAGGGCGGTGATGACCTCGCCGTCCCACCGCACCGGGACGGACCGTATAGCCGAGACCGTGAGTCTGCTGCAATTGCCCGGGTCCCGTATCGTCGTCAACGTACAGGGGGATGAACTGGGGCTGCCCCCGGCCCTGATCGACCAGGTCGCCGGCAACCTGGCCGGCAACAGGGATGCATCCATGGCCAGCCTGTATGCGCCGATCACGTCGGCGCAGGAGATGAACAACCCCAACTGCGTAAAAGTGGTGGTCGACGTCGAGGGCTACGCCCTGCTGTTCAGCCGCTCGGCCATCCCCTGGAATGCGCCGGATAAAGGCTGCCGGCACATCGGTATTTATGCATATACCTGCGATTTCCTGAAAACTTACACGGAATTGCCCGTATGCGGACTGGAACAGGCCGAACGGCTGGAACAGTTGCGGGCGCTGTACCACGGCTACCGGATCCACATGGAGCAAGCCGTGGCGGAACCGGGCCTGGAGATCAATACGCCGGAGGACGTGGAAACGGCGCAAAATTACTATCGCGGCAAATTCAAAGATTAAGTTTATTTATCCGCAGATTACGCAGATTTCCGCAGATATATAATTTTTATAAAAAAACATCTGCGTTCATCTGCGTAATCTGCGGATGAATCATACGGACGAATTTTATCTGTTACGGTAGGTGATCCTGCCCTTCGACAGGTCGTAGGGGGTCATTTCTACGGTGACGCGGTCCCCGGTGAGGATGCGGATATAGTTTTTGCGCATTTTTCCGGAGATGTGGGCGGTAATGATATGCCCGCTATCCAGTTCTACCCTGAACATGGTGTTGGGAAGGGTTTCGATTATCGTCCCTTCCATTTCAATCTGGTCTTCTTTCGGCATGGCGCCTCGCTGTTGGAAAAAATGGGATTATGGCTGAAAAACGACCATTTTGCCATAGTAGATCGGAAGGGGACGGATTTGAGATCCGTCCCCGATTATCTGTGACGCAGCTCATGAGCAGTAATGCTTCAGAATGCCGATAAACGTATCTCTCGGCATAGACCTGGCGCCCAGGGTTTCCAGGTGCCCGGAATGGACCTGGCAATCGATAAGGCGGAACCGCCGCTTCTCCAGCATTTCCGCCAGGCGCACCAGCGCGACCTTGGACGCGTCAGCCTTGCGGCTGAACATGGACTCGCCGAAAAACACCCTGCCGATGCTTACGCCGTAGAGCCCGCCGGCAAGCTTGCCTTCATGCCAGCATTCGCACGAAATGGCGTGTCCCAGCCGGTGCAGCCTGTTATAGGCATCGGCCATGTCGTTCGTTATCCAGGTATTGGAGTCGCCGCCGCGCGGCGCCGAACAACCCTGCACTACTTCCGCGAACGCCTGGTTGAATGAAACCTTGAACTTGTTTCGTCTCAGGGTCCTTGCGAGGCTGCGGCTGATCCTGACCTCGCCGGGTTCCAGCACGCAGCGCGGGTCCGGCGACCACCAGAGGATGGGTTGCCCCTGGCTGTACCAGGGGAATATCCCGCGCCGGTAGGCGTTCAGCAGTGTTTCGGGTTCCAGGTTGCCGCCGATAGCCAGCAATCCGTCCGGGTGGCTCAGCGCTTTCGATACGTCAGGAAGGTCGCCGGCGATGACATTGTCCGCGACCTGGAAGAACTGCCCGCTGGTGGTCCGGTCTGTACCCGGTTGCGCCATTATTGCGTTTCAGGGACGGTAACCGTCAAAAAAATCCAGCAGCAGGCGATTCACCGCGGCGGGTTGTTCCAGCATGAACCAGTGTCCCGCATCCTCGATACGCTCATAGCGCCAGGGGCCTGCCACGTTTATCGCGGACTCCTGCATCTGCTTCTCCTTCAGGAACGGGTCGGCGCTGCTCCATATCCCCAAGACCGGCATGTTTACCGGGGGGTAGTTGAGACCGGAGTGCAGTCCGCCCCAGCCCCTGGTATTGGCGCGGTACCAGTTCAGCGCCGCGGTCAGCGCGCCGGGCCGGGACAGGTCCCTGATGAAATGGTCCTGGTCGCCGCTGTGGCGGGTGAGGCGCCTGAAGAATTCCCAGTCGTTGGCGGTCAGCGCGGCTTCCGCTATCCCGGTCTTGTTGAAGAAATCGAAATACCACGACGCTTCCCGCTGCTCTATGGTGTCCCAGCCGGGATTGCCGGAAGATCCGACCGACATGACGACCAGTTGTTCGAAACGTTCCGGAATGTTGGCGGCCATGACCCAGGCCAGCCCAGCCCCGAAGTCATGGCCGACCAGCCTGGCCCGTTCTATGCCCAACCGGTCCATGATGCCGATAATGTCACCGGCAAGCAGTTCGATGCCGTAGTGCTCCACGCCTTCCGGACGGCTGGCGTTGCCGAACCCGCGCTGGTCCGGGACGATGACCCGGTAACCGGCATCGGCTATCGCCTCTACCTGGTAGCGCCAGACCTCGCGGGAATCCGGGAAGCCGTGCAGGAACACGACATCCGGGCCCTCTCCGTACACGGTCACCGGGAATTCCAGGTCATTGACGGACAGGGTCCTGGAATGCGCCGGCATGTCAAACGGCTCTATTGCCTGCCGTTCCGGCGCGCAGGCCTGGCAGCACAGCAGGATCGTTACTGCGCTGATGATGAGTTTACCGGTGTGATGGATGCTTATCGGCATCGTCTGCGCATACAGGTTCATGTCAGGCGACCATGATAAGCTATAATGTATGAACCTTAAAGAACTAGAAAATGCGTACAGTAGCGAACCTCGGCGCAAACATCAGGTCTCACTGTATATGTGAAATGAACGGGTTTGCAGATTGAAACGTCTGGTTTACATTGCATTTGGCGCTGTTCTTGCGCTGTCGGGCAACTACTACCTCTCCAGTTCGACAGAGCCCGACCTGCAGCGCCTGTACATGCAGGGCATGGCCGCGGAGGACCAGCCCCCGGTCGTGTTCATCCATGGAATCCTGGGCAGCAGGCTCAAGGATGAGAATACCGACGAGGAATTATGGTTCGGTCCGCTATGGAACCTGCTGTTTGATCATCATTACGACCTGGTCATGGGAATTAACCCCGACACCCTGGAGGCGGAACCCGGTAAACTGAAGGCGTTTGCCATAGCGGACAACACGGCAGGCAAGGACTACTACGGGAACGTACTGCGCACCCTGGAGGAAGTGGGGGGTTATGAGAAGGCAATGCCCGGCCAGGAAATCCGGCCGCAGTCAAAATATTTCTACGAGTTTTATTACGACTGGCGCCTGGATAACGCGATCAATGCGGCGCACCTGGCGGATTTCATCGACCGCATCAGGCTGGACCATGGCGATCCGGACCTGAAGGTCGATATCATAGCGCACAGTATGGGCGGCCTGATCGCCCGCTACTATATCCGTTACGGGCGCACCGACGTGCTGGACAGCAATGAATTCCCGGTGAATATGTATGGCGGGGAACGGGTCAGGCGCGTTATCCTGCTGGGTACCCCCAGCCTGGGTTCGGTGAAAATCCTGAACGCTTTCATCGACGGGATCCAGGTGGGTTTCAGGAAGATCAATACCGAGATCCTGGTGACCATGCCGAGCATGTTCCAGTTGCTGCCCCATCCCATCACTGACTGGATCGTGACCGCTGAAGGCGCGCCGCTGGACCGCGATATATTCGACGTGGACATGTGGCGGCGTTTCAGGTGGTCGATCTTCGACCAGGAGACCCGCGCCCGCATCCTGTCCCGTTATGACAGCGCCGCGGAAGGTGAAGCGTACCTGGAGACCCTGGAAGCCTATTTCGGGAAGACACTGGAACGGGCCCGGCGCTTCGTCTGGTCGTTGACCGTGCCGTTGCCGGATGAGCATCCCCAGTTGATAGTCTTCGGTGGAGACTGCGCCCTGACGCCGGCCCGCATCCTGGTCGAGGAAGTGGATGGCATTTCGGAAATCCGGATGTACCCGGATGAGGTCACGCAGCCCGTTATGGGGGTGGACTACGATGCCCTGTTGCTGGAACCGGGAGACGGCGCGGTGACCAAGTCGTCCCTGCTGGGAAGGAATACCCTGGACCCCAGCGTGCCGCGCCACGAGTACATTTTTTTCCCCCTGCACCACGCGTTCCTGCTGTGCGAAAAACACGACAGTCTTACCGGCAACATCAGTTTCCGGGACAACTTGCTGAATACCTTGTTGTCACTGGACTGACACAAGCGCTGTTGTCATACCGGCGCAGGCCGGTATCCAGTCAAATAAAGGGTCGCCTTCGGCGACGCATTATTACACTGGATTCCGGGTCAAGCCCGGAATGACGAGGTATGGTGGGGCGCTATTCATGCCGTTATGTATAATTGCGAGTCAAGAATTGGTAATCAGGAATGAATTTGTCATCAAAATCGATAATCCTGGCGTCGGCTTTATTCAGCGCCGGCAGCCAGGCGACCGGACTCACTGCCCTGCAGGACCGGGGAGCCCTGGACCCGGACAACGTCATCTTCCTGGAGCAGAACTGGGATGATGAGGACCGGCAGTGGTTCTACCACCTGAACCAGGGCTCCGCCCTGCTGACCTATGACCTGTTCGTGCACCTGGAACAGCACGACAACGGAGAGTTATTGCGGGACCCGCTGAACATGATGCGCTTCGGCCTTCTGCCGGGGGTGAAGTCGGCGGCGAACCCGGACGCCTTGCCTATCGGCTTTGCCCGGAACGGTGACGACGTCGGGCTGACCTGCGCGGCCTGCCATACCCAGCATATCCGCCATGACGGCAAACTGCTGCGCATCGACGGCGGCCAGGCCATGCTGGATCTGCAGTTGTTCCTGGAGAACCTGGAGAAGTCCCTGGAAACGACGCTCAACGACAGCGACAAGCTGGCCCGGCTGGGCCGGCGTTACCATGGGGACGGGCCCACGGAGGAGGAGTTCCTGGAACTGAAGAACCTGCTGGAACAGGACCTGGCCCGCATCAGCGACAACAACCGCCGCAACCGCACCCGCGTACCGTATGGCTTCACGCGCCTGGATGCCTTCGGGGCGATCCTCAACAAGGGCCTGGCCGCGACCGGGGTGGAAGACAACTTCAACGAACCGGACGCGCCCACCAGTTATCCTTACCTGTGGGATACGCCCCAGCACGACTACGTGGAATGGAACGGTTCCCAGGCCAATTCCAATATCGGCGCACTGGCGCGCAACGTCGGTGAAGTGATCGGGGTGTTCGGCCGGGTGGAGACGACGCCTGCGACCTGGCTGTATTTTTATGATGCGGGCTATCCTTCCACGGTGCATGCAAGCAACCTGCGCGCAGTCGAAAAAAAGGTGGCCGAACTGCACTCACCGCTGTGGCCGGCGTTTTTCCCCGCCATCGACCAGGAACAGGCGGCGCGGGGCAGGGTGTTGTACGAACAGTATTGCCTGAGTTGCCACCAGGATATAGACCGGACCGACCCGAAACGCCTGATAAAGGTGCGGATGGGCAGCCTGGAAAAGCTGGGAACGGACCCTAAAATGGCGCAGAACGTCCTCGAAATGCGGGGAAAAACCGGTATCTTCCTCGATAAACCGCGATTTTATCTCGTCGGTTCGGTGATGGGCGAAGAAGAACCTGCCCTGTTCGTGGCGAATAACCTGATGGGCGGCGTGCTGAGGAACAACCCGTTACAGAGTGTGCTGGCGATCAGGGACGCGAAAAAAATGGGACACCCGGAGGAGATACACCCGCCTAAATACCTGGACGGGGAAATCCTGGCTCGCGGCGAGGAAGTTTCCGACCGGGCCCTGCTGGCTTACAAGGCGAGGCCGTTGAACGGCATCTGGACCGGGGCGCCCTACCTGCACAACGGTTCGGTGCCGAACCTGTACGAACTGATGTTGCCGGCCGCAGAGCGGAGCAGGACATTTTATATCGGTTCCTGGGAGTATGACCCGGTCAGGGTGGGCTATGTGAACCGTCCCGAACCGGGCGCCTTCCTGGTCGATACCGGACTGCCGGGCAACAGTAACGCCGGGCATGAATACGGCGCCGGCGGGGATGGGTTGCCGGTGCTGACCGACGAGGAGATATGGGCGTTGGTTGAGTATATGAAGACGCTTTGATAAAGAGTCGCCTCCGGCGACACATTATTCCACTGGATTACGGGTCAAGCCCGGAATGACGAACAGGGGTGGTGTTATTTGAACGAGACATTAACCGATTACTTCAGGGTTATTTCCGCGCTGGTGCTCGCCGGCATCCTCGCGGGCTGTACCGAGACGGATGTCAGTCAGGAAGTGTTGCGCGATGATGAGGCAGAGCAGGGCGAGGCCACCCGGGCAAGCTTTGAGAAGCTGGTGGAAGCGTACCGGACCGCGTACGTGGCCCGCGGCGCCCACGCCAAGGCCCATGCCTGCCTGCGGGCTTATTTCGATGTGCAGCCCGATATCCGCAGCGAGTTTCGTTACGGTGTATTCGCCGAGCCGGGCAGGCGTTACAGGACCTGGGTACGCTTTTCCAACGGCCACTACGACCTGGAAACCAGCCATGATTACAAGAACGACGCAAGGGGCATGGCGCTCAAGCTGATGGAAATTGACGGGGACCCCCTTGAGCAGGACGGCGTGAACGGCCCGACACAGGATTTCCTCATGGCAAACACACCGGTGTTTTTTGTCAGGAACATGCCGGATTACAATTCTTTCATCGCCAATCCGGAAGACCTGAAGGATTTTTTCTTCCCCGGCTGGAACCCGTTCAAATGGCGCATCAGGGAGGTGTCTGCGGGAAAACGGGTCCTGTCACCGCCTCCTGCGAGCGTGCTCGACCCCATGTATTTCAGCATTACGCCCTACAAGCTGGGACCCCGCAATATCAAGTTCGCGGCGCGCCCCTGTCACGCACGCGGCGTGCAGGAGCCGCTCATCGATGACAATACCGGGGCCGATTTTTTACGGGATCAACTGCGCGCAGAACTGGGCCGGACGGGAGCCTGTTTCATCTTCCAGGTGCAGGTCCAGCGCACGGACGTGGACGGGATGTCCCTGGATGATGCAACCGAGGCCTGGGCGGAGCAGGATGCCCCGTTTGTGCCGCTGGCGACAATAAGCATTCCCCGGCAGGATTTCCTGGGCGAGGAGCAGGCCCAATTCTGTGAGAACCTGTCGTTCGCGCCCTGGCATGCCCTGCCGGAACATCGTCCCCTGGGACAACTTAACCGTTTGCGGAGGCATGCCTACCCGGCTTCGTCGGGATACCGGCATGAGCGGAATGAGGCGGAGATACCGGATGCAATGGCGTTTTGGGAATTAGGGGCCAGGGACTAGGGGCTAGGGGTTAGGGGCTAGGGGTTAGGGGCTAGGGGTTAGGGGTCAAAGCCTCTGCATTCTGGTTCTGCTCCCTGGTCCCTGCCCCTTGCCCAGACTAACCCCTAGCCCATACTAGTCCCTAGCCCCTTATATGGAAGGTGAGTTTTCAAGGTACTGACGTAGGCATTCATCTGCGCAGTCTCCTGTTCCAGGTAGTCGTCAACCGCATTACGGAAGCCGGTATGCTGAATCCAGTGGCCGGATACCGCCAGGAACGGTTCAAATCCCCGGTACAGTTTATGCTCGCCCTGAACACCCGCATCGACCGAAGCCAGCCGGTTTTCAATACAATACTCGATGGTCTGGTAGTAGCACAGTTCAAAATGCAGGTTCGCCAGGTACCTGTCGCAACCCCAGTGCCTGCCGTACAAGGTGGTGTCGCTGAGCATGGCGAAGGCGCCGGCGACGTGCTCATTGCCCTGTTTTGCCAGTATCAGCAAGGTATTGTCCGGCATCGCCGTACTCAGGTGGTGAAAGAAGTCCAGTGTCAGGCGGGGGCTGCCCCAGCGCCGGTGAAACGTGCTGCAGTAGAACCCGTAGAATACGTCCCAGTGTTCCCCGGTGATGTCCGCGCCGCGCAGGCGTGCGATTTCCAGGTTCTCGTCCCGGACTGTCCTGCGTTCCCGCTTTATCTGCTTGCGCCGCTTTGACGTCATGCCTTGCAGGAAGTCGTCGAAGTCCTCGTAGTCGCGGTTATGCCAGTGGAACTGGCAGGTATGGCGCAATAACAGGCCGTTGTCCGTCAGGATTTCCAGGTCGTCCTCCTCCGTGAACAGGCAATGGAATGAAGACAGGCGGGAGCGTTCCGCCAGTTCCGCCACTGTCCTGATGATCAGGGACTTGATATCGCGGTCCCTGCCGGCGGACCTGTCAATGAGCATGCGCGGGCCGCATACGGGGGTGAAGGGGATGGCCGATACCAGCTTGGGATAATACCTGCCGCCGGCCCTTTCAAAGGCGTCGGCCCAGGCCCAGTCAAACACGAACTCCCC
>CAYOEQ010000089.1:0-3694 GCA_964402775.1 uncultured Enterobacteriaceae bacterium
CGGACAGTTCATACACGCCACCGGAGAACGGGGCAATCACACGGAGGTCATATTCGTCCCGGCGCTGCGCCCAATGCAGGGAGCCTGAGCCGGATTCGTCGCCCGTGCGCACCGCTATCCTGCCTTTCAGGTTCCAGGTTTCCAGCCCCATCAATTCGTCCATGCGGGCATCCCATGAGGGAGTGACCCTGTTTTCAACCGGCGCCTGTACGCAGGCCGACAGGGAGATTGCCAGCAGCAGAATTGCCGTGGCAGAGCCCGGGATACGGAAACGGGGGTCATTCCCGCGGATGCGGGAATCCAGTGTCATACCGGTCCTGAAGGGACACCTTGTAAAGGGTCGCAAGATGCGACGGTTTAATTGACTGGATTCCTGCCTGTGCAGGAATGACGAGAGGGGGGGCAGGAATGACAAGGGGGGAGGCGGGAGTGACGCGCGGTCGGATTTCAAGGGCTGAAACGTTCAATCACATCCAGCAGTCGTGTATCTTCGGGGGTCTGCTGCAGGGCCGTTTCCCAGACTTCTTTCGCCTGTTCCCTCTCGCCCCTGACCCAGAGCACCTCGCCCAAGTGGGCGGCGATTTCCGGGTCCTGCCTGATATTGAGGGCCTTCCTGAGGTAATCGATGGCTTCATCCAGGCGGCCCAACCGGTACAGGACCCAACCCATGCTGTCCAGGATATAGAAATCATTCGGGCGCAGTTCAAGGGCTTTTTTGATCAGATCGTATGCCTCCGCGTGCCTGTCGGTGGCGTCGGCCAGGGTGTATCCCAACGCGTTGAGCGCCTGGGCGTGATCCGGTTCGCGCTCGAGTATGGACCTGAGATCCTTTTCCAGTAAGTCCAGCCTGCCTGTTTTTTCCGCAGCCATGGCCCGGGCATATAACAGATCGGGGTTGTATCCGTCTTCAAGCGCTTCGGTGTAGACTGCGATAGCTTCCTCGTAACGTCCTGCCTGGATCAGCAAATCACCCTCAGCCTGGACTATGACCAGCGCCTGTTGCCCGCTCCTGGACCGAATGGACTGAAGGTGGTTGCGCGCCTCGTCCACCTGCCCTTTTCTCGCCAGCAGCATGGCGAGTCTCACCTGGGCATCAAAATAGTGTTCGCCCTTATATACGCCCTGGTACCAGGCGCCGGCTTCGTCATAAAGCCGTTTTTCCTCTGCGATGCGTCCGAGATAGTAATTGGAGGTGTCCGTCAGGTGTTCCTGTGCCGATAATTTCCTGAAAAGCGTTTCTGCCTCTTCGAGACGGTTGCTCTGCAGGTACAACAATCCAAGGGCATACAGCACATCTATATTTTCGGGTTCCCGGTCGACCAGCAGTTCGAACTGGTCCAGCGCCTTGCCGAATTGCCTGACCTCCATCAACAGTCTTGCATAAGCCATGCGCAGGTTGAAATCATCCTCGCCGTTCATCGCCAGCTTCTCTTCCAGCCATGACAATGCTTCCTGTTCCCGGCCCAGACGTTGCAGGATGGAGATATAGCTGAGCGCTGCGTTGTCATTATCCGGCGCCAGGGCCAACGTATCCTCGAGCAGTTCCCTGGAGCGCTCCAGGTCTTCCAGCCTGGCCGCGACATGCGCGAAAGCATACAGGGCGCCGGGGGAGCTATCCTGAGATGCAACCAGTTTCTCCATCACCTCCAGCACCGCGTCCTTGTCTTTTTCACTTCCCAGCAGGTTGGCAATCATCCATAACTTCTCGTCCGCCTCCCCTTCCGAATACGCGAAAATGTCCTGCAGGTGCTCTGCGGACTGTTCCAGGTCGCCGGCGCGCAATTTCATGATTGCCAGCACCTGGTGAGGGTCCGGATTGCGCGGGTCCAGCTCCACCCATAACCGGGCCGCGGCAAGGGCCGCGGCATCGTCCCGGGCGTAAACCGCGATGCGTGCGGTCCGCTCAGCAATCCGATGGTCCCTGGTATGGCGCGCCAGGTCCAGGTAATACTCGATTGAAGTATCGAGCATGCCCCTGTGCCCTGCAATTTCGGCCAGCAGCAGTTTGTAAAGCAGGTATTCCGTAAGGGGTATCCTGGGACGCACTGGTTCGACGCCGGTAATGCGCGCCTGCGCTGTCACCTCTTCCGGTTCCGCCCCGGGTTCTACAGGCGTTACCGAACTCAGGTTTGCCGGGGCACAGGCTGCCGCCATGAGCGCGATAACGCACGGCAGGGCGATTCTTGCCGGGCTGCGGAGTATTTTCAAATCCGGTTTTGTGCTCATCCCCGCGATTATATCCTGAAATGGGAATACGACAACGTGATAGAATATAAAGGATTATGGCGCTTCTGGCTTTTGGTCTCAACCATACGACTGCTCCCCTGGAGGTGCGCGAAAAAGTGACCTTCGGCGAGGATGTGCTGTCTGAGGCGCTCACCGAATTGACCGGGCACACAGACATCGATGAGGCGGCTATCCTGTCCACCTGCAACCGCACTGAAATTTACTGCAACCTGAATGCTTCCGATGAGTCCTGGCCTATCGACTGGTTTTCCGGATTTCACGGCTGCCGGAAAAACGAACTGCATGGCTATCTCTATACCCATCCCGGCCCCGGCGCGGTCAAGCACGTGCTGCGTGTGGCCAGCGGACTGGATTCAATGGTGATCGGAGAACCCCAGGTACTCGGACAACTCAAGCAGGCGTACCAGACCGCCAGGGAGGCAGGCAGCACCGGTAAATTGCTTAACCGGCTGTTCCAGCATTCATTCAAGGTAGCCAAGGACGTGCGCAGCAACACCATGATCGGGAATCACCCTGTGTCCGTCGCGTACGCGGCCGTGCGTCTGGCCAGGCAGATATTCGGCGACCTGTCGAGACAGACGGTTTTGCTCATCGGCGCCGGTGAAACCATCGAGCTTGCGGCAAAACACCTGAGTGAAAGCGGTCTGCACAAGATGATTGTCGCCAACCGCACACTCGAAAGAGCGCAGAATCTGGCACAGCAATATTCCGCCTATATCATCACGCTGGAGGAAATACCCCGCCACCTGGACGAGGCCGATATCATCATCTCGTCCACCGCAAGCCCCCGTCCGCTGTTGCGCAGGGACATGATCGAAACCGCTCTTTTGCAACGCAAACACAGGCCGGTATTCGTGCTGGATATCGCCGTTCCCCGGGACGTGGAACCCGAGGTGGGCGAACTGGAAGACATCTACCTGTACACCGTAGACGACCTGAAAAGCATTATTGATGACAACATCAAAACACGGCGCGAGGCTGTGAGGCAGGCGGAGCAGATTATCGACGCCGAGGTGGTCCATTTCATGGACTGGGTGAATTCGCAGGATGCCGTTGCGACCATCCGGGCGCTGCGCAACCAGGCCCAACTGGTGAGCGCAGACGTGCTGGAGGCGGCGCTGCAGAAACTGCGCCTGGGCGCGGCGCCTGAAGACCTGCTCCAGGAAGTGACGCGGACCCTGACCAACAAACTGATCCACCCCCCCAGCGCCAGGCTGAACAGCCTCGATGCCGAAAAAAAAGAGGTCATGCTCCGGGCCGTCCGGGACTTGTACAACCTGACACCGGAAGATTTGCAACCCGGGGATGAAGAGTAACCTCCGGAAACGGATTTGATCCATGAAAGAGAGTCTGCAAGCGAAGCTGGAAAAACTGAGCGCACGCCAGGAAGAGATCTACGCGCTGCTGGCCGTTCCCGAGGTCATCAACGACCAGAACCGCTACCGTG
>CAYOEQ010000089.1:3794-5634 GCA_964402775.1 uncultured Enterobacteriaceae bacterium
ATCTACGCGCTGCTGGCCGTTCCCGAGGTCATCAACGACCAGAACCGCTACCGTGACCTGAACAAGGAAGCGGCGGAAATCGGTCCAATCGTCAGTTGTTTCAAGAATTACCGGTCAAGCCAACTGGCACTGGACAATGCCAGGGCCATGCTGAAGGACAGTGACCAGGATATCCGGGACCTTGCCGCTGGAGAGATGGAGGTGTCACGGCAACAGATCGAGAATCTGGAAATGGAGTTGCAGAAACTGCTGCTGCCAAGAGACCCGGCGGACAAAAACAATATCTTCCTGGAAATCCGCGCCGGAACGGGTGGTGAAGAGGCAGCCCTGTTCTCGGCTGATCTCATGCGCATGTATTCCCGTTATGCAGAGAATTCCAACTGGCAGATTGAACTGCTGAACACCACGGAAAGCGACCTCGACGGATACAAGGCGATTACCATGCGCATCATCGGCAATGGAGCTTATTCAAAGCTGAAATTCGAATCCGGCGCGCACCGGGTGCAACGGGTGCCAGAAACGGAATCCCAGGGACGTATCCACACCTCGGCCTGTACCGTCGCCATCCTGCCGGAAGCCGGTGAGATCAATAAAATCGAAATCAATCCGAACGATCTCAGGACCGATACCTTCCGCGCGTCCGGCGCCGGCGGCCAGCACGTCAACAAGACGGATTCAGCCATTCGCATTACCCACCTGCCCAGCGGCATCGTGGTGGAATGCCAGGACGAACGCTCCCAGCATAAGAACCGCGCCCGGGCCATGTCCCTGCTGCAGGCGAAACTGCTTGCCGCAGAAAAAGCGAAACAGGCTTCGGAAATTGCCGAAAACAGGCGCAACCTGATCGGTTCCGGGGACCGGTCGGAACGCATCAGGACGTATAATTTCCCGCAGGGCAGGGTCACCGACCACCGGATCGGCCTGACCCTGTACCGGCTGGAAGAGATCATGCAGGGCGCACTGGACATGATCATCGACCCCTTGATAAACGAGCACCAGGCGGACCAGCTCGCCGCCCTGGGAGACTGATTGACACGGATCACAGATGCAGACCGTCAGGGAATTATTACAGTTTGCCGGCGCCCGCCTCGGCGCTTCGGACACGCCGCGTCTTGATGCCGAGGTACTGCTCGCGGCCGCGCTCGGAACGGACAGGTCCCGGTTGTATGCCCACCCGGAAATGGCTGCCCCGCAAGGAGCAAGCGCGGATTTCCTGCGCCTGCTGGACAGCCGGCGCAACGGATTCCCGGTCGCTTACCTGACCGGAGAGAAGGAATTCCGTTCCATAACATTCCGGGTGAACCGTCATACCCTGATCCCCAGACCGGAAACGGAAGTGGTCGTGGAGGCTGCCCTGGAGCGAATTCCCGCCCAATACAGGTCCAGCGTCCTGGACCTTGGCACCGGCAGTGGCGCCATTGCCCTCGCAATAGCCTCCGAGCGCCCTGCTTGTGCCGTCACGGCCGCGGACCTGAGCGTCGACGCGCTGGCCGTTGCCCGGGAGAATGCAGCAACAAACCATGTCGCGAACATATCATTCGAGCAATCGGACTGGTTCGGGAACCTGCACAACAGGCGCTTCGATGCGATTATCTGCAATCCTCCCTATGTCCGGTATCCGGACACCGGGCTACCGCCCGAAGAGATCCGGCATGAGCCGCGCCTGGCGCTCGACGGCGGCCATAACGGTACAGCCTGTATCCGAACCGTCATTTCCAACGGGCCCGGACACATCAATCCGGGTGGGTTCATAATCATCGAACATGCCCACGACCAGGGTGGTTTTGTCAGGGAACAATTCAGGGTTTTCCATTACCGCAATATCACCACCGGGCACGAC
>CAYOEQ010000089.1:5734-7491 GCA_964402775.1 uncultured Enterobacteriaceae bacterium
TGTCAGGGAACAATTCAGGGTTTTCCATTACCGCAATATCACCACCGGGCACGACTATGCCGGCCACGAGCGCTACACCTGCGCCTTCCGTGCGTAACTCGCATTTCTCACCAAGTGATGCGATGATCGCACAGGATTTTTGTCGCCTGTGGGTGCCTGCGACCGAAAGCATAGCCGTAGCTATGGTTGAGGAAGCACGTGCCCACAGGCGGCAAAAAGACAAGCGAGGGCGTATCACTTGGTGAGAAATGCGGGTTAACTCTCATGAACGATGATCAACTGTTGAGATACAGCCGGCAGATCATGCTGCCGGAGATAGATGCGGAAGGGCAACTGCGGCTGGCGCAGTCAACGGTCCTCCTGATAGGCGCGGGCGGGCTGGGCTCCGCCTGCTCGATTTACCTGGCTGCCGGCGGTGTCGGGCATATCATACTGACCGATTTCGATCACGTGGATCTGTCCAACCTGCAGCGCCAGATACTCTATAAAACCGACGATATCGGTCGGCCCAAGGTGGAGGCCGGCGCGGACCACCTGCGCGCGCTCAATCCCGATGTCAACCTGACCCTGATTGAACGCGCGCTGACGGAAGACGAGTTGCTGGACTATGCGCGGCAGGCGGACGTCATCATCGACGGCAGCGACAATTTCACAACGCGCTTCGCCGTGAACCGGGCCGCTGTGGCGACGGTGACGCCGCTGGTCTCTGCCGCCGCCATCCGCTTCGAGGCGCAGATCAGCGTGTTCAATCCGCAAAGCGAAACCTCTCCCTGTTATCATTGTCTATACAAGGAGGGCGCAGAGGTTGATGCGACCTGTACCGCCAACGGGGTGCTGGCGCCCTTGCTGGGCATCGCCGGGAGTATCCAGGCAACAGAAGCCATGAAACTGATCATGGGCCTGGGCGACACCTTGCAGGGCCGGCTGCTGCTGATTGACGTAATGTCGATGGAATGGCACAGCGCTGTCCTGCCGAAAGACCCCGATTGCCCGGTCTGTGGCCCGCCCTGATATTTGGGGTCAGAGTAAGTGTCGTCAGAATTTTTACTCTGACCCCTTCTATCTTACCCAAGTTAGCGGGAACTGCTGATTAAAAACCCATATAATGGCAGGGATTTTAACCGGATTATATTGTAATTGACTGACAAGGATCAAAAATGCGCTCTGTCCTGACAATGATCTGTGTATTCCTGGCGCTCTGTTGCCTGCCCTCAACCGCCCAGGAGGAGGCACAGATATCCAGGGAATTCACCAAGACTTATCGCGCCTATAACGCCGCCTATTCACAGCGGAATTTTGTCCGCGCCGCCGAACTCGCGCGCAAGGCGCTGGACCTGGCTGTCGCGGAACTGGGGCCGGACCATGAAAAGATTCCCGTACTGCAAATCAACCTGGCCCACGCCCTGATCATTACCGGAGAAATGGAGGAAGCCGAACCCATACTGCTGGAGGCCAAGGCCGAGATGATCAAGCAACTCGGCGCGGATAATCCGGACCTGCTCACCATTCACGAGGACCACGCCAAGATCTACGCCAGCAAACAGGAACTGGACGAGGCCCGCGGGGAACTGGACACGATCATCTCCATCATTACGAAACAGTCCGGCGACAGGGCGCCGGGTATCGCCAACGTCCTGGTCCAGCAGGCAGCGATTCATATCGCCCAGGAGAACGTTGACATGGGCGAGGCGACCTATCTCCGGGCGCTGGAAATTTACAACGAGAATTTCGGCAAAGACAACATACGCTCTGCGGAC
>CAYOEQ010000089.1:7591-8672 GCA_964402775.1 uncultured Enterobacteriaceae bacterium
TGGCAAACCATTCCCGCCTGGCAAAATTGTACGTCGCCCTGCGCGACGACAAGTTTGCCGGCCATGCCGACAAGGTGATCCGCTATACGCCCGATAAGGATGGACCGGCCGTGCCGTTGTTTGTAATGCAGCCCAGATACCCGATCTTCGAGGACGGCACCAGGCCGACTGGATGGGCCCTGGTGGAATTCACGGTCACCACGGACGGGCGCGTGTTGAATCCCGGTATCGTTGAATCCAGGCCCGGAGGGTTATTTGACCAGGTCACCCTGAACGTCACCCCGAAGTGGCGTTTCAAACCCAAGGTGGTGGACGGGCAGCGGGTGGACCAGGAACACACCAGGGTGCGGCTGGTGTTCGTCCAGGACAACATCGAGGTTTATTTCGGGGAACTGAAGCTGTAGCGCTCCGGATGTACAGGTTCGTCGCTGTTTTCTTACTGATCCTCTCCGTCACGGTCGATGCAGCCGTCGGAAACCTGTTAATCGAAGACGTCGTTCTAATCGACGGCACCGGCCGGCAACCGGTAAACCAGGTCAGCGTCCTGATCCGGGATAACCGCATCGCTGAAATCAAAAGGGGAAAGTTCGATCCATCCGGGCTGGAAAATGCGCAGGTTATCGACGGCGCGCAGAAATACCTGATCCCCGGCCTGATGGATGTCCATATTCACCTGGCAGGCAGCATAAAAGTCACGGAACAGGGCCTGCGAGAGATTGAGATCGATACGCACAAAGGCATCCGGGCGCTGCATGGCTATCTCTACAGTGGAGTGACTTCCATATACGACTGCGGAAACGTGCCCGATTATATCTTCGCCCTGAGAAACCAGGAACGTTCCAGCGCGATAACCAGCCCGCGCGTCTTTGCCGCGGGCGGTATCGTGACCTACCCGGGCAGCCATGGCGACGGTCCCGGCGCGACGACGGTTGATGACTGGCCTGAAGCGATCCCAGCCCTGGACAGGCACATCCATCGCCGGCCGGATATGTTAAAGCTGACACTTGAGGAACGCGGCTGGGGGATGCGGCCGATGATCCCGAAGCTGCCCCTGCCCCTGATGGAAAAAATTATTGAATAC
>CAYOEQ010000090.1:0-3878 GCA_964402775.1 uncultured Enterobacteriaceae bacterium
GGGCCGCCAAGGTGCAGGGCTATGCTTTGGGCAAACTGCAGAAAGGCCGCCCGAACATCAAACCACCGGTGAGGAGAGAGAAGGACAAATTCGTATTCAGCCGGGATTGACCTTCAGGCCTCCATTTCCGTAAAGCTGATATTGATGCGGTGCGCAAGAGTGTGCATTTCCGGCATCAGGTATTCGGCGTAAAACCTGGCGCAGTTCATATTGTTTAACAGCTTGTCCCGATCATATTCGCCGGTCGCCTGGTCAATGCGCAGCCACATCCAGGCGCCGGCGACAAGGCCCACCAGTTGGCAATAATCCTTTGCGACAAACTCCATATCGCGTTGCCTTTGTTCCATTCCCATTTGTAAAACATACTTCGTGGTCCGTTCCAGTACTGCCAGTCCCGTTTCCGTTGCCGCGTATATTTCCTTAAGCGGTTCCGTGACCGCGATAGTGTTCAGCGTTTCCGCTATGCCGCCGGCCAATACCTGGAACCTCAGGCCCTGGTCCCGCAGCAGTTTACGCGTCACCAGGTCCAACGCCTGTATGCCGTTGGCGCCTTCATAGATGGCGGCAACCCGTACGTCCCGTACATACTGTTCCACGCCTGATTCGGTGATATACCCGTGTCCGCCGAGCACCTGCACGGCCAGGCTGGCCACCTCGAACCCGGCCTCGGAACCGCAGGCCTTGCATACCGGCAGCAGGAATTCAGCCAGTTGCAGGGCGCGGCGCCGTTCATCCTCATCTTCCCCATGATGGGCGATATCAAGATTGCTCGCCGCCTCGAACACCAGGGCGCGCATTGCCATATTCCGGCAATGCATGATCAGCAGCATGCGTCTCACGTCTGCATGCTCGATGATGCTCACCGCGGCGGCGTCCGGGGGACCGCCCTGGAGCCGTTCCCGGGCGTAGTTCAACGCCTTTGCAGTCGCCGCGGCGCCGATGGCCGGACCCTGTACGGACACTTCGAGGCGCATCAGGTTGACCATGGTGAACATGGCGTTCAGGCCCCTGTTCTGTTCGCCGATGCGATAGCCCGTAGCGCCTTCCAGGTTCAGCACGCAGGTGGGCGAAGCCTTCAGACCCATTTTCTTTTCCAGCCGCTCCACGCGCACGCCGTTGGACTGCCCGGAGTCGAACAGTACCCCGGGAACCAGGAACAGGCTGATCCCGCGGGTCCCGGGCGGGGCGTCCGGCGTCCTGGCCAGCACCAGGTGGATAATCTGTTCGGTAAAATCCTGGTCCCCGTAGGTGATGAATATCTTGCCGCCGGTCAGCCGGTAACTGCCGTCGGCCTGCGGCCTGGCCAGGGTCCTGATGCGGCCGACGTCGGAACCGGCCTGGGCTTCGGTGATGCAGATGGTCGCGCCCCACTCACCACTGACCAGTTTCGGGACGACTCGCTGCTTCAACCCATCATCGGCGTGATCGATCAATAACCTGGAACCGGCCCGCAGCATCAGGGGCAGCATGGCGAACGACAGGCAGGCGCCGTTGAGCATCTCCGCGAACGCGACCTGCACGGTCAACGGCAGTTGCTGGCCGCCGTATTCCTGCGGCATGTCCAGGCCCGGCCAGCCGGCCGCGGTGAATTCCCGGTAAGCTTCCCTGAAACCGTCGGGCGTTTTCACCCTGCCCTCCAGGAGCACACTGCCCTGTTCATCGCCGACGGCGTTGATGGGGCCCACCACCTGTTCGCAGAATTTTGCGCCTTCCGTCAGGACCGCCCCGGCCAGGTCGCAGTCCGCGTGCCGGTAGGCAGGCAGATCAAACAATCTTTCCCAGCGGATGACGCGTTCCAGGATGAATAAGGAGTCAGCCAGCGGCGCCGTGTAGCTCTCACTCATTACCGTTCCCCGGCGCCGTGATGTTGGAGCATATTTCCGCCACTACGTCAGCCGGCGCCAGCTTCCCGGCCAGGATTTGCGGCAGCGCATCCGCCAGGCATTGTTCATTTTCAGCCGACCACACCCGCCTGTCGACCGCGTTCCGGACACTGCTTCGCAATCTCCGCTCAACCCGCTTTTGCAGGAGTTCCCCATGCTTATTCGTTGTTTGCAGGCAGGTTTTATGACGCATGATCTCATCAACCAGTTCGGCCGTGCCCCGGGACTCGCTGGCAACGGTCTCAATGATCCTGGCCTGCCAATGTTTGCTGCCATGGTTCCTGAAGCTCAGCGCCGACTGTATTGACTGCATGGCCGTGCTGCTGCCGGGCCGGTCGCATTTGTTCATCACGAAGATATCGGCAATTTCCATCAGGCCCGCCTTGGCGGCCTGGACCTGGTCGCCCGCCTCGGGCACCAGCACCACCACGGTGGTGTCGACCAGGTGGCGCACGTCCAGTTCAGTCTGGCCCACGCCCGTGCTCTCTATGAATATGTAATCGAAGCCGGCCGCGTCAAATATGTCGGCCACGTCGGCGGTGTTTGCGCTCAGGCCGCCTCCCGTCCCGCGGGTGGCCATGCTGCGGATGAACACGCCGTCGTCGTTGTCCAGGTCTGCCATGCGCACCCGGTCCCCGAGCAGCGCGCCGGAGGTGAAAGGGCTGGTCGGGTCAACCGCCACGATCGCAATGCTGTGACCGGATTGGCGCAGGGTCCGGGTGATCTCCCCGGCCAGGGTGGATTTGCCGGCTCCCGGCGGGCCGGTCAGGCCCACCCGGTAGGCATGGCCTGTTCGCGGGTAAATGTTGTCCAGCAACCGGCGCGCCGCATCGCCCCCGGCTTCCACCACCGAAATGGCCCGGGCAATACCCGGTCTGTCCCGGTCGAACAGCCTGGCGACAAACTGGTCGTCTATGTTCATGTCGGCTCGCCGGCCAGGTTTTCCCGCAATACCCGTTTCAGGATTTTCCCGCTCGGGTTTTTCGGCAATTCGTCCAGGAAAAAGACTTTCCTGGGCTTCTTGTAACCGGCCAGTGACGTCCTGCAAAGGTCAACCAGTTCCTGTTCGTTCGCTTCCTGTCCGGGCTTCAATGCAATAACTGCCGTGACAATTTCGCCCCATTTCTCGTCCGGCAGGCCGATCACGGCCGCTTCCAGCACCGCGGGGTGCCGGTACAGCACGCTCTCGATTTCCTTGGAATAGACGTTCATGCCGCCGCTGATCACCATGTCTTTTTTCCTGTCCACGACGAACAGGTAGCGGTCTTCGTCCAGGTATCCCAGGTCGCCGGTATGGAACCATCCGTCCCTGATTGCGTGAGCGGTTTCCTCCGGGTTGTTCCAGTAACCGGCAATGACCGATTCGCTTTTAATGAGGATTTCGCCGGTCTCCCCGGCGCCCAGGTCGGCGCTGGCATCGTCGACGATCCTGACCTCCGCGCCCACGGCTTCACGCCCGGCGGAGGCCAGGCGCCGGGTCTGCGTCTCGGACCCGTTGATCACATGGTCCTCGCTGACCAGGAACGTCGCCTCCAGGGTCTCGGTCAGCCCGTAGCCCTGGGTGAAACCGCATCCCAGCCGCTCGATGGCCCGCTCCAGCACGGATACCGGCATGGGGCCGCCGCCGTAAAACACCAGGCGCAGCGAGGATAAATCGTGGTCCCGCAAACCGGGAGCATTCACCACCGCATTGATCATCGTCGGCACCAGCAATGCCACGCTGGCGCGGCTTTGTTCCAGCAATGCCAACCAGGCGCCGGGGTCGAACTTCCTGAGGATATGCTGGGTGCAGCCGAGCATCATGTAGGTCACCGCCATGAACACCGCGCCCATGTGATAGATCGGCGTCGCCAGCAGGTTGATGTCGCCGGACGCGGACCGGTCGGCGATGGCCTGGTTATAGCCGTTCATTTCCAGGTTCCGGTGGGAGACCAGGGCGCCCTTGGGCAGGCCGGTAGTGCCGCTGGTGTAAAATATGGCGAAGGTGTCATTTGC
>CAYOEQ010000090.1:3978-5580 GCA_964402775.1 uncultured Enterobacteriaceae bacterium
CCGCCGCACACCACCGGTATCTCCAATTGCCTGGCCCGCAGGCTGTCAAACAGTTTGCGCACCTGTGTTATGTGCTGGCCGGACAGGAAGCTGACGCCGATCAGGTCCGCGTCCTCCTCCAGCGCCGCCTTGGCAACCTGATCGGCACTGTTGTGCAACCCCAGGTAAATGACTTCAAAGCCGCCTTCCCGTAGTTGCTGGGCAACGGTGATGATGCCGGTGTCATGGCAGTCCAGCCCCATCTTCGCCAGTAAAATTCTATTCCTGTCAGTCACTTATCTCTCTGAATACGGCTCCGGGGACAGATTTTAAATCTGTCCCCTGTTCCACGGAATTCGCCCGCTACCTGAACGACCAGTTCTGGGCATTACGCATCGCCTCGTGTATCTCGCCCATGGTGGCATTGTTGCGCAGCGCGTTCATGATGACCGGCACCATATTCTCTCCTGCTCTCCAGGCGGTTTCGATATGGGCCATTGCATCACTCCATTTCTGTGCGTCCCTGTTTTTGCGGAATGCCGACAGGTACTCACTGCGTCTTTCGCCCCATTCATCCGCCTTGATCCTGTGCACCTCGATCTGTCTCTCTTCCTCCTGTGAAATGGTGTAGCGGTTTACCCCGACCAGTGGTTTCCGCCCCGAATCCAGGTCGCGCTGGTTGCGGTAGCGGGCGGCGTTGATCTGCTCCTCCAGCCAGCCGTCCTGTACTGCCCTGGCCATGCCGCCATGCTCATCGATTTCAAGCAGCTTGGCGTTAATCTCATTTTCGATTTTATCGGTCAGGTGTTCCACGTAATAGGACCCGCCCAGCGGGTCCACCGTTTTGGTAACGCCGGATTCGTAGGCAATCACCTGCTGGGTGCGCAGCGCGATACGCGACGATTCCTCGGTGGGCAGGCCGTGCCCCTCATCGTAGGAACATAAATGGATTGACTGGGCGCCCCCAAGGACCGCGGCCATGGCTTCTATCCCGGCGCGTACGATATTCACTTCCGGTTGTTGCGTGGTCAGGGTATTGCCGGCCGACTGCACGGAAAACCGCATGCGCTGGCAGGACAGGTCCGTTGCGCCGAAATCCTCCTTCATGGTCCTCGCATACAGGCGGCGCATGGCGCGGAACTTGGCAATCTCCTCAAAAAAATCGATGGAACAGGACAAAAAGAACGAGGCCCGCTTCGGGAAGCGGTTAATATCGAGCCCCCGTTCCCTGGCCATGCGGAAGATATCAAAGGCATGGCCGAGGGTGAACGCGCCGTCCTCGATCGCGTTGACGCCGGTTTCCCGCAGGTTATAGCCATTGGTCACCATCCAGTTCAGGCGCGGCATGTAGTTCGTCATGAACTCGATATTGTCGATACACAGGCGCAGGGTGCCCTCGATGGGGAAAAACCGGGTGGTGGTCTGCAACGGACCGCCGCTCATCTGGTAGAACGGGTCGTTCTGTTGTGTGCCGATCACCTTTTCCAGTGGGATGCCTTTCTCCTCCGCGACACAGGCCAGCATGGCCAGCGAGACCGACGATACCGGCGGACGAATGGACAACGCGTAGGACACCGAGTCGGGGCCGAACCCGTCATACATCGTACGCATGTCTTCCAGCGT
>CAYOEQ010000090.1:5680-7030 GCA_964402775.1 uncultured Enterobacteriaceae bacterium
ACCCCGCCGGCGCAGACGACGGTGCCGATGTGGTCCCAGCCGTCCAGCCCTTTTGACGCCCCGCCGCCGCCCTTGCACATGAAGTGGATGTCACCGAACAACCTGCCGGTACGCGGGTTCAGGCCCATTGTTGCGGGGGCGCACCAGCGCGCCCAACCGGCGTCGACCCGGTCAGGCACCGCCTGGGACAAGGCCAGCCAGGCTGCTTCGATAATGGTCTGCGCGGTGTTGATGGTACACCCCGTCACCGGCGCCGGTTCGGACGGGTTCACGATTGTACCTGCGGGGGCAACCGCGTGCAGCGCCCGTAATGCACCCTCATTGAAGCGGATTTCAGAGCCGACGGACATGAACAGGGCAAGGTAGGCCGAGGACAGGGTATTCGGCACCGGGCTGTTCACGTAGCCGGCAGCCTGCGGGTCGCTGCCGCTGAAATCAAACGTGATATCCTCGTTTTCGACCCTGATCGTCAACCTTACCGCTATCATCCTGTCCTTGTTGATGCCGTCGTGGTCGACAAAACGTTCGGCAGTGTACTCGCCATCCGGCACGGTAGCGATGGCCGCACGCATCTGTTTCTCCGAGGCGTCGAAGATCTGGTCGATGGCGAGGTTAACCTGGTCGGGACCGTACTTGTTCAACAACGACAGCAGGCTGCGCTCGCCCTTGGTGACGGCGCCCACCTCGCAATGCAGATCGCCTTCCACCAGGAACGGCAGGTGTACGTTCAGCAGGATGGTGTCCCATAATGCCTTGTTCGGCTTGCCGGCGTCGTATAACTTGGCCGGGGGGATGCGGATGCACTCTTCCCAGACGCTTTTCGCAGCCGGGTTGTAACCGGCAACGCCCCCACCCCCGACGTCTGCATGATGGCCCTTGCAGATGGTCCAGAATTCGAGACTGCCCTTGTAGAAAACCGGCTTGGCGATATTGATGTCGGGGGGATGGTTGTTGCCGCGGTACGGGTCGTTGAGGATGAAGATATCGCCCTCGTTGACGTCACCGGCAAACGTCTCGGCGATACTTTTTATCGCATACGGCAGGGCGCCCATCAGGACGGGGATGTATGCGGTCTGGGCAACCAGCCGCAGGTCCTTGTCAAAGATGGCGGTGACGAAATCGCGCGCTTCGGAAAAAATCGGCGAGCGTGAAGTGCGCAACATGGTCTGTCCGATCTCCTTGCTGATCGCATCGAGACGGCTGCCGATAACGGAAACCCTGATCGGGTCGATACTGCTGATTTTGACTTCGGTATCCATAGGCTCACCCGTTAGCTTAACAAACTGACCAGTTCGTTTACGTCTTTCGTTACAGGATACATAAGATAATTATTATATTCATCACATAACA
>CAYOEQ010000090.1:7130-8659 GCA_964402775.1 uncultured Enterobacteriaceae bacterium
TACAGGCTGTCGTGTTTCAAATGGAACGCGGCGCAAAGGTCCCTGACGGACTCGTCCGCCAGTTCCCCGCCTTGCGGCAGCGCCACTTCAACCTCGTTGAACTGGCCGATGTAGCGCAGGTCTGCCGAATACCTGATTTCAATCCGTTCGGCAGGAACAGCTTCCGATTTCAGGGTGGAACCGGCTGTTGCCGCCATGTCCCTGAACAAAGCGTTCACCTCATCGGTATCGACACGGTCGATATCGGTGGCGTAAGTCCTGACGTAATCGTGTTTCAGGTCGGAAATCAGCATGCCTGCCGCGCAGAACACCGACGATTCCCTGGGGATGAGTATCAGCGGGATTTCCAGTTCCCTGGCAATGGCCGCCGCGTGGATGGGGCCGGCGCCGCCGGCGACCACCAGGACGAACTCCCTGGGGTCATAACCCCGTTGCACGGACACGACGCCCAGCGCCGCCGCCATGTTGTTGTTGACGAGTTGGTAAATGCCGTCCGCGGCCGCAACCGGGTCCATGGCCAGGGGTTGCGCGATATGCTCGTCAATGGCCGTGCGCGCGGCCCCGGCGTCGAATTGCAGTTCACCTTTCTCGAACCAGGCAGGGTCCAGGTACCCCAGTACGTACTGCGCATCGGTGACGGTGGGCAGGGCGCCGCCGCGGCCGTAACAGGCCGGCCCCGGCACCGCGCCGGCGCTTTTCGGCCCGACCGCAAGCAGTCCGCCCTGGTCTATCCAGGCAATGGACCCACCGCCGGCGCCGATGGTATGTATGTCCAGGATGGGCGAAGCGATGCGGTGCTCCCCGATCATTCCCTCCGTGGTCACGGCCGGCTCGGCGTCTTTCACCAGCGCAACGTCAAATGACGTGCCGCCCATGTCCACGGTGATGACATTGCTGAAACCATGGGTATTGCCGTAAAACACGCCTGCCATGGGCGCGCCGGCAGGCCCCGACAACAAGGTGTTGGAGGCATAGCGCTGCGCCACCTGTGGCGACATGACCCCGCCGTTGGATTGCATGATCAGCAGGTTGCCGGTGAAGTTCCTGGTTTCCAGTTCACTGAGCAACCTGGAAATATAACGGGTCAGCACCGGGCCCACGTAGGCATTCAACGCGGTGGTGCTGTTGCGTTCGTACAGGCGGATCTGGGGCAGGATCTCCGTCGACAACGACACGTAGATACCGGGCAGTTCCTGTTCCAGTATCTCCCTTACGCGCAGTTCATGGACGGGATTACGGAAGGACCAGAGGAATGAAACGGCAACGGCCTCGATGTTTTCTTCCCGGAAATAACGCGCAGCCGCTATCACGTCTGCTTCCTCCATGGGAGTCAGGACCTCACCCGTCACGTTGATGCGTTCTTCCACCACCCGGATATGCCGGCGCGGGATCAAGGCCGGCGGCGGCGCGTATTTTTCAAATTGCCGTTCCTTCAATCCACGGCGCATGTTAAGTACGTCGCGGAACCCCCTGGTGGTGATGAACCCGGTATTCGCCCCGTCGCCGGTCAGGGTGGCATTGGTCGTGAT
>CAYOEQ010000091.1:0-4030 GCA_964402775.1 uncultured Enterobacteriaceae bacterium
ATGGATGATTTTTCCCGGGAACAGGTACCCAGCGACAAGACCTACAGCGGTATTCATATAGGCATGATTATTGTCGGCGGAGTTATCGGTATCCCCGGATTTTTACAGGCTGCCAAGGTCGGCGGCAGCCTGGGACTGGAAAAGGCCGCCATGGCATTCCTGGCCGGCTGTTTCATCCTGGGAAGCCTGGGCGCCCTGACCAGTTACGCCGGTACCAGGACAAGGTATTCCACCTACATGCTGACCGGGTTCGCGTTCGGCAGGACAGGCGGCAAGTTCGTAAACTTCATCATTGCGCTGACCCTGGTCGGCTGGTACGGGGTCATCATCAATGTGTTCGCATCCGCGGCCGACCTGGTCGTACAGAGCGTGTACGGCCCGGGCATCCCCGTGTGGGCGTACATCGTCACAGGCTCCTGCCTGATGATTGGCGTCACCCTGTCCGGATTCAAGGGCATCGATAAGCTCGCATTGTGCCTGGTGCCGGTTATGCTGGTCTTCCTGTTTTATGCCGCCTGGCTATCCTGGGATGATATCCCGTCATGGAGCCGGGGCAGTCCCGGCGCACAGCCGTTGAGCTATTCCACCGCGATCTCATCCGTCGTCGGCGGGTATATCGTCGGCGTGGTTATCCAGCCTGACTACAGCCGCTTTGCAAGGAATGTGCGCCACGCTATGTGGGCGGTCTTCATCGCCCTGTGGGTGGTGCAGGCGCTGGTTTTTTTCCTGGCGGCCATACCCAGTGTCGCCACGGGGGTATCGAACCTGATCAGGATCATGGTCATGCTGGGGATCGGCGTGCCCGCTTTTTTCCTGTTGCTGCTCAGCTCATGGTGCAGCAATGTGCTGTGCCTGTATTCATCGGGCCTGTCATTGTCGACCATTTTTACGCGCGCGAGCCTGTCGCAGCTTGTCCTGGCCATAGGTGTGGCGGGAACCGTCCTCGCGTTCATGTATTCCGATGACTACCTGATTCCTTTCCTTGTGTTACTGGGAGTGACCGTGCCCCCGATTGCCAGTATCTATGTTCTGGATGTTGTTCTTATCCGGCGCCACGAGAATGGACCGGATATGACTGCGGCAAGACCCGGGGTCAACGTAAATGCGTTTATCGCCTGGGGTATTGCGGTGCTGGCAGGCTACCTGGCGGAGACTGAACGGTTTTTCATTTCCGGTATAGCGAGCGTGGATTCAATCCTGACGGCAACAGTCATTTATTATGGCTTGACTGTTTTAAGTGACAGGGGACGGGTTTAATCCCGCCTCCGGGACTCAGGAGATCAGGCCCATCTCCTGGCCGGCGGAAACCGCGCGAATGCGGTTGTCCACGTCGAGCTTTTTGAAGATATTTTTCATGTGGAACTTCACCGTATTTTCCGTCATGTCAAGCATGCGGGCGATGTCCTTGTTGGAAAAACCCAGTGCCAGTTCCTGGAGAATCTCGAGTTCGCGCGGGCTGAGCAGGAGCGATTCGGACGGTTTCTCCTTAAGTTGGTACGGCGTCTTGTAAAACCGTGAAAGACTGTCCTTTACAAAACTGCCGGTAAAGCTGCTGAGTTGCAGGTTGCGGCGTTGCAGGCGATAGAAGCGTGACAGAAGTTCCTCAAGCGGTTTGCCGAAATCCAGCAGGACACGGTAGGTGCCTTCCTTGGCCGCGATGTCCAGCGTATCCGTCATGCTTGCATACGCGCGCTCGTCCTGCCTGCCCGCCAGCAATGCAAGGGACCTGAGCAGGGAAGCTTCCATCTCGAACCACAGGTTGTTGCAACTGCGGGCCATGTCGATCAGTGATCCGGCTATATCCAACGCACTCTTGTTCCTGCGCGCGCCAAGCGCAATAAGACCTTCAGCCATGCCCACCAGGTGGTCGCTCCACCAGTTCACAGAGCTTGTCGAACCCGGCCGAAAGCTGATTTTCTTCAGTTTTGCAAGTGTTCTCGCCTCTTGCCACTTACCCGAACGCGCCAGGTACAGGTATTCGCAGGCATCAATAAACTCGCCCAGCCTCGGAAGATAACGTCTTTCCGCCATACGCCGCCCGCGCTGTAAGATATCGCAGGCCGCGGTCAGACCTGCCCGCCTGTAGGCAATTGATGCGACGGTCCCGTAGCCTGCTGCATAAATATCGAACCAGCCGTCGTAATGTTCCATCTGGATCAGCGCTTCGGTGAGACGCTCCTGGTCGTATGTTTCCCGGTCGGTGACATAGTCCGCCGATGCAGTAAGAATTTCTGCAACCGCCTTGAGATTACTCTCCGAACCAAAATTCTCTTCGATCATCTCGAGCGCTTCACTGAATATGGCGCCCGCTTCCCTGAACTGACCCAGGTAAAGAGAAGCGCGTCCCTGGTGGATCAAAGCATAGCTCAACCCCTGCATGCAGCTTATCTCCCGCATGTACCGGCAGCAATGTGTAGCGTAATCAAGGGCTTCCCTGAAGCTGCCGATGTTCAGCGCGGAGACCGCGGAGCAGGCTGTAACAATCGAGTGGCCGGTTGCATCGGATTGCGCCAGTTTCACCGAGATGCCGACAATCCCCTCCAACTCGTCCCGGCAGGTTACTTTATCTTCATAAACGTCAAGCAACGCGCCGATTAAAACAATGTCACGGGTTAAAGCACTGTCCGCCCCAGCGTTATCTGCCGGCAGACATTGGCTGGTCTCCCGCAGGCGATCTATAAACAGGCGGGCCTGAAGGATCTCGCCATTCTTTATCAGGTAATAAATCCGGGCAACCTCGATACGGGGATACTTTGAGAAATCCGTAATGGAGAATGAATCGATAAGCCGCCTGAATGACGGAATGCCGCCGTACAGGATAAGCTCCCAGCCGCCGGCCTCTTCCACGATGCGAGCCGCCTGCACGAGGTTTCCGGCCAGGCAGGCATGCCTGACGGCAAGAGCCGGAAAATTATTCTTTTCATACCAGTCGGCAGCTCGTAGATGCAGGGTCGGGATAAGCTCCGGTTCGACCCGTTCAAGTTCATTATCGAGAAATTCCGATAACAGGTGATGATAGCGATACCAACTCGTTCCCCGTTGTGTCGAAACGATTAACGAATGCCGCCGTTTAAGACGGTCGAGCACATCCAGGCAGTCGATTCGCTTGCATACGGCGTTAGCCAGGCTGACGTTGAAGCGATCCAGGATCGAAGTCTGCCGCAGTACCTGCTTTATCTCATCGGAAAGCCCGCTGTAGATTTGCTGGTTGAGGTACTCCGCCAGGTCATCGGTCACGCCGGAGAGGTTCTGAATGACGTTGGCCAGGGATGTTTCTTCATCCAGGATGGAGCGCGCCAGTTGCAGGGCGACGGCCCATCCCTCGGTTTTCCTTGCCAGGATACTCAGTTCGGACTTTTTGCAATCGTCCGGGAACAACCGGCGCGTGTCCTCAATACTGAAACGCAGGTCGTTGCTGTCGAACTCCTGTACCAGACCGTTGACCTTGAGGCCGGAGAAATTGAACCCGGGTTTTTCCCGGGAACTGACCACAAAGTGGGTCGATCCGGTAGTCAGGTCAAGGATTTTTTCCATGACATCGTCAATATGACCATCGCCCACCCGATGATAGTCTTCCATGATGATGATGACAGGTTTACTTTGCCTGGCCAGGGTCGCCGACAGGGTTCGGATCACTGCATCTATGGGCACGTCGACAAATTCCTGTTCGGCAAGTTTTTCCAACGGCCCCATCTCTGCTCCCGAATAACACAGTGAGAGCACGATATGGGAACAGAACTGGTGCGCCACGCGGTCGCTTTCATCCAACGTCAGCCAGGCGGCGATACGGTCGGAACCGGTAAGGGTTTTAAACCACTGGGAGAGGAGAGTGGATTTTCCGTAACCCGCCGGGGTAACAATGAGGGTCAAAACGCCCTCTGAAGACCCGTTCAGTTTTTCCAGCAGTGCCGGACGGGCAACCTGGGAAATCAGACTGTGCTGGGATTCGAACTTGCCGAATATAAGCCAGTCCCTGTCACCGAATAGGTTTTCACTGTTCTTTCCCATGCCAGACCTGAAAGCCGGAAGC
>CAYOEQ010000091.1:4130-5849 GCA_964402775.1 uncultured Enterobacteriaceae bacterium
CATCACTATAGTATGTCCTGAATTGCCGGAATACTACCCTATCGGGTGGCTTCATAATGCGCAATCATATCCTGAGGGGTCACCCTCCGGAATAAAATGAGGCAAGCGGCAGGACGATACAGCCGAAAACGTTTATCAGGATGGCCAGTGACCAACTGAGGCGGGAGTGGTAGGTGTGTGGAGAGTAATTCAGCAGGTGTTGTATGACACCGAAGCGCAAGATCATCGCCAGGAGCACGAGAATCAGCAATGTAAACGGGTACAGGGGAAGATAAGGTTTCAACAGGTACACGAGATACACCAGAGAGATAAACAGGATGCCGAACACCGGATCTGTGGGCGCCAGTTTCCTCCCTGCCATGTCGTGCAGTACCTGGCTGGCCACGTTATATGCCAGCGCTGCCAGAAAATAACAGTGAACCAATACGGATAAATGGTTGGACATACACACACCTCTTTGGATTTCAATTGATATTCAACTCCCCGGAGCGTTTCACCTGCTCCATGACGACGTAGGTATGGGTCTGTAATACGCCGGGAATCACCGCTATTTTCTCACCCAGGATTTTCCGGTATGCATCCATGTCGGAACTGCGCACCTTGACCAGGTAATCGAAGCCGCCGGCCACCATGTGGCATTCCTCAATCTCAGGCACATCCTGTACCGCCTGTTTGAATTTCTCGAATACGTCCGGCGTGGTCCGGTCCAGGGTGATCTCGACAAAGGCCAGCAGTGACAGGCCGAGGAGTTCCGGGTTGAGTTCCGCCCTGTAACGGGTGATATATCCGGTCTGCTCCAGCCGCCGTACCCGCGCCAGGCAAGGCGCGGGACTGAGGTTGACCCGCCTGGACAGGTCAATGTTGGAAATCCTGCCGTTGTCCTGTAATTCGCGCAGGATTTTCAGGTCGATGCGGTCAAGTCGGTCTCTCATGCTCTCGATAATATTTTATTTTATTAAATACAATATTTTAAGAATTATATTTTATTAGTTTTGAAAAATAAAAACTTAATTCAGAGCTTAACTGCTAATATCTGAAACATTATGATTTCCAGGATAAACAGGGATTACCTTGCCGACGAGGCAAGCATCGTGCGGCGTCTGCTGCCGTTGGCGCGCCCGCAGCCGGCGCTGAAACGGAAGATCGAGGACACGGCAAGGTCCCTGGCGGAAAGCGTGCGCGCGCGGCAACGAAATTCATCCGGATTGCACGCATTTCTCAACCATTACGACCTGTCCTCCCACGAAGGCGTGGTGCTGATGTGCCTGGCCGAGGCGCTGCTGCGGATACCGGATGCCGGCACGATGGACGCCCTGATCGCGGACAGGCTGGGTTCGGCGGACTGGGAGCAGCACCTGGGCAAGGACAGTTCGCTGTTTGTCAACGCGTCCACCTGGGGCCTGATGCTGACCGGCAAGCTGCTCTACCATGGGCAGGAGAATACGCCTGTGCTGCCGGACCTGCTGCGTAAGTTGCTGGGCAGGATGGAACAACCGGTGTTGCGCGCAGCGCTGAAGGCCGCCATGAAAATCATGGCGGACGAGTTCGTGCTGGGTCGAAATATTCAGGAAGCGATACGGCGCAGCCGGACGGCTGCGCTGCGCCATTACTGTTTTTCCTACGACATGCTGGGCGAAGCGGCCCTGACCAAGAGCGCCGCAGACCGTTATGAACAGGCTTACGCGCATGCCATAGAGACACTTGGCAGGATTGCATCCG
>CAYOEQ010000091.1:5949-8554 GCA_964402775.1 uncultured Enterobacteriaceae bacterium
CGTTATGAACAGGCTTACGCGCATGCCATAGAGACACTTGGCAGGATTGCATCCGCTACGCGCAGTCCGGAAAAACCGGGCATTTCAGTCAAATTGTCCTCTCTTTGCCCCCGTTTTGAACCGGGCCAGGCAGATCGCGCAATCCGTGAACTGACCGTACGCATGCTGCGTCTGTGCACTGCCGCCCACGCCGCGGGTATTGCGTTGACCGTGGATGCGGAGGAGGCAGAACGGCTGGAGATGGGCATACGGGTATTCGAGCGCCTGTTTCGCCATAACGGGCTGCGCGCCTGGACGGGCCTGGGCGTTGCAGTACAGGCGTACCAGAAACGCGCCCTGCCCCTGCTGGAATGCCTGAACCGGCTGGCCGATGAACAGGACCGCATTATCCCGGTACGCCTGGTCAAGGGCGCCTACTGGGACATGGAGATCAAGCGTGCCCAGGAACAGGGACTGGCAGACTTTCCGGTATTCACCCTGAAACGCAATACCGATTTATCCTACCTGGCCTGCGCCCGTTACCTGCTGGCCCATTGCTCCCGCATATATCCGCAGTTCGCCACTCATAATGCCCATACCGTCAGTTATATTCATCATCATGCCGGGGACCGGGAGTTCGAATTCCAGCGGCTGTACGGCATGGGCGAGGATCTGTATGGCGATGTGACAGACCCGCAGGGGCTCAACGTTCCCTGCCGCGTGTATGCGCCCGTGGGCGCGCACGAAGACCTGTTACCCTACCTGGTGCGCCGGTTGCTGGAAAACGGCGCCAACGTGTCCTTTATCAACCGTATCGCCGACTGGGAAATTCCCCTTTCCGAACTGGTCTCGGACCCGGTGGACGCAGTCGAACAGGACAACGGGACTGCCCGCCATCCCCGCATACCGGTCCCGCCGGACCTGTTCCGGCCCGAGCGGAAGAATTCCCGCGGTTTCAATTTTGCCGATAGCGCCGATCAGGCGACGCTACTGGACCACCTGATCGGCGCCCGCAAGGGTGAATGGGTTGCCGCCCCCGTAGTCAACGGTCAATCCCTGCGCGGCAAATCCAGGACCATCTACAACCCGGCCGATATCAGGGAACGAATCGGCCGGGTATGGGACGCCACACCGGGTATCGCTTCCCGGGCCCTGGCCGTTTGCGCAGATGCGTTCCCGTCATGGCGCAGCAGCGCGGCGGCTCGGCGGGCAGGCATCCTTGAAAAGGCTGCGGACCTTGTAGAGGAACGCCTGCCGGAGTTGGCGGCGCTGTGCGTGCTCGAGGCAGGCAAGTGCTTGCGCGATGCCCATGACGACGTGCGCGAAGCCGTTGATTTCCTGCGCTACTATGCCGCCTGTTGCCGCCGGCTCATGGCAAACGGGATGGCACTGCCGGGGCCGGTCGGTGAAAGCAACAGCCTGCTGTTGTGCGGGCGCGGCGTGTTTGTATGTATCAGCCCGTGGAACTTTCCTGTGGCAATTTTTACCGGCCAGGTCGCGGCGGCGCTGGCGGCGGGGAACACGGTCATCGCCAAACCCGCGGAACAGTCCACCCTGGTTGCTTTCCGGCTCGCGGAGTTGCTTTACTCGGCGGGAATCCCCAAAGAGGTACTGGCATTCCTGCCCGGCGCCGGTCCTGAACTCGGCAATGCGCTGCTGCATGACCCCAGGGTCGCGGGCGTGGCGTTTACCGGTTCCACGGAGACCGCGCGCCGGATCAACCATAAGCTTGCCATGAGCAACGGACCGCTGCCATGCCTGATTGCCGAGACCGGGGGCATCAACGCCATGCTGGTCGACAGTTCGGCGCTGCCGGAACAGGTGGTACAGGACGTCGTACAGTCCGCATTCAACAGCGCCGGCCAGCGTTGTTCGGCCCTGCGCGCGCTGTGCCTGCAAAAAGAGATCGCGCCGCGGGTGCTGGATCTGCTGATGAACCACATGGATGAATGGGTCACCGGGGACCCGGCGCGCCTGGACACGGACATGGGACCTGTTATAGATGCGGCGGCGCAGTCCCGGCTGGAAAGCTACATCGGCAGGGCACAGAAAGACGGCAGGTTGATTTACCGCGGGCCCGGCCCTGGTTCAGGAGCAAAAGGATATTTCGTGCCCCCGGCGATTATCGAACTGGAATGCCTGTCCGAACTGAAGGAAGAGGTTTTCGGCCCGGTATTGCACGTACTGCGCTATGACGCGGGAAAACTGCTGTCATTGCTGGATCAGATAAACGGGCTGGGTTACGGTCTGACGCTGGGAATCCAGAGCCGGATTGAGCAGCGGGCGGAATATATCAGGGAGCGGGTACGCACCGGCAACGTATACGTCAACCGGAATATGGTCGGTGCGGTGGTAGGTGTGCAACCCTTCGGCGGCTGCGGCCTGTCCGGGACCGGGCCCAAGGCCGGGGGGCCTCACTACCTGCTGCGATTTGCCACGGAGCAGACCTGTACCGTCAACACTGCCGCGATAGGGGGAAACGCCGGTCTGCTGGCGCTGTAAGCAGAGTAAGACAGGGGTCAGAGTAAAAATTCTTTCAGAATTTCTTACTCTGACCCCGCGAAGCGTTTCCGCAGCTCGGTCTTCTGTATCTTGCCCGTCGCCGTGTGCGGGATTTCATCGACGA
>CAYOEQ010000092.1:0-8292 GCA_964402775.1 uncultured Enterobacteriaceae bacterium
GGTCGTGTATTTCGCCTGCCCGTGTCCTGCCACACGGTCCACGCTGTCCTACCCCCTCGCACGCCCTCCCGACGACGCTTTGGGTCAGATTAACATTCACTCCGCCTGCAAGCGGCAGTCAACGGCTTTACAAATATCGGCCAACAATACAGCAAATGCATGCAAAAACAGCAAGAATGGACAAATTTACCCGCTTAAGTCGCGGGATTTGACCAATTTGACGAAATGCATCGATCAATTTGCGAATCGAAATTCAAAAAGGCAGATATATGCAACGAAACAGCAAAAACATATAATGCGGAACGACCTTGCTGTGCTTTAGAATTAATGAGTACGATGCCAGTCAAATGAATGGCGCATTTCGAATGCAATAATCTGTTGTTGCAATTGGGTAATCTGAAATGCGCAGTTCAAGAGAAGCGCAAGTAATGCCGGAATATTGAACCCTTGAAACGGGGCAGGTTTAGCCAACTATGGTTGAAGTTTTTTTTGGAACCAACAGGAACCCCATACCGGCCCGGGCGCCGAGAGATTTCGGCGACCAACTCAATAATCGCGGATCGTTCCTGCGCTTCGGGAAGGCCCAGGTTTCCGACGAGCTTGACAGCATCACGGAGATCGAGGTGGCGCCGGAGCGGTTACGCCCGGGCCGTGGGTCGCAACTGCTCGGCAGCACTGCGATTTTCGAAGAGATCCGGAAAAAGATGCGCGCCGGGATCGACACGGTGCTCTTCATTCACGGCTTCAACTACACGTTCCACGAAGCGCTGATCGACACGGCCCGGCTGAAGCGCATCTACGAAACCGCCGAGACGCCCTACACCTTCTTCGTCTTTTCCTGGCCGTCCGACGGCTCGCTGATGCCCTATATCGCCTACGCGAACGACCGGGCCGACGCCCGCACGTCGGGTACGGCACTGGGCCGCGGCCTGCTGAAACTGGGCGCGTTCGTGCGGCGGATCTCCGGCGAACTGGGGCCACGCGTGCGCTCCGACCTCGGCCGCGACCCGGAGACGGCCCGGCAACGGCAGGAGCTCTGCGGCGGCCGCCTGCACCTGATGGCCCACAGCATGGGCGCCTACGCCCTGCGCCACGCCGTCCAGGGAATGCGCCAGGAAATCGGCGACGACCTGCCGCGCCTGTTCGACGAAATCCTCCTGTTCGCCCCCGACGAAGACGCCGACGCTTTCGAACACGACCACAAGCTCGCGCTACTGCCCAAGCTCGCGCGGCGCGTCACCGTCTACCACAACCGCGAGGATATCCCCCTGGCCATCAGCGACATGACAAAGGGTAACCCGGATAGGCTGGGGGCAGACGGTCCGAGCCACTCGCACAACCTCCCGGGTAAATTGACGGTCGTCGACAGTACGGACGTTGCCACGACCGGGTTCCAAGAACACCGGTACCACGATAGTGAACAAAATGTAATTCAGGACATAATATCAGTTCTTCGTGGAGAAGATACAAGCCACATGACTAATCGAAAATATATGCCCGAAACAAACAGCTACAAATTGAATAAAAGTGCCTAACTTCAAAACCTGACTTCACCGTCTTCATTCTTCATCGTGTACTTGACGCCTCTTTGGCTTTGCTAACAATCACATTGTTCAATAAATATTACCTAAATTATCCTCCTACAACTTCTACGGCAAATCCATGCAGGAGGCACTACTAAAATAATCAAACCCGACTTTGAATAAGCGTTTTCTTCAAGCCTTCAAATACAAACAGCAAATACGTACAAGAAAGTCAGCAAAAAATGACAATATTTTCCGCGCATTTTGTAATAATCGTAATATCGGGAGACTCAGTGTATCTGATCTCGCAACAAGTGCCTGACGCTGAGCAACATCGACTCAATAGCGGAGTGACGAAAATGAACCGACATTTTGCTACAATTTTGGCGATCGGGTTAGCGACCCTCGCCATTGCCGCTCTATCTTGGTCGCCGACAAACCAAACCACGATTCGAGCGAACGCGCCGCAGCCTTCTTTAAACGGAATGTATGCCCAAGTCGCCCCTTGCCCAAATCGAAATTGCAAATAAACACTGCAAATACCAATATCGATTTCAACAAGAAAATTCAGTCGTCATGGAATATCTAGAAAGAGTGACTTGGACGCCCGAGAACTGGGCCGCATTCGTCTTCGGAATTATAGTCGTACTACTGTTCTCTGTAAGTGAATTTCCTAAAAAGACTTTTTCTCCTTTTGAAGGCTGGCCAGAGGATCCTTTCGCACTTTCCGACCTTACTACTCGTCAAAGGTATATCACTTCGTTTATCTTTTATCTGTTTGGGTTAGAATTCGTTTACGTAGTAATTTGTATCATGGGTCCTGCTCCATTTGCCGCACTGACTCCTCCAACAAGTGGATTTACAGAAGAAGGCACATTCCCACTTTGGGTTGCGTTAGCGCTCGTGGGAGTCGTTCCCAGGCTACCATACTTCAAAGAAATGGAAATTCGCTGGCGGCAATTGATGCACCAAAGAGCTGCCATCCCTGGCGTCGCGATGCGCCTCTCTGACAGAATGAAACGATCTTCACACGATTTTCTGCGTCTGAAAAAATATATCGATGAGAAACAACAACCCTACTTTGACTATGTAACTGGTGAGGAAATAGCGGCACCATCCGGTACTTCAAGACATTATTTTGCGAGATTATCTGCCAATCTTTTAGAAATCAATATCATAGAACGTGGAAGTCGAATACACGACGACAAATCGGTTCCGGACCATATGGTTGATTTTCAAATTTTCAAAAAATACAATACTGAAATCGAAAATATAGAAAGCCGATACTACCAAATTGGAGAGGGAATAAAGAATGCCCGGACAACGGCAACCGGCTTTGACCCGAGCGTTCTTGATCCGAATGCTGTAGATGACTTCTGTGACAAAGCCAAAGATGAAATCGAAAAACTGTTCGAGAAGACGTGCATTTTGATTTCATGCGCCATTCTATCAAAGAGAACTGATACAAGTGGTCAGGAATTGGCACTAAAGGAACTTGGCATAATTGGCGATCATGAGTCGACTAACTCAATCCGTAACAGATTTTTTAACGAAACGGAAATAATTTCGCAAGGCTTTTTCCTAGGGGTCGCATTATACTTTCTGTTTACTATAATTGCGCCGTATGCATTGATTGTATTGCCCGATACTTTTGGCGGTGCCTCCGGCTGGCCGGACAAAGTAAACACCACCGTCTCGCTGCAATGGTCCGGAGCAATTTTGTTTACGCACGGAGCAGCTTTGGTAGCAGGCATAGGGCTTCGTGAGCGCATGCTGCGGAATCATAGATGGTTTACCATTGCTGCAGGAAACTTTACCACCCCTAGCTTTTTTAGGTATACCTATGTGTGCTTAGTTGCAATATTGGCAGCAGCGTTTTTCTATTTTATTTGGACCGCGATTTGGCGAAGTCTTGATGTTGCTATAAATGAACTTTACCTGTCTTCAGCATTTTGTGTTGTTGCAGGCAGTACTGCATTTTTTGCCATAAAATTTCTAGACGTTCGATCCGTTAGGCGAAGTTTTAAGTTTGCTTTTGCTTGGTTGATAACTTTCATATTGATTGAGTGTGGACTACAAATTCTTGCCTCTTTACATTACTATGGCGAGAGGGAGTCGAGTCGAATAGGCGCTATCTCGTTTGGTGCATTTTCGCTGAGTATATTTGCTGCGTCAATCGGCGCATGGGTTTTGTTTGTGGGGAAAAGAAAAAAAGTTGCCGGAGACCCTAACTAAAGAACTACTATTTGATTTGTGGCGATTGATCGATAAAAGATTAACGTATTTACAATTTGTCTTAGCAAAAAATCATTCGCCCACCGATCTACACGGTCGGTGACATCGTGTAGATTGTGATTGGCGTTTAATTTTTTGTAGAGTACCAAGCCCGGTAGCTGAATTTATATTCTAAGATTTACATCGATGCTCTCGGCCATCGCTGTTCAATCCGGCTCAATATTTTTCGGGAACTACAGCCATCCATTGAGTGTGGCCAATTTCGCAGTCAGCTTTCCGCGATTGTTCGCTTCACCATATACATAACGGTCCGGCCGAATCAGCACGCCCTTGGGGCCGGTATACTCGTGCGAGTTGACGAGGTTGCCGTCTGTTTCGCTAAATATGTGAATGTTCTCGGCGAATCGGTCCAGTTTTTCTGAAGTTATGCCTGTTTGCTCGAAATTTCGGCCAGATTCCATTTCCGTTGGCCGGGAAGAGAGGATGACCGCCGGCGCCTCGGTTTCCCCGGGCTGAATGGCAATCCGCCGTCCGCCGATCCTCCGCCACACATCCTCCATCCCCTTCATCCACCCCTGCGCCTCCATCCCCGTCGTCACATACAGCCATTCCATCGGCACCAGATCGTCGAGCAGGCGTTTGGTGCCGTCCGGCGCGTACACCTCCGGCTGGGGCATCAGGGTGCCGGCGACCTGGTCCTCCCGCGGCACGCCCTCCTCGAAATGGAGAATGCCGGTTTCCAGGTTGGGGACAAATTTCTGGCGCCTCGTCTCCATCCGGCCAGCCGCCAGGTCCGCCATCAGCCTTGCGTCGCGCGCCCGGGCCCTGTCCATGTCCAGTTCGCCGACGATCTTGCCGAACTCCTTGGCCGCTTCGACGACGGCGACGACGTGGGGCCGGCGCTCGTCGCGGTAGCTGTCGAGCAGCGGCTCGTTGAAGCCGCAGCGCTTGATGTGGACCAGCTTCCAGGCGAGGTTGGCGGCGTCGCGGATGCCGGAGCACAGGCCCTGGCCGAGGAAGGGCGGCGTCTGGTGTACCGCGTCGCCGGCGAGGATCACCCGCCCCTTGCGCCACTCCCGCCCGACCCGCGCGGCGAAGCGGTAGGTCGCGCTGCGCCAGATCTCCACGGCGTCGACATCGACATGATCGGCCAGCACCGCGCGCACCCGCGCCGGATCGTCGAACTCCGCCGGCATCTCGCCCGGCAGGATCCTGAGTTCCCAGCGGCGCAGCCTGCCCGGCCCCGGAATGAAGGTCGCGGGCCGCCACGGATGGCAGAACTGGGTGCCCTTGGCCGGGATCGCGGTCTCGCGCTGCTGCAGGGTGTCGACCACCAGCCAGTTCTCGTCGAAGCCGAGATCGTCGAGCGGCAGGCCGAGCGCCCGCCGCACGCCGCTGTTCGCGCCGTCGCAGCCGACCAGGAAGTCGCCGGTCACGGTCTGCGTTTCGCCGCTCTCCGTGTCGAGAATGTCGACCTCAACCCCGTCGCCCGTGTCGCGGAAGCCCTCGACCGACCGGCCGAGCATCAGGGTGACGGTGTCGCGCCGGGCCAGCGCCTTGCGCAGCAGCCGTTCCATCTCCGGCTGGACGAAGGTGAAGGTCGGCGGCCAGCCGAGGTCCCAGGGCGGCGGTAGCGGATCGAACAGCTTGATGACCTGGCCGTCGATGCCGCGGAAATCGGTGCCGGGATGGGGCCGGATGCCCTTGGCGAACTCCTCGGCCACACCGCAGAACTGGAGGACGCGCATGCCCTCCCAGTCGAAGGTGATGGCGCGCGGCTTGTCGTAGACCTCGCGGTGCTTCTCGGCGATGCAGACGCTCAGCCCCCGGGCCGCCAGCAGATTGCCCAGCGCGGCGCCGACCGGCCCGCAGCCGGCGATGACGACGTCATAGTGGGTCATGGCCGGGCCGTGGCCTCCGCCGTCTCAGCCGCGGTCATGCCCATGTCCATGGTCATGCCCGTGGTCCGCACCGCCGTTGTGCGACCGGCGGTAGTGCTGGCGCAGCAGGTCGATGCCGTAGTCGTTACCGTTGGGCGTGCGCACGATGGTGTGGACATGGAATTTCGCCGGTTCCCGGTTGGTCAGGAAAACGCCGCTGTGCATGTCGAACTCGATGAACAGCACCGGGCTCTGGATGCGGTAATAGAAGGCGTCGGCCTCGCCCGTGCCGCCGATCCAGCAGAAATGCGTCTCGCCCAGATGGCGCTCGAAGTCCTCCAGGCGCGCCTGGCGCGGCCCGTCCGGCAGCATGGAAAGATATTCGCCGGCCAGATCGGTCAGCATCCGGCGCCGGCTTGCATCCATCCGCGCCGCTTCGAGCCCCTCGTAGGGCACTATGCGGTTGTCCCGGAAGGCGCCGCCCAGATGCATGTGATCGGCGAAATGGCGCCTGCCCTCCGGCAGGCCGTCGCCGAGGATCGACCGGCCGACGATCGCCCTGTCCTGCAAATCCGGTGGCAGGGCGTTCATCAGCTCCAGGCCGAGCCGTTCGTGATCTCGGAACAGGCGCAGGCCGGCGTGGCGCCCGGTGTCGGCGCCGGTGATCTCGGCGCCCAGGAAAGCTGGCGTCAGCACCATCTGCCCGCCGAGCGCTAGGCAGTTGAGCGACAGGTGATGGCCGAACAGCTGCCAGCCCCAGGGATCGGCCGCCGAGGGCGCGCCGAACAGGCAGAAAGTGTAGCTCCATTCGTTGAGCACGCCGGGCGCGCTGAGCACTTCGCCGAGGAAAGCGTTGAGGCGCATGACGCCCTCGCTCGCCGCATAGCCGGCCTCGCTCAGGCTCGCCCGCACTACCGCCATGGCGAGCGAGCGCACAGGGGCGGCGGCCGTTTCCAGGCGCAGGCCGTGGTCCTCGACCAGCATCTCGGTGTTCTGCCACTTGTGCCACAGGGGAGAGCCGACGGGGTGCAGGGTCCGCGCCCGCTCGGCCGGCGCCAGGGCGTCGATCAGGCGCCACGCCGCCGCGGCCATCGCCTCGACCGGCGCGCCCTCCGGCTTCAGCGCGAACAGACCCTCGCGCTTCCGCCCGTTGTCGGTCAGGCCGTAGAAGGGTTCCTCCGCCAACGCCGCCCATTCGGCGAACAACTGCTGCGGCCGGGGCGTCGCCAGCCGCGCGGCGGTATGGTCCTCCGCCGTCGCCCCGGCGATCCTGGTTTCGCCGGGACCGGGGACATACGGGCGATAATCCAGCTGCGCCATTCAGCCCGAGCCTGACCGTAACGCCGGCAGAACGCATGGCGGCGGGCGGCCGCCTACTCCGCGGCCTCCGCCGCCATGTCCGCCTCCGGGATGTCGTAACTGTCCATCAGCCGGTCGACGACGGCGCCGAAATCGTCCCAGGGCGCTTCGCGATAGTTGTGGTTGCGGATGATGAAGGAGGCGCCGGCATAGAATTTCTCGTATTGCTGCTGACGCCCGGCGAATTCGCTGCCCACCATGTCCCACACCAGCTTGAACAGCTTCATCCGTTCGAGCGCCGGCAGCTGCGGCGTCTGCCAGTAGGTCTCGAACTGCGCGCGGATCTCCGGGTCGTTCATTACCGTGGCACTCGCCGGCATCTGGAACACGCCGCCGCCGGACAGTTCGCGCAGCTGGTCGATGATCGCCGAGTAGCCCTCCGTACACCAGTTGAGCGCGGCATACATCATGCGCCGGTTGAAGGTGACGTAGCCGTCCGGCCATTGCTCCGCCGCCTCGATCTGGCCGTGGATCATGCCCGAGAGGGTCGCCTCCAGCGCCGCCATCCGGCCCAGCACTTCAAGGACCGCCGGCACCTCGATCGCGCCGGTCGCCTGCGCCACCTTGGAGCACAGGCCGACGATCAGCTCCATCTTGGACCAGTAGCGCACGTTGGACTGGTGGTTGCCGTAGCAGTGCGCCGGCGTCTCGATATAGATGCTGCGCGCCTTGATGGCGTCGTCCATGACGAACACCTTCTCCCACGGCACGAAGACGTTCTCGCACATCACCATCGAGTCGGTCTCGTCGAAGCGCCAGGCGAGCGGGCCGTCGAACTCGTTCGAGGTATTGAGATTGAGCGGCTGGCGCGACCATAGCGTAAGACCCGGCGCGCCCACCGGCACGGCGCAGGTCACCGCCTGTTTGACCTGGGTTGGCGCGAGCGGCAGCAGGTTGCCGATCCAAATGTCGTCGCAGAAGACCGCGCTGGTCGCCAGCATCTTCATGCCGCTGATGACGATGCCGTCGTCGCGCTCGTCGATCACCGAAAGCGTCGGCACCGGCAGGTTCTGGCGCGTGTAGAATTCCGGGTTGCGCGCCGCCTGGGGCGGCAGCACGGCATAGGTCGCGTAAACGTCGTTCCTACGGCAGTGCTCGTAATAGGCGACCAGGTTGTCGCCGAACTTCCAGGTCTCGGTATCGAAAGCCGACGGCAGGGTCGACATGCCGGTGACGAAGCCGGAGACATGGTCCGGCGAGCGGCCGAACATGCCATAGGTCATGTCGGCGATGCCCTTATGGCATTTCAGGCGCCGGCGCAGATCGTCCTTCGATTTCGCGCGCAGATACCAGGT
>CAYOEQ010000093.1:0-8251 GCA_964402775.1 uncultured Enterobacteriaceae bacterium
AACGGGTCGAGGAAAGCGGGTTTGTCTTCATCGGTCCGCGCGCCGACACCATCCGTCTTATGGGCAGCAAGATCTCGGCGCGGGAGCAGATGCGAAAATTCGGCGTGCCCTGCGTGCCCGGTTCCGATGGCGATATCGGCGACGATATCGATGAGATCGGCAGGGTCGCCCGGGAACTGGGCTACCCGGTCATCATCAAGGCCGCGGCCGGCGGCGGCGGGCGGGGGATGCGCGTGGTGCGCGGGGAGGCGACCCTGCGCAATGCCGTAGCGGTAACCCGCGCCGAAGCGGCTGCCGCGTTCGGCGACGACACCTTGTACATGGAAAAATTTCTCGAACGCCCGCGCCATATCGAAATCCAGGTCCTGGCGGATGAAGCCGGCAACGTCATACACCTGGGGGAACGGGACTGTTCCATGCAGCGGCGCCACCAGAAGGTGATGGAGGAAGCGCCGGCGGTCGGGGTCACGGAAAAAATGCGGGACAAGATCGGCAGGACCTGTGTTCATGCCTGCAAGTCAATGGGTTATCGCGGCGCCGGCACCATGGAATTTCTGTACCAGGACGGCGAGTTTTACTTCATAGAAATGAATACCCGCATCCAGGTGGAGCATCCCGTTACCGAGATGGTGACCGGTGTGGATATCGTCAAGGAGCAACTGCGCATCGCGGCCGGCGAGGCGCTGAGTTACCGGCAGGATGACATCCGCTTCCGCGGCCACGCGCTGGAATGCCGCATCCAGGCGGAAGACCCCGATACGTTCATGCCCTCTCCGGGCCGGGTCAGCCATTTTCACCAGCCCGGCGGGCCGGGGATTCGCGTGGAGACCCATGTTTACGACGGTTACAGCATACCTCCGCACTACGATTCGATGATCGCCAAGTTGATAGCGCACGCCGAGACCCGCGATCTGGCCCTGGCGCGCATGTCCACGGCCCTGTCGGAACTCGTCATTGAAGGCATCAAGACCAATATCCCCTTGCAGCAAAGATTGCTGGATGACGCAGCGTTTGTTGCCGGGGGGACTGATATCCATTACCTGGAAAACAAGCTGGGCCTCAAGTAAGTACTCTTTCCAGGTAATATCGCCATGTAATGTTCACTGACTGCCCCCACTGTGAGCGCCAGTTCCGCATACGAGCGGCCCAGCTCGGGGCTGCCGACGGCTGGGTCAGGTGCGGCAATTGCGGAGAGACGTTCTATGCGCTTGAGCGGCTGTCCGACACCCCGCTGAAACAACTGCCGACCCTGGGCCAGACAGATGAAGCCGCAGTAGAGCCGCCGGCAGTAAGCATCGAGGCGGAGCCGGAGGAAGCGGTCGAACCCGCGCAGGCGGAACCGGAACAGGAGGAAGCGGCCGAACCCGCGCAGGCGGAACCGGAACAGTATCAACCCATCGCTGCAGAAGCAGCCCCGGAAGAGGCGACCCCCGAAGAGGCGACCCCCGAAGAAGCAATTCCGGAAGATATTGAGCCGGAACAGCCGGTTGAGACTGTCCCGCAACCGGATGAGCCGTTGACGCCGGAGCAGGAAACCGCCAAGACCGAAACAACTGATACGGACGAGACCTGGAAAGCGTTGCCTGACCTGCCGCCCGTACTTGCCGGTGATCCGGAAAATCAAGCCGTTTCACCCGCGCGCCTCATCTGGGGCAGCCTGGTTTTTGTCCTGTCCCTCATCGCCGTTGCGCAGCTTGCCTGGTTCAACAGGGACGGGCTGTTGCGCGCATACCCGGCGCTGGTTCCCTGGGTGGAGCAAGTCTGTGACAGGTTGCAGTGTGATTCGATCCGTTTTCGCGACGTATCGGCCATTGAGCTGCTGAACAGGCAGGTAACACAGCACCCGCGTTACCGGAACGCCCTGCTGGCAAGCGCCACCATGGTCAATAATGCCGAATCCATTCAGCCGTTTCCCGACATCGTATTGCTGATTTTCTCAACCGGCGGTCAGGTTATTTCCCGCGGCCGCTTCAAGCCTGAAGAGTACCTGGGTTCCGGTGTGAACCCTTCCGGCGGCATGCCGCCCGGCGTACCGATCCATTTCGGTCTGGAACTTTCCGGCACGTCCCAGGAAGCGGTAAGTTTTCGCTTCCGCTTCCACTGACGGGTTTCAGTTCCGCCACCTGTCGTCACTCCCGCGGAAGCGGGAATCCAGTGAAATACTGTGTCGCCCGTTGGGCGCCTCCTTTTGTACACCAAAAGAGATTGCATGAAAGCGTATTGATTGCTATTGTGAAAAAAAAATCAGGGAAAGGACGAAGCAGGATCACAACTATAAAGCCGCAATCACAAACAATCAATGACAGCACCTAAACGGGATTCAACTCAAAAATCGCCTGCTCCACAACACCTTGGCGGCTGCGTCGAAAAGGCCCTGATAAATTATTTTGATGACCTGGGAGACCAGGATACCTCGGGCCTGTATGAACTGGTCATTTCCCGGGTCGAGAAACCGCTGTTCGAAATCGTATTAAATCAATATAACGGTAACATTACCCGCGCCGCGCAAGCCCTGGGCCTGAACAGGGGAACGGTGCTGGGACGATTGAAGAAATACGGTATAGTGCGCTGAGATGGTAAGAAATGCCGGCTCATGTTAGGCGCGCGCTGATCAGCGTCTCGGACAAATCCGGCATCGTGGAATTCTGCCGCGAGCTTGAGCAGATGGGTATCGCGATGCTCTCCACCGGCGGCACGTTCAGGCTGCTCGGGTCCAATAACATCCAGGTCACGGACGTATCCGACTACACCGGGTTTCCGGAGATCATGGACGGCAGGGTAAAAACCCTGCACCCGAAGATCCACGGCGGCCTGCTCGGCCGCCCCGGACTTGATGACGCCATCATGGAAGAGCTGGACATCCCGCCCATAGACCTCGTTGTCGTCAACCTGTATCCGTTCGAGGCCACCGTCAAGCGCGCCGATTGTACCCTGGCCGAGGCGGTCGAAAACATCGATATAGGCGGGCCGACGATGCTCAGGGCCGCAGCCAAGAATTATGAATCTACCGGCGTCATCGTTGATGCGGCGGACTACCCCGCGGTCCTGAAGGAACTGCGTGAGAACGGCGCCCGGCTGAGTGTGGAGACCTGTTTCCGGCTGGCGCAAAAGGTCTTCTCACACACGGCGAACTACGACGCCAACGTGGCCAACTACCTCGGCGCCTCGGACCACGAGGGCAACAACCGGAATTACCCGCACACCTACACCATGCAGTTCGCCCTCGCCGAAGAACTGAGGTACGGCGAGAACCCCCACCAGTCCTCGGCGTTCTATACGGAACCGGAACCCGCCGCCGGTACGCTGGCCGCGGCCCGCCAGTTGCAGGGCAAGGCGCTTTCCTACAATAATCTTGCCGATGCCGACGCGGCCCTGGAATGCGTGTCGGGGTTTGACGGTCCTGCCTGCGTCATAGTCAAGCATGCCAATCCCTGCGGCGTGGCGGCGGCAGGGTCTCTCAAGGATGCGTACGCGGCGGCTTATGAAACCGATCCGGTCTCCGCGTTCGGCGGCATTATCGCTTTCAACCGCAGCCTGGACCGGGAGACCGCGCAGAAGATCATCGAACAGCAGTTCGTGGAGGTCATCCTGGCGCCGGAACTGGAGGAGGGCGTCCTTTCCATCACGGAAGCAAAGCCTGGGGTGCGGGTGCTGGTGACTGGTGAACAGACATCCCGGCCCGCGCAACTGGAGCTGAAACGCGTCAGCGGCGGTTTGCTGGTCCAGGACTCCGATACCGGAACGGTCAAGCCGGATCAATTGAACGTGGTATCCCGGCGCAAACCCGGCACAGGGGAACTTAAGGACATGCTGTTCGCCTGGCAGGTGGTCAAATACGTAAAGTCAAACGCCATCGTCTATGCCAGGGACAACCGGACGGTGGGTATCGGCGCCGGCCAGATGAGCCGGGTCTACAGCGCCCGCATCGCCGCCATCAAGGCCGCCGATGCCGGTCTTGAGGTCGCCGGCGCGGTAATGGCCTCGGATGCGTTTTTCCCGTTCCGGGACGGCATCGATTCCGCCGCAGAATCAGGCATCAGGGCCGTGATACAGCCCGGTGGTTCAGTGCGGGACAGCGAGGTTATCGCGGCGGCGGATGAACACGGCATGGCAATGGTGTTCACCTCGATGCGCCATTTTCGCCACTGATGAACGTCCTGATCATCGGCGGCGGCGGGCGGGAACACGCCCTGGCCTGGAAATCGGCGCAATCGCCGGAGGTGGACAAAGTCTATGTGGCGCCGGGCAACGCAGGCACGGCGCTGGAGGACAAGGTCGAGAATGTCCCCCTTGCGCCTTCTGATACGGAAGGCCTGGTTGAATTTGCCCGCGCGCGCGCCGCGGCGCTGACCATAGTGGGCCCCGAAGCGCCGCTGGTTGCCGGTATCACGGATGCGTTTGCGGAAGCCGGGCTGCGCTGCTTCGGTCCCTCCGCACAGGCCGCCATGCTGGAAGGCTCAAAGAACTTCAGCAAGGCCTTCATGCGCCGGCACGGCATACCGACGGCCGACTACGAGAGCTTTACGGAACTTGGCGCGGCCCTGGACTACCTGGAGACTCGGACCCTTCCGATAGTGGTGAAGGCGGACGGACTGGCCGCGGGCAAGGGCGTGACCGTTGCCCGGACCCGCGCCGAGGCCGCCCGGGCGCTGACCGGCATGATGTCCGGCGGCAAGTTCGGTGCAGCCGGACAACGGGTCGTGATAGAGGATTTCATTGACGGAGAAGAGACCAGTTTCATCGTGATCAGCGATGGCGAGATAGCAGTCCCGCTGGCCAGTTCACAGGATCACAAGGCCAGGGACGACGGTGATGCCGGGCCCAACACCGGCGGCATGGGTGCATATTCCCCTTCTTCCATCATGGACGACACCCTGCATGACAGGATCATGCGGCGTGTCATTGAACCGGCCGTTGCCGGCATGCGCGAGGAAGGCGCCCCTTATCGCGGGTTCCTGTATGCCGGGCTGATGGTGGATGCAGACGGCAACCCCGAAGTTCTCGAGTTCAACTGCCGCCTCGGCGACCCCGAGACCCAGCCCATCCTGATGCGCCTGCAGGGAGATTTGCCGGTAATGTGCGATATGGCGCTGTCGCAACGGTTGCGCGCGGATGCGGTATCCTGGGACCCGCGCCCGGCCGTGGGCGTAGTGATGGCTTCGTCGGGGTATCCCGAAGGCGCGACCCGGGACAGGGCGATTAACGGCCTGGAACAGGCTGACAGGACCGTGAAGATATTTCATGCCGGAACCCGGCGGGACGGGGACGAGGTTCTCACCAACGGTGGCAGGGTGCTGTGCGTGACTGCCCTGGGCGACAGCGTCACCGGCGCCAGGGACAAGGCGTACCGGGCGGTTGCAGCCGTGGATTGTGACGCCCTGTTTTACCGCACCGATATCGCATACCGCGCGCTCGCCAGGGAGTCAACGCCGGGAATTGCCGGAACATGAAATAATGAATGTGCATCTGGACCGGAGTATGACGGTCCGCCAGGCGCTGTCGGCCATACTGCTATCGCAACTGGATATGATGGAAAGCAATATACCGGGGATCAGGGATGATATCGACACGGAGTTTCTGCATGATTTCAGGGTCGCCAACCGGCGCAGCCGATCATTGATCACCGGTCTCAAGGAAGCCCTGCCGGCGCCGGTTCGGGACCTGGGCAGGGAGTTTTTTTCCTGGCTCAGCAAACAGACTTCCACCCTGCGCGACATAGATGTGTTTTTGCTCGCCTTCCGGCAGTACCGGCAAATGCTGCCCGCGCAGACCTATGAGCAGTTGATGCCGTTGCAGTCATTCCTGGAACAGCGCCGTGGGACGGAAAGAACGAGTCTTCTGAGCGCGCTGGATTCGGACCGCTTCCGTGATTACGTGCACGACTGGCGGGAAGCCCTGCAGGAAGAGCCCCCGGATGAAACGGGGACGGGCCCCAGGGTGGTCGGCGCGGCCGGGGATGCTATCTGGAAGGCCTGGAAACGGGTGCGAAAACACGGTCGCAAAGCGGAAGGCGCGAAGTCCGACGAAGCTCTGCATGAATTACGCATTTCCTGCAAAAAACTGCGTTACCTGCTGGAAGCGTTCCGCAGCCTGTATCCCGCAGGGGACGTGGATCGGGCAATAAGGCAGCTACGCAAACTCCAGGATGTGCTCGGAGATATTGTAGATTACCAGGTTCAACAGCAGTATCTCAGCCAATGGCAGGAAAATTTTCCCGGGCAACGGCACCGTGATGTCAAGGCCGCTATGGATTACCTGGGCAGGATATACGGACGGCGGGAAAAAACGACGAAAAAAATGTACCAGCGCCGTTTTGACGCATTTGTTTCTGCCGGCAATAGGGAACTGTTCCGGTCCCTGTACAACAGGAAAGAGCACCAGATGAAATAATTGGCCGAAAAGGGCGAAAAAATTAGGATATTTCCCTATACTCCGTTTTATTTTGTAATATAATCGTAACTTGGGGAAGGGGCTTTCCAAAGACATTTTTTGTGAATAGCTGCGTCAGGGATTACTTTGTATCAGAGAGTGACCGATTACACGAACAATAAACATTAAACACATACTTCCATAGAGAGAGGCAGACATGTCTGATAGACCGCAAGCGATTGCTGTGAAGCAAACCAAATCTCAAATCCTGACACATATTGCAGAAGATACGGGCCTGACAAAAAAGCAGGTTGGGGCAGTACTGGACTCTATGGCCGGGCTGGCCGTACGTCATCTGCAGAATGGCGCTTCCGGGGAATTCACCATCCCTTCAATGGGTGTTAAATTGAGCCGGGTTATTAAACCCGCCCGTCCGGAACGTCCCGGCATAAACCCGGCTACCGGCGAGAGAATCACCATCGCGGCAAAGCCGGCATCCGTTGCCGTGCGCGCAACGTTGCTGAAGTCTCTGAAAGACTCAGTTTCTTAAACTTCCAATTCGCAAATCGGGGGCAGTTCAGCACTGCCCCCTGTCGTTTATTGGTGTTTCAGCAATGGCGGCTATGGCCGCCAGTCCAGGAAATTCCTGAGCAGCGTGAGTCCGGGACGCTGACTTTTTTCCGGGTGGAATTGCGTGGCAAACAGGTTGTCCCGCGCCGCCGCGGAAGTGAAACGGACGATATATTCCGTGACCCCGGTTGAATCGCTGTCATTCTCCGGCTTCACGTAATAGCTGTGGACGAAGTAAAACCGTTCGCCGTTCCTGATGTTGTTCCACAGGGGATGCGGCGTTGTCTGTGTTACCTTGTTCCATCCCATGTGCGGTATCTTGTACGGGTCGCCGCGTTCATCCCTGGCAGCCGGCGGGAACCTGAGCACTTTTCCCCGTATCAGCGCCAGGCCTTCAGTTCCGTCGTCCTCCTCGCTGAAATCCATCAGGGTCTGCAGGCCCAGGCAGATACCCAGGAAGGGCTTGTTGAGGATGCAATCCCTGAGCAGGGCCGGAAAGTCCTTGTCAACCAGGGTCTGCATGCACTGGCCTATTGCGCCCTGTCCGGGAAAGACGATGCGTTCGGCCGCCAGCACCGTGTCGCGGTCACCGCTGACCAGCACGTGATAATCCCCGCCCGCCGCGTACTCGAGCGCTTTTGCCACTGAGTGCAGGTTGCCCGAACCATAGTCCAGGATGGCGACGGTTTTACGCGCGGTTGCGCACATGGACGGATGGCGGGTTACAGGCTGCCCTTGGTGGAAGGCAGAATTCCTTCCATGCGCGGGTCCAGCTCCACGGCAACGCGCAGGGAGCGGCCGAAGGCCTTGAAGATCGTCTCCGCGATGTGGTGCGTGTTCCTGCCGCGGATATTATCTATGTGCAGGGTGACCATCGCATGGTTGACGAACCCCTGGAAAAATTCCCGCAGCAGGTCGACGTCAAAATTACCTACCCGGGCCCGGGGATATTCGACGTGGTAGTCCAGGCCGGGCCTGCCGGAGAAATCCAGGACCACCCGCGACAGCGCTTCGTCCAGGGGCACGTATGCGTGCCCGTAACGGCGGATCCCGCGCTTGTCCCCCAGCGCCTGCCTGAAGGCCTGCCCCAGGGAGATGCCGACATCCTCGACGGTGTGATGCGCGTCGATTTCAAGATCGCCCGTTGCCTTGACGGCCAGGTCGAACATGCCGTGCCGCGCTACCTGGTCAAGCATGTGTTCGAGAAAGGGAACGCCGATGTCAAGCTCGGCGCCGCCCGTCCCGTCCAGGTTCAGTTCGACGGATATTTGCGTCTCTTTTGTCGACCTGTCAATGGAGGCCTGTCTTTCAT
>CAYOEQ010000094.1:0-3017 GCA_964402775.1 uncultured Enterobacteriaceae bacterium
AAGTCAATCATCGATCCGGTGCCGTGTGAAACAAGAGCGGCATTATATCACAACATGCGGCCTGTTGATTCCTGCAGGTTTACTCCGGGATATGTGGGGTCAGGGATATATGGGGTCAGAGTAAAAACCCGGAGAGTTTTACTCTGACCCCTTAAATTCCTGAATTCAATGCCTGCCCACCCGTATCGCGCAGAACTTGAACTCGGGGATCTTGCCGAAGGGGTCCAGGGCGTCGTTGGTGAGCAGGTTAGCGGCTGCCTCGTGGTAGGTGAACGGCATCATGAATACGCCCTGCTGCATGCCTTCGTCCACGCGGGTGGCGACGGCCAGCGTTCCGCGCCGGGATTCGATGGTGAGCAGGTCGCCCGATTCCATGCCCAGGGCGTGCAGGTCTTCGGGATTGACCAGGACATAGGGCCAGGGTTCTATGGTGTTCAGCACCCGGGAGTGGCGCGTCATGGTGCCGGTGTGCCAGTGTTCCAGTTGCCGTCCTGTCATGAAGACGAAGGGGTATTTCTCATCGGGCAGTTCGTCCGCCTCGATATAGTCGGCCGCGACGAAACGCCCCCTGCCGTCATCGGTCGGGAACACGCCGTCCCTGAAGATGACCGGTTCGCCCGGGTCGCCCTCCCTGACCAGGGGGTAGGTGAGTGAATCCTCGTCTTCCAGCCGCGCCCAGGTCATGCCCGCCATGCTGGGCACGGCCTGCCTGATCTCCTCGAATACGGCTTCGGGTCCGGTGTAGCCCCATTCCAGGCCCAGGCGCCGGGCCAGTTCCTGGATGATCCACAGGTCCTGGCGCGACTCGCCGGGCGGGGAGACCGCCTGCCTGCCCAGTTGCACCCGGCGGTCGGTGTTGGTATAGGTGCCGGTCTTTTCCGGGAACGCGGACGCGGGCAGGATGACGTCGGCGAAGCCGCAGGTTTCCGTGAAGAAGATATCCTGCACCACGAGGTGATCCAGCCTGGTGAGCGCCTCCCTGGCGTGTTCCAGGTTGGGGTCGGACATGGCCGGGTTCTCTCCCATGATGTACATGCCGTTGATGTCCCGCGCATGGACGCTGTGCATGATCTCGACCACGGTCTTGCCGGCGTCGGGATCCAGTTCCGCGCCCCAGAATTCCTCGAACCGGCGCCGGGTCCCGGGGTCTTTCACGGACTGGTAGTCCGGGTAAACCATAGGGATAAGGCCCATGTCGGAGGCGCCCTGCACGTTGTTCTGGCCGCGCAGCGGGTGCAGGCCGGTGCCGGGCCGGCCGATCTGCCCGGTCATCAACGCCAGCGAGATCAGGCAGCGGGCGTTGTCCGTCCCGTGCACGTGCTGGGATATGCCCATACCCCAGAAGATGATGGCGGTCTTCGCCGTCGCATACAGGCGCGCCGTTTCCCGGATGGTCTCCGGGGCGATGCCGCACAGCGGCGACACTTTCTCCGGACTGTATTCCCGCACCGTTTCCCGGAGCGCCTCGAACCCGTCGGTGTGGGCATCGATAAACGCCTGGTCGTGCAGTCCCTCGTCGATGATGGTATGCATCATGCCGTTCAGCAGCAGCACGTCCGTGCCCGGGCGCAGTTGCAGGAACGCATGCGCGTGCAGGTACATCTCGGAACTGTACGGCTCAATCACGATCAGTTTGCTGCCGTTCAGGGTGGCGTTCTTCATGAAGGTGGCCGCCACCGGGTGGTTGTCGTTGGGCCGGGCGCCGATCACGATGATGACCTCGGCCTGCGTGCCGTCGGCCACCTGGTTGGAGACCGCGCCGGAGCCGATGGTCTCCAGCAGCGCGGCCACCGAGGAGGCATGGCACAGGCGGGTGCAATGGTCCACGTTGTTGGTGCCGAAGCCGGTGCGCACCAGCTTCTGGAACAGGTAGGCCTCTTCGTTGCTGCCCTTGGCGCAGCCGAACCCGGCCAGGGCCTGCGACCCCTGCGCGTCACGGATGGCGCGCAGGCCGGAAGCCGCCAGGTCCAGGGCTTCTTCCCAGGTCGCCTCGCGGAAATAACGGTGCAGCGCCCGGGACGGGATGATCTCCGTGGTCTTGGTTGTTCCCGGTTTCCGGATCAGCGGCCGCGTCAGGCGGGCGGGGTGGTGTACGTAATCAAAGCCGTAGCGCCCCTTGACGCACAGGCGGCCCTGGTTGGAGGGGCCGTCGCGGCCTTCGACGTACTGTATGTGGTCGTTCTTTACATTGAACGTCAACAGGCAGCCCACGCCGCAGTACGGGCAGACGGAATCGACCTGCTTGTCCGGTTCCACCAGCCCGACGTTCCGGGCCGGCATCAGGGCGCCGGTGGGGCAGGCCTGCACGCATTCGCCGCAGGCCACGCAGGTGCTCTCGCCCATCAGGTCGCCCATGTCGAACACGATTTCGGAATGCCTGCCGCGCTGAGCGTAGCCGATAACATCGTTCACCTGTTCTTCCCGGCAGGCGCGCACGCAACGGGTGCACTGGATACAGGCATCCAGGTTGACCGCGATGGCCGGGTGCGAGTGGTCCGGCGCAACGGGTTCCCGCGCTTCGAAGCGGGGAGAGAACACGTTCAGCCTGGAGGCCCATTGGTCCAGTTCCGAATCCAGCCGGTACGGCGACGTCCCCTGTTGCGGCATATCGGCCATCAGCAGTTCCAGCACCATTTTCTGCGAGTGCAGCGCGCGCTCATTGTCGCTGCTTACCTTCATGCCGTCAGATGGTTTGCGGCAGCAGGACGGCGCCAGGGCGCGCTCGCCCTCAATCTCCACCATGCAGGCGCGGCAATTGCCGTCGGCGCGATAGCCTTCCTTGTAGCACAGCCGGGGGATCTCCACGCCGTGACGCTGTGCGGCGTCAAGGATAGTCTCTTCCGCCGCGGCCTCGATATCGCGCCCGTTCAGGGAAAACCGGATATTTGTGTTATTTTGAGTTTGCATTCACTAATTGTTTCCTAACCTGGCCAAGCCAGAACCAGACAGAATGACCTTTGTTCTGGATTCCGGGACAAGCCCGGAATGACGAAGAAAGGGACAAAATAAATCATCTG
>CAYOEQ010000094.1:3117-8148 GCA_964402775.1 uncultured Enterobacteriaceae bacterium
CTGGATTCCGGGACAAGCCCGGAATGACGAAGAAAGGGACAAAATAAATCATCTGCGCCATCTGCGGATAAAATCAGGAGAACTCCCCCGGAAAATACTTCATGGCGCAGCGCAACGGGTTCGGCGCGGCCTGGCCCAGTCCGCAGATGGAGGCGTCCTCCATGGCCCGCGCCAGGTCCTCCAGCAGCAGCCGGTCCCACTCGGGTTTCTCCATCAGTTTCACCGCCTTGGCCGTCCCCGCCCGGCACGGCGTGCACTGGCCGCAGGATTCATCCTCGAAGAAGCGCATCGCGTTCAACGCCAGGGCGCGGGCGCTGTCCTGGTCCGACAGCACGATGACCGCGGCCGAACCGATGAAGGCGCCGTGGGGCTGCAAGGTGTCGAAATCCAGCGGTACGTCATCCAGCGCGGCGGGCAGTATGCCGCCGGAAGCGCCGCCGGGGAAATAACCGTAAAATTCGTGGCCGGGCAGCATGCCGCCGCAGTATTCGTCGATGAGTTCGCGGATGGTAATGCCCGCCGGCGCCAGGTGAACGCCGGGTTTTTGCACCCTGCCGCTCACCGAGAACGAGCGCAGGCCCTTGCGCCCGCGCCTGCCCTGTGAAGTAAACCATTCCGGTCCTTTCTCGACGACATCCCGCACCCAGTGCAGGGTCTCCATGTTCTGTTCCAGGGTGGGACGGTTGAACAGGCCCACCTCCGCCACGTAAGGCGGCCTGAGGCGCGGCATGCCGCGTTTGCCCTCTATGGATTCGAGCATGGCGGATTCCTCGCCGCAGATATAGGCGCCGGCGCCGCGGCGCAGGTGGATCGGCGGCAGCGGGCAGGGCGGGTCCTGTTGCAATGCCGCCAGTTCCGCCTCCAGCAGGGCGCGGCAGCCGGCGTATTCATCGCGCAGGTATATGTAGATCGCTTCCGCCTCGATGGCCCAGGCCGCGACCAGCGTCCCTTCGATGAAACGGTGCGGGTCCCGTTCCAGGTAAAAGCGATCCTTGAATGTTCCCGGTTCGCCTTCATCGATGTTGACCGCGATCATGCGCGGCCGCGGCTGGCTGCGCAGGATGCGCCATTTCCGGCCCGCCGGGAAACCGGCGCCGCCCAGGCCGCGCAGGTGCGCCTGCTCCAGCATGTCGATGACCTGTTCCGGCGTGTAGTCGCCGTCGCAGCAATTCGCCAGCAGTTTGTAACCGCCCTGTGCGCGGTAGTCCGCATAACGGATCGCGTCCGGTTCCGGGCATACCGTTGCACCGTCTTTCACCGCGGCGGCAACCGTTTCCGGACGGGCATGCTCTACCGGGTTGGTCCCCACCACGGCAACCGGCGCGGCCTGGCAGCGGCCCACGCAGGGGACCGGTTGAATCCTGACCCGGTCCGGGTCGGTCAGCGCGCTGAGCTGGTTGATTAGCCCGGCTGCGCCGAACATCTCGCAGGTCAGCGATTCACATACCCGCACGGTCAGCGCCGGGGGTGCGTTCTCATCGGCCTTCAATACGTCGAAATGGTGATAGAAAGTGGCTGTTTCATAGACTTCGGCCATGGGCAGTTCCATTTCAATGGCCAGGGCCAGGAGATGGCGGTGCGACAGGTGCCCGTAGTGGTCCTGGAGCCTGTGCAGGTGTTCAACCAGCAGGTCGCGGGAACGCGGCGCGTCACCCAGGAGTTCCCGTACGTCGGCCAGCGCCTTGTGGGGCGTAATACGACCCTGGATGCGGCCTTTCTTGCCGCGCGTGCGTTTCATTACTCAGTCTTGTCCAAGTGGGAAATAATCAGGTTACGGCTTATATACTATTATCAGCTTACAATCCGGTTAAACGCACGTTGAGTACGCCATGATTTGTACAATGCACGACGGTGGTCGGTGGAATACGGTAAAACTATGTAAATTGCGCCGAATCGTTGTAATATAGTCCCCGGAACGAATCCTTTGCTGACCGGAGACAACCAATGAAACAACTTGCCGGCCCCGTCTATTTTATTGCTTTTCTTTTCCTGCTGTCAATCACACCCCTGGCCTCCGCTGACGAGACCTGCATGTCGCCGTACATGGCGAAAATCGTCGGCCAGGAGGACTTCGTCTATGTCTGGACCCTGGGCATGGAGGGCCTTGGGGACGAACAGGACAAACTGGTCACCGTTGACGTCAACCCGCAGTCGGAAAATTACGGCAAGGTAGTCCACACCCTGTCGGTGGGTGGCCGTAACGAGGCCCACCACTCGGGCCTGACCGACGACCGGCGCTACCTGTGGGCGTCCGGCCTCGATACCAACAGGATTTTTATCTTCGATATTCATACGGACCCGGCCGAACCCCGGCTGCACAAGACCATCGAAGACTTCGTTGCCCGTAGCGGCGGCGTGGTCGGTCCGCACACCAGTTATGCCATGCCCGGCAGGATGCTCATTACCGGGCTGTCCAACGACAAGGATCACGGCGGAGTTACCGGCATGGTGGAGTACACTAATGAAGGGGAATACATCGCCACCTACTGGATGCCCACCGACGCCGACCTCCAGGGTGCGGCCAAGTCCGGCGACTTTGCCGATGGTTACGGTTATGACGTGCGCGCGCTGCCGCGCCGCAACGTCCTGGTGACCTCGTCATTTACCGGCTGGAACAATTACATGATGGACCTGGGCCAGATGATGGCGGACCCGGAGGCCATGCAGCGCTTCGGCAATACCGTGGTCGTCTGGGACCTGCACAAACGCCAGCCGAAAAAGGTGCTGGACGTGCCGGGCGCTCCGCTGGAACTCCGTTGCGCCTGGGGCTCGCGCAACAATTATTGTTTCACCACCACCGCGCTCACGTCCAAGATCTGGCTGATCTACGAAGATGACGGCGGCGACTGGCACGCGAAGCCGGTTGCGGACATCGGCGTCGCCGAGCAGATTCCGCTGCCCGTGGACATTTCCATCTCGGCGGATGACTCGCTGTTGTGGGTGGACACCTGGAACGACGGCATGGCCCGGGTATTCGATATCAGCGACCCCCATAACGCAAAGGAGATTTACGCGGAGAAGATCGGCGCACAGATCAACATGCTGTCCCAGAGCTGGGACGGGAAGCGGGTATATTTCACCTCGTCCCTGCTGTCCAACTGGGACAAGCGCCAGGCGGAAGAGGGCGAAGACCTGCAGTACTTCAAGTCGTACACCTGGGACGGGGAAAAACTGACCCTGCAGTTTTCCATCGATTTCCTGGCGGCAGGCCTGGGCATGCCGCACCAGATGCGCTTCGGTTCCTATGCCCTGTATGCGAAAAACAGACCAGCGGGAGAAGATGGCGCCGTATCCGTGGCGGCCAATTACTGAACGGCGCTGCAACCGCCTGACGCCGGCCGTCTTACTGGCAGCCGGCGTTTTTTGTCTTCTCCCTGCGGCAACACTCCATGCGCAGCAGGCGCAGCACCCGCATGAGGCGCCGGCGCAGATACTGGCGCCCGGCTATCGTGTACTCGAATACGAGGCGCCCGAGCCGGGCACCTACCAGTTACCCCCGCTGGGCAGGGCCGGCGCCGGCCTGGTCCTGGACGAAACGGGACGCGAACGGCCCCTGGATGAGTTTCTCGGCGACAAGTTCGTCGTCCTGAGCTTCATCTTCACCAGTTGCAACGACGTCAACGGATGCCCCCTGGCCACCTTCGTCCTGGGGCAACTGCAGCAACGTCTGGATGCGGACAGTCGCCTTAAGGACCAGGTGCGGATGGTCAGCCTCAGCTTCGATCCGGATTTCGACACACCGCAGGTGATGGTCGAATACGGCAGGAAATTCAGCCGCAACGGCTATGACTGGCGCTTCCTGACCACGGCTTCCACAGAGCGGCTGCAACCGCTGCTCCGGGGATTCAACCAGTCGGTGCAGAAGGAATACAACGAGGCCGGGGAATACACCGGGAACATTTCCCACATCCTGCGGGTGTTCCTGCTGGACAAGGCAAGCCGGGTGCGCAACATCTACAGCGTCTCGTTCCTGCATGCGGACACGGTGATCAATGACATCATCACGCTGGCCATGGAAGGCGGAGATGACGGCTTCGGCGCAGCGCCGCAGGCAACGGTCGGCGCAGGGGAGGGCGCGGCAGGTGATGGAGCCCTGGCCGGCCTGCCCGCGCTCGAAGTCCCGGAAAACAACCCGCTGACGCAGGAAAAGATACTGCTGGGCCGGCAACTGTTCTTCGACCGGCGCCTGTCCCACAACAACACCCTTTCCTGCGCCATGTGCCATATCCCGGAACAGGGTTTCACCAGCCAGGAACTGTCCGTTGCCATAGGCATCGAGGGCCGGACGCTGCGGCGCAACGCCCCGACGCTGTATAACGTCGGCTTCGCCCGTGTGCTGTTCCATGACGCCCGGGAGAACCTGCTGGAACAGCAGGTCTGGACGCCGCTGCTGGCGCGCAACGAAATGGCCAACCCGTCCGTGGGCTTCGTCATCGACAGGCTGAAGTCCCTGCCCGAATACCGCGGCAAGTTTGAGCAGGCGTTCGACGGGAAAGGGCCGGGCATGGAGACCGTGGGCATGGCCCTGGCCAGCTACCAGCGCACCCTGAATTCGGCGGGCAGCGCGTTCGACCGCTGGTATTACGGCGGCGATAAAGACGCCCTGGACGAGCAGGCGAGGGCCGGCTTCGGGCTGTTCACCGGCAAGGCGCGCTGCGTCGCGTGCCACACCGTCAACAGGGATTACGCCCTGTTCACCGACCACGCCCTGCACAATACCGGCATCGGTTACCTGGTTTCCATGGGGACACCGGATGACAAGGTGCAGGTCACCGTGGCGCCCGGCACCACGCTCACGGTGGACCGGGCCTTCATCACGCTGGCCGGCAAACCGGCGCCCAACGACCTGGGGCATTACGAGATTACCGGCGACCCCGACGACCGCTGGAAATACAGGACACCCATGCTTCGCAACGTGGCTCTCAGCGCCCCGTACATGCACAACGGTTCGCTGCGTACCCTGCGCGAGGTGGTGGAGTTCTACAACCGCGGCGGCATAAAGAATGAACTGCTGGACCCCCTGGTGCAACC
>CAYOEQ010000095.1:0-5153 GCA_964402775.1 uncultured Enterobacteriaceae bacterium
AAGCGCAGGTTGCATTTACCCCGGTACTCCGCCGCCATCCCGAAATTCAGGCAGATGGCCTTGGCATGGCCGATATGGAGGAAACCGTTGGGCTCGGGAGGGAAACGCGTGTGGATGCCGTCAGGACAGCGGCCCTGTCTTATATCATCGTCGATGATCTTGCGGACAAAATGTTCAGCCCGCATTTCTCACCAAGCCGCTTATTGCCATCAGAAACATATTTATTATCAATAAGTTATAGTAGTCTTTCCACAATGACGAGATTACACACTACGCTTGATGCGTCCTTGCTTGTCTTTTTTGCGCCAGCGGGCACGTGCTTCCTCAACCGTATAACCCGATACGCTTTCGGTCGCAGGCACCCGCTGGCGCAAAAAATCCGGCGCAATCACCGCATCGCTTGGTGAGAAATGCGGGCTATGGGTCGTATTATCCATCCGGCCGCGGGGCCTCAGTTACCATTAACCAGGTCCGGCAAATCGCCGGCCAGGCCCGTAGCCCGGCGCATGGTGAAATTTTTCACGGCCTGGAAAGAGTTAAACAGTTCCATCCCGGCATTCCTTAACCCCGGAATGGGTAAGGTCTGATTTTCAAACAGGTATTTTAACCCCTCAAGGGTCATCATCACCATATAATTTTCGCCCTTGCGCCATCTCTCGTACTTTCTCAGCAGCGCTGTACCGCCGGGGTCTCGCCCTTTCCTGCCCGCCGTGTTGATGATCTGGAACAAGGCGGCCACGTCCAGCAGGCCCAGGTTGGCGCCCATGCCGGCCAGGGGATGGACGCAATGCGCGGCATCGCCGACCAGGGCGATGCGGTCGGAACAGTAGCGCAGCGCCTGCGCTCGCTGTAACGGAAAACCCTGTCTTACGCCAACCCCGGTCACCGCGCCCAGGGTGTGCTCGAACGCCTCCCCGAGAGCTTGTTGAAAGGCCGCCTCATCCATGGCAAGCAGGTCGTCCGCGTGTCCGGGCGCCGTGGACCAGACCACCCCGCAATGGTTCGGGTCGGCCATGGGCAGGAACGCCAGCGGGCCGTTCGACAAAAACCGCTGGCGGGCGACCTGCCTGTGGCTCAACTCGGTCCGGACGATGCCCGCCACGGCCGTCTGCCGGTACTGGTGTACCGGGTATCCTATACCGGCAAGCTGCCTGACTTTTGACCTTGTGCCATCGGCCGCGACCAGCAATTTTGCGTACACCTCCCGGCCGTCACTCAGCGTCACACTGATGCCGTTGCCTGCGCCGCTGAGACGCGCCGGTTCGGCGCCTGCATGCACCGAAATACCGTGCAGACCGGCGCGGACCGATTCCAGCGCGCCCACCAGCAGGTTCTGCGGGACAATATGGCCCAGGGCAGGCAGGCCGATATCGGCGCTGTCGAAGAACAGGCTGCCGCTGCCGTTCTCATCCCATACGTGCATCTGCCGGAACAGGCCGATATCCTGTTCCGCGAGCTGCTGCCAGGCCTGTACCCTGCTGAGGATTTTCCCGGATGCCGGGGTCAGGGCCAGCGTCCGGGCGTCTTCCGTCCGGGCTTCCGTCGCGGGCCGGCGGTTGCGCTCGACCAGGATACAGTCAATGCCGGCCGATGCAGCCAGTAACGCCATGGTGTTGCCGATCACGCCACCGCCTGTTATGAGAAGTTCCGTATCCGGGGCGCGGGATGCGCCGGCGCCGCCCCCGGCAGGTGAGCGTCCGGTGCCTGTCTTCAGTGGCGCGCCCGGCTTGCCCAGTCCCCTGAAATCAGGCATGTGTTTTGGCGGCGGCGTGCGCAAGCCTGTTGCGCGGCTGATGAACTCCTTCTTCATGCCCGGCAGCGTATCCAGCGCCAGCGTCATGCTGCCGCGTAATGCAGACTTCAACGGATTGGCGGCGCCGGACGTCCTTTGCGCCAGGTCCGTGAAACGGACAACCTGGCGCTGGTCGGCTTCCCTCAATGTCGTGTATGCGGCCAGGACGTCAGGGGCGCCTGCGTCGCCGCCATTCCCGAGTACCGGGCGCAACAACCCTGCCAGCGCGGCCACGTCCCGCAGGGCCAGGTTAAGCCCCTGGGCGCCGTTGGGGTGAACAGTATGGGCCGCATTACCCAGCAGCACTGTACGGCCGGCGGCCTGCCGTTCCGGCTGCAGCAAAAACAGTGGGTAGGACTGCCTGGGGCCGGGGCCGGATAATTGTCCCAGGCGCTTGCCGAATGCCTGTTGCACCACTTTGAGATATCCCTCATCGTCCAGTTGCATGTAAGCGTCCGACTCCTCTGACGGCGATACCAGCACCGAGACGCAACGCAACCCGCCGTTCAACGGCAGCATTGCCACCAGGCCGCCGGGAATAAATCGTTCGTATGCCGTGTTACGGTGGTCCCGGGAGACTGAGATATTCGAAACGATGGCCGATTGCCGGTAGTCATGGACCCTGGTTTTGATCCCGGTCTTGTCCCTCAGGTTCGAAAATGCGCCCTCCGCAATCACCAGCAGCCTGCACCTGATGACTGTCTCCCCACCGGCCTGCCTGATGCGCACGGCAACCGACCCGGAGTCAGTTTCTATTCCTTCGGCTGTCGCAGGACAGAATATGTCGATATTATCCTTTCCGGTAATTTCCCGGTACAGCGCGCGCCCCAGTTCATGCGCGGGAACCACGTAACCCAGCGCATCCTGATCGAGCATGCCGGCGGACATCCTGACACAGCCGAAACGACCCAGGGTACTGACGTGTATGCGCTCGATGGAACAGGCGGATGTTTCCAGTTTCGGCCATAACCCTGTCTCGTCCAGTATCTTCCGCGAAGACAGCGATAATGCCATGCCCCTGGCATCATCACTGTGGGGGTGGTCATCCCGCGCCGGCCTCTCCTCCACCAGCGCAATGCCGGCCTTCTCTCCGGCAAGGGCACAGACAAGGCCGGCGCCGGCCATGCCGCCGCCAATTATCGCAATATCGTACATCGCGACAGATTACCTGTTTGCTGACATCAGGGCCTCGATTTCAGGAATGCTCTTGGGCGCATCCCGGCTCAGCACCTCATGGCCGGATTTCGTTACCAGCACGTCATCTTCAATACGCACGCCGATGTTCCACCACTTTTTGGCAAGGCCCTTCTGCGGCGGAAAATACAACCCCGGTTCGACGGTCAACGCCATGCCGGGTTCCAGCATGCGCCACTCATCGCCTAACTTGTAATCACCGACGTCGTGTACGTCCATCCCCAGCCAGTGACCGGTCTTGTGCATGAAATAACGTTTATAGTCCTCTTTCTCTATAAGCGTTTGCGCTGATCCCTTCAGAATGCCCAGGGCGACCAGGCCTTCGGTCAACACCTCAACCGCTGAGTCATGGGGTTGATTCCAGTGATTTCCCGGCTTTACCGCGTCAATGGCGGCAAGCTGCGCGGCCAGGACTACCTCGTACACGGCGCGCTGGCCGTCGCTGAAACGGCCGCTGACGGGGAATGTGCGGGTAACGTCGCTTGCATAACCTTCGTATTCGGCGCCGGCGTCAATCAACAGGATGTCCCCGTCCTTCATTTCCCTCGTGTTGTCGATGTAGTGCAGGACGCAACTGTTCGCCCCGCTGCCCACGATGCTGGGATACGCCGCGCTGAATGCGCCCCGGCGCATGAATTCATGGAGCAGCTCCGCCTCGATCTGGTATTCCATCATGCCCGGCCGGCACGCCTTCATCGCGCGCACGTGGGCTTCGGCCGAAATAGCTGCCGCATCGCGCAGCTTGCTGATTTCATGCCGGCTTTTATACAGGCGCATGTCATGCAGGATGTGGTTCAGGGAGATGAATTCCTCGGGCGCGTGCACCCCGGTGCGGATCTTGCCGCGCACCTGGTTGACCCAGCCGAGCACGCGCTGGTCGAACGCGGTGTCGTTTCCCATGGTGTAATAAATCCGTTCCCTGTTCTCCAGCAATCCGGGCAGGATGTCGTCCATATCGGTAATGGGATAGGCGTCATCCGCGCCGTAATCATTGCAGGCGCCCTCCAGACCCGCACGGGAACCGTGCCAGATTTCCTGTTCCGGATCACGCTCGCGGCAGAACAGGATAAACTCGCCCTGATTGCGGCCCGGGATCAGCGCCAGGACGGCTTCCGGTTCCGCGAACGCCGTCAGGTAAAAAAAATCGCTGTCGGGACGGTAGCGAAACGCCACATCCCGGTTGCGTATTTTCTCGGGCGCGGCAGGCAGGATGGCAATACTGTCATCTCCCAGCATGTCCATGAGTTTCTTGCGGCGCTTGCGGTATTCGCTGTTTTTCATGTGGCGGAGCACGGATTTCAGGTATGTCTTACGGTACCTTGACGGAACGCCAAAAGCAATGATGAAAAGTATTCGACTTCTGAATCTTGACCGCCTCGCAACCGCGTTCTATATTGATACATAAACACTTGCGTTTAATGGGGATAACCAGCCGCGGAAAATATATCAATGCCAGAAAAAAACCATGAAAATGTAGACTTGGGGGTACTGGAGGCGCGGGTCGATGATCTCATCAAGACCGTTGACTCGTTGAAAAACGAGAATTCCGCCTTGCGTCACCAGCAAAAAAACCTGATCAGCGAGCGCGCCGTGCTCATTGAAAAAACAGAGCAGGCCAGATTCCGTGTTGAATCCATGATTGCGCGGCTGCGGGCTATGGAAACCCGTACATGACAGAGTCCAAACCGGTCAGGGTATCGATTCTCGATAAGGAATACCTGATATCCTGCCCGGACGATGAGCGCGAGCAGTTACATGCCGTAGTGGATTTTGTCAATGACAAATTGCTGGAGGTGAAAGGCAGCGGCAACGTGATCGGCACTGAACGCATAGTCATTATGGCGACTCTGAATATCGCCAATGAACTGCTTGCATACAAACGCAAAAATAAGGACTATACTGAATCTGTGGACTCGATTGTGAAACGCCTGCAAACCAAGATTGACGGCGTTCTGGTCGGGGATGAATGATTTTGGGTATCTTCTGTCGTGTTCGCCAGCGGGCCTACAGAAACTTGAGCTTATTTCCTGTAATGTAGGGAACTGAACCGCGCTATTGTGTGCAAGCCCACTTTAAGGTGGGAAGCCTGATATACCGCCCGCTGTTCCCACTTGAACCTCTGGTTCAAGTTTATTGCCCGCAACGGCACGATGGTTGATACCCACCA
>CAYOEQ010000095.1:5253-6695 GCA_964402775.1 uncultured Enterobacteriaceae bacterium
GGATTATTCGTCTCTTCCGAATACTCAATTCCCAGGCCGTCCAGGAATTCCTGGAATTCGCCGGTCTGGTCCTCCGGCACCTGTATGCCCATCAGCACCCGCCCATAAGCAGCGCCGTGATTGCGGTAGTGGAACAGGCTGATGTTCCAGCGCGAGCTCATCTGGGTAAGAAAATGCAGCAATGCCCCGGAACGCTCGGGGAATTCAAACCGGTACAGCAGCTCATCGGTCACCCCGGGCGCATGGCCTCCTACCATGTAACGGATATGCATCTTCGCCACTTCGTCATTGCTCAGGTCGATGACCTGGTAGCCCTTCTCCCGTAAGTTTGACAGTAACTGGTTCTTCTCCCGGACGCCGTGGCGCAACTGTACGCCCACGAAGATATGCGCCTCTTCGGTATCGCAGTACCGATAGTTGAATTCCGTGATCTGGCGCGGGCCCAGGTCGTGGCACAGGGTGCGAAAACTGCCGGGGCGTTCGGAAATCGTGGTACAAATCAACGCCTCCCGCTGTTCACCCAGCGCGGACAGTTCGGCGATATGGCGCAGCCGGTCAAAGTTCACGTTGGCGCCGCTGAGAATGGCGACCAGGCGCTTGTCCTTCAGGTTCTCTCGCTGAACATATTTTTTCAACCCGGTCAACGCCAGTGCCCCGGCAGGTTCCGGGATGGAGCGGGTGTCCTCGAATATATCCTTGACCGCGGCGCAGATCTCGTCGACATTGACAGGGAGGACCTCATCGACCAGCTCCCGGCAGATGCGGAATGTTTCCTCTCCCGCCTGCCTTACCGCGGCGCCGTCGGCGAAGATGTCCACGTGATCCAGGGTGACCCTGTCACCGGCCTTCATCGCCCGGTACATGCTCGCTGCCCCGTCATGCTCCACACCGATAACTTTTATCTCCGGGCTGGTCGCTTTCACGTACAGGGCGATCCCGGCTATCAATCCGCCGCCGCCGACCGGGACGAAGATGCAGTCCGGCTGCTCATCACACTGCTCCAGCAGTTCCACGCCCACGGTAGCCTGTCCGGCGATGACCAGCGGGTGGTCGTAGGGGGGGATGAAGGTCCTGCCCTCCCTGGCGGCCAGTTCTTCTGCATGCAACCGGGCCTCGTCATAGGTATTGCCGTGCAGGACCACCCTGGCGTCGAGACGCCTTACTGCGCTCACCTTGATTTCCGGCGCGGTCTTCGGCATCACGATGGTCGCGCTGATATTCATTTTGCCGGCCGCCAGGGCGACACCCTGGGCGTGGTTTCCGGCGGAAGCGGCGATGACGCCGTTGCTTTTCTGCTCGTCGCTCAGCGTGGCAATCAGGTTATAGGCGCCGCGCAATTTATAGGAAAACACCGATTGCTGGTCTTCCCGCTTCAGCCAGATATGGTTGTCCAGCGCCCGGGAAGCCTGTCCGGCGTAATCCAGGGAGGAGCGCCTGGCGAC
>CAYOEQ010000095.1:6795-8125 GCA_964402775.1 uncultured Enterobacteriaceae bacterium
GAAGACGATATGGTCGTGGGTGTCGGCACCGGCAGCACGGTCAACTGCTTTATCGATGAACTGGCGCAAATCAGGCACCGTATCGACGGCGCCGTAGCCAGCTCGGTGGCGACCGAAACCCGGTTAAGGCAACACAATATCCCGATCATCGACCTGAACGGCGTACGCGAACTGTCGGTGTACGTGGACGGCGCCGATGAAGCCACGCGGCACCTGCAACTGATCAAGGGAGGAGGAGGCGCCCTGACCCGGGAGAAGATCACCGCAGCCGTCAGCGAAAAGTTCATCTGCATTGTCGACGATACGAAGGTGGTGGATGTGCTTGGCGCCTTTCCGCTACCCGTCGAGGTTATCCCCATGGCCCGCAGCTACGTGGCCCGGGAAATCGTCAAGCTGGGCGGCCAGCCGGTGCTGAGAGAAGACTTTATCACGGACAACGGCAACGTCATCCTGGATGTGCACAATCTTTCCATCCTCAACCCGGCGGAACTGGAGCAGCAACTCAACCAGGTTGTGGGCGTGGTCACCAACGGCCTGTTCGCCAGGCGCCGCGCCGACCTGTTGCTGGTTGCCGATGATCAGCAGGTAAAAACGATTGCATGATCGGACTGATACAGCGCGTTACCGAAGCAAAGGTGGAGGTCGATAACAGGACCGTAGCGCAAATCGGCTCGGGCATTCTGGCGCTCATCGGTGTAGAAAAACAGGATGATTCGGCGACAGCCCGGCGACTGGCCCAGAGAATAATCCAGTACCGCATCTTCCCCGACGCCGACGGGAAAATGAATCTGAGCCTGCAGGACACAGGCGGCGAACTGCTGCTGGTCCCACAATTCACCCTGCCGGCAGACACCCGCAAAGGCAACCGCCCCGGTTTCAGCTCAGCCGCGCCGCCGGAAACGGGCCAACGCCTGTTCCTGGAACTTGCGGACCTTGCCCGGGAAACCCATGGGCAGGTTCAAACCGGCGTGTTCGGCGCAAACATGCAGGTCAGCCTGACGAACGACGGTCCCGTGACGTTCTGGTTGCAGGTTTGACGTATGAAAATTAAATCATCGCACCTGTTACAAACCTTGTTTCTTGCCTGTTGCATTGTCTTTCCACTATCCGCAGCAGAACTGGTCAGCATCGAAAACGTCACGCTTGTCGACGCCGGCCTGAACGATGGCGACAGTTTCAAGGTCAATGCCGACGGCCGTGAACTGCACCTGCGCCTCTACTATGTCGATTGCCCGGAAACCACGTATAACAGCAAGCCCGTACTGGAAAGAATACGTGAGCAACAACGCCATTTCGGCCTCGAAGACCCCCATGACGTGGTACGCTACGG
>CAYOEQ010000096.1:0-8060 GCA_964402775.1 uncultured Enterobacteriaceae bacterium
CCGGCCTGATGGAAAACATGCCTGGGCACGTCGCCATCGTCATGGATGGCAACGGCAGGTGGGCAAAGAGCAGGGGGATGCCCCGCGCCGCCGGTCACGAAGCCGGCATAAATGCCTTGCGGGGAACAGTAGAGCACAGCATCCGCCGCGGCATAAGGACACTTACCGTGTATGTCTTCAGCAGCGAAAACTGGCAGCGTCCGGATGCCGAGGTGGCTTTATTGATCGAGTTGTTCGTATCAGCTTTGAATGATGAACTCGACGCCCTGGACCAGAATAATGTCAGGCTGTCATTTATTGGCGATATCTCCGTCTTCCCCGAAGAATTGCAGGCCTCGGTCGAGCACGCCGGAAGCAGAACATCGAAAAACAACGGGTTGAACCTTATTATTGCAATCAATTATGGCGGTCGCCATGAGATAGTCTCAGCCTGCAAAAAACTTTTTGCCGCGTTGCCGCCGGGAAACAGGAGCATTGATGATATTACGGAAGAGCGCTTCAGGGACTGCCTGGACCTGCCGGATTATCCCGACCTGTTTATCCGTACCGGGGGAGAGGTGCGTCTCAGCAACTTCCTGTTGTGGCAGCTTGCTTATACGGAAATGTATTTTACCGATGTGTACTGGCCGGATTTCAATACGCTGGAATATGACAAGGCGTTGGAATCATACGTCGGCAGGCAGCGCCGTTTCGGTCGCACTTCGGAGCAGGTAAGGGAAAAATGAACCTGCGGATTGGTCCAAGGGTCGGTACTGCGCTGGTATTGATGCCGCTGGTCCTCGGAATTACCCTTTACGGCACACACGCACAGTTTGCCGCGTTGTGCGCCATTGCAATACTGGCGGGAACGTGGGAATGGGCAGCTCTCGCCGGGCCGCGTCGTGCCCGCCGGAAAATACTGGGGCAGGTTTTGACGGCATTGCTCCTGGCAGTCTGCTATTACAATATAGACGGTGTAATGACGTTGTATATCGTAGGTCTGTCCCTGCTCTGGTGGGGGGTGGCCCTGATCCTTATCTTACACCGGCAGGACGGCAGGAATTTCAGTTCCGGATTGTTCTCACAGGCGGGTCTCGGTATGATAGTGCTGGTCCCCGCCTGGGTATCCCTGGTGGCCTTGCACAACCATCCGGAATTCCGGGGGCCTGTTCTGGTGACCTGTTTATTCATTATCATCTGGTCTGCGGACACCGGGGCGTATTACACGGGCAAGAGATGGGGCAGGCATAAACTTGCCATACACATCAGTCCCGGAAAAACCCTGGAGGGATTGTTCGGCGCTTTCGGCTTCGGCCTGGTTGCCGCGTTGCTCTGCGCTCTTATGTTGCTGCAAATGACATTGATCGATCTGATACTGTTTCTGCTGGTTTGTGCGGTCACAATTGCCATGTCCGTAGTCGGAGATCTTACCGAGAGCATGGTAAAAAGAAGTGGAGGGGTCAAGGACAGCGGAGAGTTATTGCCGGGACACGGGGGAGCCTTGGACAGGATAGACAGTCTAACTGCCGCAGCGCCGGTATTTTTCGCCGGTGTCCTGTTAATGGGGCGCGTGTTGTGACCGGCATCACCATCCTGGGATCGACCGGGAGTATAGGTTTGAGTACGCTGGATGTGATGTCCAGGCACCGGGACCTGTTTGAACTGGTTGCCCTCACGGCAAACACCAACGTCGAAGGGTTGCTCGGGCAGTGTCTTGAATGGCGGCCGAAGTATGCGGTGATGGCAGATCCGGAGTCGGCCTCCCGCCTGCGGGATGGACTGCGGCGCGAAGCGCCCGGTATCCGGATAATGTCGGGACCGGAAGGATTGCAGGAAGTTGCCCGCTGTGCCGAGACGGATTATGTCATGGCGGCAATCGTCGGGGCTGCGGGCCTGCTTCCCACATTGGCTGCGGCGCGCGCCGGCAAGCGGGTATTGCTTGCCAACAAGGAGGCGCTGGTCATGTCCGGCAGGCTGTTCATGGACGCAGTGAAACAGAACGGCGCCCGCTTGCTGCCCATCGACAGTGAACACAATGCAATATTCCAATGCCTGCCCCCGGAATTCGACGGGAGCATGGAACGCGCCGGCGTAACCCGTATCATGCTGACCGCATCCGGCGGACCGTTTCGGACCAGGCGATTGCAGGAGTTGCGGGACGTGACGGCCGCTGAGGCCTGCGCGCATCCGAACTGGGATATGGGGAGAAAAATATCGGTGGATTCCGCTACCATGATGAATAAGGGACTTGAAGTGATCGAGGCCTGCTGGTTATTCGATGCCGGGTCGGACAATATCGAAGTCGTCATCCATCCGGAGAGTATCGTGCATTCCCTGGTAGAGTATTCAGACGGCTCGGTGCTGGCGCAACTGGGAAACCCGGATATGCGCACACCCATAGCGCACGCCATGGCCTGGCCCCGGCGTATTGAAGCCGGGGTAAAAAAGCTGAGCCTGTTCGATATATCAAAGTTGAATTTTGAAAAACCCGATCCTGACAGGTTTCCCTGCCTCGGACTGGCCAGGGAGGCATTGGCCGAAGGCGGAACGGCTACCACCATCCTGAATGCCGCCAATGAAGTCGCGGTCGGGGACTTCCTGGAAAGCCGGATCAGGTTTACGGAGATTGCGGAAGTAGTAAAACGAACACTGGATGGCGTTTCCGTGCAGCCTGCCGGTACCCTGGAACAGATCCTCGATGCGGACCAGCGCGCCAGGGATTACGCACGGGAGCAGTGCCGGAGGCTGCAATCCTGATGGCCGCGTTGCAAATGATCTGTGCGTTCATCGTGGCGCTGGGAGTCCTGATCACTTTCCATGAACTCGGGCATTTCCTGGTCGCCAGGCGCTATGGCGTAAAAGTCCTGCAATTTTCGGTCGGGTTCGGCCGTCCGCTCTGGAGTCGGAAATACGGCCCCGACAATACTGAATTTGTTATCGGCGCGTTTCCGCTGGGGGGTTACGTAAAAATGCTGGACGAGCGTGAGGGATTCGTGGCCGAATCCGAACGCGCCAGGGCATTCAATAACAAGTCGCTCGGTGAACGCGTCGCCATCGTAGCCGCCGGTCCGATATTCAACTTCATTTTCGCGGTCCTGGCCTACTGGATTGTATATGTCATCGGGATAACCGGTCTCAAACCCATCATCGGTTCAGTGCAGGAAGGTTCACCTGCCGTACATGCGGGTTTTCAGGTGGATGATGAGATTACGGAAATTAACGGAAGGGCAACGCCGACCTGGAATTCAGCGCTGGAACTGCTGGTCGCGGGCGTTATCGATCACAGTACCGCGGCAGTCAGGGTAAAGGATGCGCAAGGCCATGAGCGGTTGCTGGCAGTAGAACTTTCGGCGATACCGATAGACTCCATGGCCGAAGGCAACCTGTTGAACCTGCTGGGTGTTGAACCTGCGAGACCCTCGATTCCCGCAGTCATCGGCGCGGTCACCTACCAGGGCGCCGCCTCGCAGGCCGGCCTGGCGCAGGGCGACAGAATCGCAGCCGTGGACGGCGTTGCCGTCAGGGACTGGCAGCACTGGGTGGAGATTGTCAGGGCCGCGCCGGAGGTTCCTCTTTCCGTCAGCATTTCCAGGGCGGGGGAGGCCATGGAACTGACCATGACGCCGGAGGCGAAGGTTTCCGGGCAGGGAAGCATAATCGGCTTCATCGGGGCAGGCCTGGACCCCGGTTACGAGGTGGACCAATCCCTGTTTGCGACCGAATCCTACCCGGTGCACACGGCGCTGGCAAAAGGGGCAGGGAAAACCCTTGATATGACAGTGGTAACCCTGCAGATACTCTGGCGCATGGTGACCGGCCGGGCGTCACTGAAAAACCTGAGCGGCCCGGTGAGCATCGCCCAGTACGCGGGGCAGACCGCGCAACTGGGTATAGTCGCCTTCCTGGGCTTCCTGGCAATTGTCAGCATCAGCCTGGCGATACTGAACCTGTTGCCTGTGCCGTTGCTGGACGGCGGACACCTGTTCTATTATTTCGTAGAGTTTTTAAAAGGAAGCCCGGTGTCGGATTCAACGCAGATGCTGGGCCAGCGCATCGGCCTGGTACTCTTGTTCAGCCTGATGGCCCTGGCCATTTTCAACGATCTGGTCAGACTTGCCGGATAAATGGATTTGTCGTGTATAGTAATTTATCATAGGCAGGTCATGTTGCGAGAAGGTTCAAAACCATACCTGTTCAGAGCGTTCTTATCGGTATTAATGCTTGCCGTCATAACCTCCGGGCTTGCGGCGCAGGAATTCATAATCGAGGATATCCGGGTGGAAGGATTGCAGCGTCTCACCCCGGGAACCGTATTCAACTACCTGCCGCTTGAAGTGGGTGACTCTTTCACTCCCGAAGTGTCCTCTGAAGCGGTCAGCGCCCTGTTCAAGACAGGCTTCTTCGATGATGTGCAACTCAAGAGGGACGGCAACGTCCTGGTTATCGTTCTCAAGGAACGGGCGGCGATAGGCAGCATTGAAATCAGCGGCAACAAGGATATCAAGACTGAAGACCTGCTGGATGGCCTGAACCAGATCGGCTTCGCCGAAGGGCGGGTGTTCGACCAGTCGCAACTGGACGGGCTGGAGCGCGAACTGCGCAGGCAATATTTTTCCGCCGGCAAGTATGCCGTGAATATCAACTCTGAAGTGACTCCACTGTCCAATAACCGGGTTGCGGTGTCCATCGAGATATCGGAGGGAAAAGCGGCGCGTATCAAGCAGATCAATATCGTGGGCAACCGGTCCTACAGGGAAGAGGATTTGACGGATGAATTTGAATTGTCCAGCCCCACCCTGCTGTCCTTTTTCACCAAGGACGACCAGTATTCGCGCCAGAAATTATCGGGCGACCTGGAAACCCTGCGTTCGTTTTACCTGGACCGGGGTTACGTGAACTTCAGTATCGACTCCACCCAGGTTTCCATCACGCCGGACAAGAAGGACATTTACATCACGATCAACATCACCGAGGGCGGGCAGTATACGGTATCCGGGGTAAAGCTGGCAGGCGAGTTCATTCTTCCGGAAGAACGCTTGTATAACCTCATCAGCGTGACGCAGGGCAGCCTGTTCTCCCGCAAACAGGTGACCGACAGCAGCGAGCGCATGACGGAACGCCTGGGCGGCTCCGGCTATGCCTTTGCCAATGTCAATTCCATACCCGATATCGATGAAGATGACAATACGGTTGAAGTCACGTTTTTTGTTGACCCCGGCAAACGGGTATATGTACGGAGGATCAATTTTTCCGGCAACACCAGGACCAAGGACGAGGTTTTGAGACGGGAAATGCGCCAGCATGAGGGCGGCTGGATTTCCACCCCCAAGGTGGAGCGGGGCAAGATCAGGCTGCAGCGGCTGGGCTTTTTCGAAGAAGTCAACGTGGAGACCCCGGCGGTGGCAGGTTCAGCGGACCAGGTTGACGTCAACTATACGGTAACCGAAAAGCCGTTCGGCAACTTTCTGGCCGGCCTGGGCTTTTCCCAGAACCAGGGCCTGATATTCCAGACCAGCATCACCCAGGACAACTTCCTGGGTTCCGGGAAACGCATACAGTTCGCGTTCAACAACAGCGACATCAATCGCAGGTTCGCCCTGGGCTACGTGAATCCTTACTATACCGTTGACGGCATAAGCCGCGGTTTCAACGTAAATTACCAGGAAACCGAGGCTTATGACGCGAACATCACCGCGTTCGACAGCCGGGTCATCGGCGCGGGAGTCAGTTTCGGCGTTCCGGTGACCGAATACAACTTCATCAGCACAGCATTCGGTTATGAAAACACCAGGTTGTCCGAAGACCGGTTCTTTGCGGAGCAGGTCAGGGATTTTATTGAGAGGGAAGGTAATAAATTCGATATCCTGAGGCTTTCTGCGGCATTTTCCTACGATACCCGCAACCGGGCGATTTTGCCGACCCGGGGCATTCAGCACCGTTTCAGTTCGGAAATGGCAATTCCCTCATTCGGCAACTCTCTCGAGTTTTTCAAGGTCGGATACCGGACCCAGTGGTATCATCCTGTCCTGCGCGAGTTCATATTTACCGTCAAGGGTGATTTCGGATATGGAAACGGCTTGTTCGGCACTAATGAACTCCCGTTTTTTGAAAATTTCTATGCCGGCGGGCCGAGGTCGGTACGCGGTTACGAGGAAAACACCCTCGGCCCGAAAGACACCCCGGTGCTGGGAGGGACAAGGCGGCGGCCGCTGGGCGGCAATATCAAGGTGGTTGGCGGGGCGGAAATGATTTTTCCCCTGCCTTTTCTCAAGGAATTCAAGCAGGTCAGGTTCGCCGCGTTTTTTGACGGCGGCAATGTTTATTCCAGTGACGAATCATTCGAATTCAGTGAACTCAGGTATTCTACGGGTCTGAGCGGCATCTGGATCTCACCTTTTGGCCTGGTAAGTGTTAGTATAGCCAGACCCATTGGAGACAAGGAAGGCGATGAGACACAACCGTTCCAGTTTACTTTTGGTTCAACATTTTAGAGAATAATAATTAAAACTTACTTAATATGATTTATAGGAGTCTATGAGCGCTATGAGGCTTACCTGTTTCCTGATATGTTTTTTCACTGCCGGCATTATTCCCCAGGTGATTGCCGAGGATTACAAGATCGGCGCCGTCAATGCCATACGCATCCTGGAACAATCGCCCCAGGCCGAGAGGATGCGCAGCCTGCTTGAGAAAGAGTTTGCCCCGCGGGACCGGGAACTGGTGGAAGCACAGAAAGGATTAAAAGAAATGGAAGACAGACTGACCAAGGATGCCCCGATCATGAGTGAGGCGGAACGGAGCAAACTGGAACGGGACATCGTCAATGAACGGCGTGACCTGAAACGCAACCAGGATGAGTTCCGCGAAGACCTGACCTTCCGCAGAAACGAGGAAATTGGCAAAATCCAGAAAGATATCGTCGATGCCATCAATACGATCGCCAGGGAAAACGGTTTCGACATGATATTGAATGAAGGCGTGATTTACGCCAGCCCGAAAGTGGATATATCACAGCTTGTCATTGATCAGTTGAAGAAAGAAAATGATTCGGGGAAAGACGTTGAAGGAGCTGAATGACGGCTTGCAGTTTTCATGACGGCGACTTTGGGAGAAATTGCTGCAACAATTGACGCGGAACTTCGAGGCGACCCTGCCTACAGGATAACCAATGTCGCCAGCCTGCATAACGCAAGCCCCGGCGACCTGACATTCTATGCCAATAAGCGCTATAGGGATGAGCTGGGGGCGACCCGCGCCGGCGCAGTGATGCTGGCTGAAGCGGATGCGCCGGCATGTCCCACGGCGAGTTTAATCACGGACAATCCCTACCTTGCTTATGCGAAAGCGGCAAGGTTCCTGAATCCCGCTCCCGAATTTGCGCCTGGGATTCACCCGACTGCGGTAATCGAAGCAGGCGCAGATATCGCAGCAGGTGTTTTCATCGGCGCCAATACGGTGATCGGCCGTAACGCCGTCGTAGGCCCGCATACTTATATCGCCCCGGCCTGTGTTGTCGAAGCGGGTGTTAAAATCGGCAGCCACTGCCATATCCACTCACGCGTGAACCTTTTGGAACGGGTTGAAATCGGCAGGCGGGTACTGATTCATCCTGGTGTCGTAATCGGGGCGGATGGTTATGGCATAGCCAATGACTCCGGTCGCTGGCTGAAAATTCCGCAGCTCGGCAATGTGCTCATCGGCGATGACGTTGAAATAGGCGCCAACACGACGATTGACAGGGGCGCTATCGAAAATACGGTAATAGAAGCCGGGGTGAAAATCGATAACCAGGTGCAGATTGGTCATAATGTCAGGGTTGGAGAGCACACGGCCATTGCAGGGGGCGCAGTGGTGGCCGGCAGCACGACAATCGGCCGCAGGTGCATGATCGGCGGCGCCAGCGCCATTACCGGCCACATCGAGATTGCCGATGATGTCGTCCTGACCGGCATGTCCGGCGTATCGAACAGCATCAGGCAGGCCGGTGTCTACTCTTCCGGGGTGCCGGTAACGGATACTACGACCTGGCGCAAAAACATGGTCAGGTTCAGACGCCTGGACGAACTGGCAAGAAGGGTCTC
>CAYOEQ010000097.1:0-8031 GCA_964402775.1 uncultured Enterobacteriaceae bacterium
TCCGGCGTCCTCGGATCTGCCGCATCTCGGATTCGCTCTTCGTAAGCAGCTCCTCGCCCTCGAGATTCACGCTTCCGGAAACGGTCCGCCCGCCTGAAGGCAGCAATCGAAACAGACTCATGGCCGTCATCGACTTTCCACTGCCGGATTCACCCACGATACCGAGGGTCTCGCCACGCTTGAGATCGAAGGTGACCCCATCGACGGCCTTGACGACACCCATCTTTGTGAAGAGGTGGGTTCTCAGGTCCTTCACCGCGAGTACGGTGTCTTGGTTTCCGCTACTCACAAAATCTGCCTCAGTTTGGGGTCGAGGTGATCACGCAGCCAGTCGCCGAACAGGTTGAGTGACATGACGACGACCAGTATGGCCATGCCCGGGAAGAACGAAATCCACCACGAACTGGCGATCAGCTGCCTTCCATCTGAGATCATTCGGCCCCAGGCAGGCTGCGGACGCGGTATTCCGATCCCGAGAAAACTCAGTGCAGCCTCCATCATGATCACCTGCCCCACCTGAAGGGTTGCCAGGACGGTAATGGTGTTGACGACGTTGGGCAGCAGATGACGAACGATGATTCGCAGATGCGACGCGCCCGCAACCTTGGCGCGCGCTACGTAGTCCTTGTCGCGAAGACTCAGCACCTCGCCACGGACGAGCCGCGCATAGTGCGCCCAGAGGGTTAACGCAATGACGAGAATGATCGTACTGAAGCTCGGCCCCAGCGCTACCGCAAAGGTAAGGGCAAGGAGAATCATTGGTATGCTGAGACTCGCGTCGACCATCCGCATGAGGAACGAATCGAGCCATCGACCTATGTAGCCGGCCAGGAAGCCCAGCCCCACTCCGATGGATCCACCAATGAGAATTGCGGTCAATGCGACCGCAAGGGTGCCCCGGGCGCCGTACACGAGTCGGCTGTAGATATCGCGACCAAGCTGGTCGGTTCCCATCGGGTACTCCCAGGTGCCTCCGAACAGCACCGGTGAGCTGAGCCGATCCGGGACGTTTACCTCCAGCGGATCGTGCAGGGCGAGGAGTTGCGGCGCAATTGCCGGCAGGACGAGCACGAAGAGCAGGATCGACGTGGGAACAATCGGAAGCGAACTGAGCGACCTTACCCACCCAGATGCAGCCCGCAGAGCCTTGTTCGTCGGCATGGTCTGTGATGTACCGGCGTCGCCGTCAGTCATGCGGTTGTTCCTTACTCAATTCGAATGCGCGGATCGATCACGGCGTACAGGATGTCGACCAACAGATTCGCCACGATGAAAACCAGCACGAACACGATCATTGCCGCCTGCACAACGGTGAAATCCCTTCCCAGTACCGCCTCAATCACCAGAGAACCAGTACCCGGCCACGCAAATACCGTCTCTATGACGACGGTACGGGTTAGGACCGCCCCGGCAAGCACGCCGAAATAGGTCAAAGGCACCGATGCGGCGTTGCGGAACGCATGGACCCAGACGATGCGCCACTCCGGTACCCCCTTGACCCGACAGAGCTTGATGAACTCGCTGTCGAGCGCATCCAACATCGCTGAACGCGTCAGGCGCACAATTGCTGCAACCAGCGTTGTGGAAAGCGTTATCGCGGGGAGCACGAGATGAGACAGTCCCCCGGTTCCGGATGTGGGTAACCAACCCAGATTCACGGCGACGATCCAGATCAGGACAATCCCCAACCAGAACTCCGGGAGGGACTGGCCCAACAGAGCGATCACCTTGGAAACCCTGTCAATCCAGGTCCCCTTCTTCACCGCTGAGATGACCCCAAGCGGAACAGCGATCGCAAGACCGAGCAATATTGCGCTTCCGGCCAGCATCACCGTTTCAGGCAGGCGCTCGAGCACCAGTCCGAGTGCGGATTGTCCGCGCCACTTGAGCGACTCGCCCAGATCACCCTGGAGTGCGTTGCCGAGAAATGTCAGATACTGGACGGGAAGTGGACGATCGAGTCCCCACTCCTGTATCAGGATGTCCGCTTCCTCTTGTCCGGCATCGGCCGGGAGTAGGGCGTCAACCGGGCTCCCCGAAATGCGCGACATGAAGAAGGCGAGAAAACTGATGAGAAGAAGCGTCAACAGGCTCTGCAAGAACCGTCTTGCCAGAAACAACCACATCTACTCAGTTGTCCTCTCCAGACGCGTCGCGACTGACCGGGTGGCGGTCACCACCCGGTCAGTCTGCGCAAAGTCACTGCACGCTGCTTCTCAGATTGCGTTATTGAGCAGCCTCAATCAACTCCCAATGGCTGACGACCGATCCGGCACTTCCGGAAAACGTCCAGCCGCTGACAGTGTCCGGATTGACCGGCACCTGAGTGAATATTTCGAACATCGGAATCTCGATGTACTGCTCGAACGCGTACTCAAAGACCCCCCGTGCGAGAGCCTCGCGCTGTTCGGGGTCGAGTTCCTGGCGATACTCGGCAATCCTCGCTTCGATCTCATCACTTTCATAACCGGCGAGGGGGCCGCCCGCGACGGTGTACCAGGCGCCAAACATCACGTCGGTAGGACGAAGCCCGATGTTTCGTGCTGGATTCAGATAGTACGCCTCTCGAGCACGGCCAAGGTCGGCCAGCGCGGCGATGTCCATCTCCACGATCTCAGTCTCGAATCCGACCTCGTTCCAATAGCTCTGGATGAGCTCCATCTGGAGCGTGATGTCCTGCGGCAATGCGGGACCGACAATCAGCGCGAGTCGGATTGTCGGATCGGGGAAGGCGTCGGGATAATTGGCCTCCTCAATCAGCTGGCGGGCCCTCTCAGGGTCATAGCCGTACTCCGCTTCGAATCGTTCCTCGAGCTCGGGATTGTAGCCCTCTCTGGTCGGATGCATGATCACCACTGGATTGAGTTTGGCGTTCCCATTGAACAGAACACCCATCAACTCCTCGCGGTTGATCGCACGGTTCAGGGCTTCGCGGATTCGAACGTCCGCCCACGGCAGCTCAGGCCGCCAGGCAGGGTCGCCGGTGGTCCCGTACAGCCCGTTGAAGTGGATCACTGACTGCTCGCCCGGGATGCTTCCCTCCAAGAGGACATTGCCGCGCTGCTCGGCATCCCGATTCAACTCGGCGGTGAGAATCGCGATATCGGCTTCGCCGGCCTCAAGCATCGCAAGGCGTGTTGAAGTCTCGGCAACAAAGCGGAACTCCATCTCCGCGAAATCGGGCGTGTGGCCAGACCAGTGGTTATCCACTCTCTTGAAGAGCATTCGGCCCGGAGACGCCTCGACGAACTCATACGCGCCGGTTCCGGCCGGGTTGTTGTCGTAACCGTCCAATCCCTCGGCATCGAACTGCGCCTTGCTGTAGATAAAGAGCGCGCCCTTGTACGACACATAAGACAGGAAGTTGACCTGACTTCGATCGTAATTGAACCGTACCGTGTATTGATCCGGTGCGGTGACCTCCGCGCCCCGGAGTTGATTCACGTCGGTGAGGGTCGAGTCAGGCGACGTATGCAATTCGTAGCTGTGGATTACGTCGTCAGCGGTTACCTCACCGTATCCCTTGTGAAACTGGATTCCCTCGCGCAGCTTGAAAGTCCACTCCGAGTAGTCCTCGTTGTGCGTCCATGACTCGGCCAGTCCGGAGGTGTCAAACGCCCCTGTCACCGCGTCGATACCCACAAGAGGCTGCAACATGGGCGTTACAATTGTGGATACCCCTGGTGAGGTCCAATAGCGAGTCGATTCCACCGGCTGCTGGGTTAGTGCGATGACAACCCTTCTGTCCGTGACACCCGCGGGCGCGCCGTCGGCGTCATCCGCGCCTGCATCCCCGCCTGCGTCACCGTCTGAAACCGCGCCGTCGGCGTCATCCGCGCCTGCGTCCGCGCCTGCGTCCGCGCCTTCATCAACGTCTGCGTCCGCGCCTGCGTCCGCGCCTTCATCAACGTCTGAAACCGCACCGTCTGCAACCGCGCCTGTGCCCGCGTCTCCATCCCCGTCTGAATCACCACATGCGAATGCGGCACCCGCAAGCATCACCGTGAGTAGAGAAAGAACCACCAATCGAAGCGTTCTTTTCATGACATTACCCTCCTGTCATACAGGTCGAGTGTTTTGCCACGGAGTTGAATGCCGCCGGTCTCGGCGAGTCATCGGCCCCACTTTTCGGACAACACACACCCAACGTCTGCAACCGATTTCACAAACGGTAACAAGGGGCAGATGCGCTGTCAAGAAGAAATCCCTATGGTAGGGCCGGGCACCACGGGGCGCACCATCTCAGGCTCGACGATTCGCTTGCAGTACTGATGTCGATTGCACAATCGATTCCAGCCTGCTAAATCAACGTCAAGAGTCGGCGCGCCGCCTCAGGCCTCCCGATGGGACATTTTACACCTGCTCATCTGCGCTATATGGTAAGCCGTCGGAAATCGAAGTTATGAAATCGATTGTAGTAAGCATATGGTTACCCTCGCTGACATAGCGGAAGTAGCTGGCGTCTCGTCCTCCACAGTCTCTCGAGTCATATCGCGGAAGGTCCCGGTTAGCGAGGAGGCTCGCCTACGCGTCGAAAGGGCCATCAGCGAGACCGGCTATCGCCCCAACCTCCTGGCCAGGAGTCTGCGGCTCAAGAGCGGTAACCTCATCGGCCTCGTCGTTCCCGGCCTGCGAGGGCGAGGATCGTCGTTCTTCCTCAGCTGCATTCAGGAGGCCACCTACGAACTCGGGTTTAACCTGATCGTCGGGATCTCCAGAGAGGACGCCGACATAGAGGCCGATCTCATCGACAACTACATTCGCAATCACATCGCCGGGGTGATTCTGTCACGAGTCTCCGACGAGAGCCGCGTTGTAAAGATACTTGAGGATGCGAACGTCCCGGTTGTGGTGATCGACCGGTCGTTCGAGCACGAAAACGTTCCAAAAGTAGTGCTCAACAACTATCGAGCCGGCCAACTTGCCGCAGAGCACCTCGCAGGCCTGGGTCATCTGAAGGTTGGATGCATATCCGGTGATCTCTCGATCCCGCTGTGTCGAGAACGGTTGAACGGGTTTCAGGACGAGCTTGCAAGGCACGGGGTTGCCCTTGCAGACGAGGACGTTTTTATGGGCGACTTCGGATACGATTCGGGACGAGCGGGTGTTCAGCACTTCGTCGAGCGCGGCACCAGTCTCTCGGCTATCTGGGCGCAGAACGACTTCATGGCGCTCGGGGCGATCTGGGAGCTTCAGAACCGAGGTATTCGCGTACCCGAGGATCTCTCCATCGTCGGTATGGATGATATGGATGTCGCGCGAATGATACATCCGGAGTTGAGCACCATCAGACAGCCCTTTGACGAGATCGCACGAGCCGCTGTCAACAAGGTCGCCAAGATGAGACAGATTGCCGATCGCCCCAAACTTGGTGATGACGAGGAGGTCGAAGAGGTTCACGACGAGGTGATAGCTCCGAGTCTGATTCTGCGGCGCTCCACCGCTGCTCCGAAATAGCGAACCATCGAGTCCGGCAGAGCCGCCGGACGCAAGCGCTCACAAAGTGAATTTCAGCGAAGCCAGATCGAGTCGCCGAAGGTGGATTCCACCGTCGACGTGGATCACCGACCCGGCCGAAAACGGCAGATCTCCTCTGATCACCGAGGCAGCGGTCACACCAAGGTCTTCCAGCGTGCCCCAACGTTTCTCCGGTACAAGCCCGTTCTCGATGAGGTGATCGACCTTCTCCTTGATTTCGGTTGTCATGTCGCTGAGCATGAATCCGGGCCGGAGCTCGACGACCTGGATGCCTTCACCCGCGAGACGTACTGCCCAGAGCCCGGCGGCCATTGAGAGACCCGCCTTGGATATGCAGTAGTCACCCTGGCCAACTTGGGCAGTAATCGCTGATATGGACGAGATAAAGATGACCTTGAAACCGCCGCGAAGGAGGCTCTCCGGTTTCTGGTCCAACCAGTACTGCGCGACATTCTGCGTAAGAAAATAGGGCGCCTTGAGGTTGACTCTAATCTGCTCGTCAAAGGACGCCTCGCCGGCTTCCGTGATGTCGGCGCGTCCGCTTGGCGTAATGCCTGCGTTGTTGATGAGCGCGTCGATTCGGCCAAACTCGTCGAGCGTCCTGTCGACGAGCACGTGTCGATCAGCAGTCTCGCCGATATTGGCCTGCACTGCCGCGAAATGTGCGCCCGGCCGATCGCACACCGCCCGGCACTGCTCCACGGTGATGTCGGCCTCCTTCCGGTTGTGAACGTAGTTCACGACTACCGAGAAGCCCTCCTCTGCCAGGTGAAGAGCTATCCCTCGGCCCAGTCCTCGGCTCGCGCCGGTCACCAGAACCACCGGCGCCTGCTCTGAATCGCTCACTCTATTTGTCCCCCGTTTCCCGTCTATCACGCAATGTAATCGGCTCTCCACTTCGGCGGGATCCACGCAGACAACGACGGGAGGGCGATCAGTTGAGAGTCAACGGCAAGGCCCCATCGGTGGAGCAGCTACGCCACAGCTCCTTCATGTCCTGGGCACCCATCTCAATTGGTCCACCCCTCCAGGTCATCGACCGTGAAGCAGATGTGATGGACACCCTGTTGGTAGGTGGGGGTTTTCGACAAGGCATTCTGGTTCGGCATCGCCGTGACGATTTTTGCGGACTACAGCGGGACTGAAGATCTGCTGTCGCGATGGCAGGCCGGAAATAAGAACCTGTGCGGGACCCGGATCGACGCTGGGCGACCCTGTCGGCAGCGTCAACCCGGATCACCGCTGGGCATCCTCCGCCAGACACCGATCCCGCCGTCGCCCTTGATGCGCACCCCGTCTTCAAGCAGCCACGGACTCACAGAAACCACCGCCGAACCCTACAACGGCGCCCGCCGCGGCTATCCGGCATTTGCGCAGCCCACACTCGCCCGTATCATGCGGCATCGACAGGAGGCAACGACATGTCTGATACGAACCTGGCCGTCGGCAGCCAGATCAATCTCGGCCATTCGATGATCACGTTCATCGAGCCACACCGCGGCGAGGGGCTGCACGAGTACAACCGCTGGTACGAGCACGACCACGCCTATGCCGCCATGCTGGCTGCGCCGGGCTGCTTCGCGTACCGGCGCTACGTGGCCCCGAGGCGGCTCAAGGATCTGCGCTTTCCCGCAGATGGCGCGGTGGCCGATCCGGTGGACAATGGCTCGTTCATCGCCCTCTACTGGATGGAGGAGGGGCGAGACACCGACACCTTCGGCTACTCGTTCTCCGTCGGCCCCGACCTGTTCGCCGCGGGCCGGATGAACCCCAACCGCGACCACGTCAGCACCGCCGGCTACGACATCGCCGGAGCGGTCGGCAGAGGCCCGGCACCAGTCCCGCCCGAGATCGCCCTCGACCACCCCTACGCCGGCCTAGTGGTGGCCTGGATCAGAGGCGACGACACCGACTCGGTGCTGGCGGCCGCAGCCGGATTGCGAAAGGGGCGCGACCTTGAGCTCCTGGCTGATGACAGCCCCATCGGGCAGGTCATCGACTTCGTCCAAGTCAACCGAGAAGGCGGCATGCCGCCCCTCACCGGCGAGTGCCCCGAGGTGATCCGCCTCTACTTCTGCGACCAAGACCCCGAACACTGCTGGGACGCCTTCGCCACCCTCGCCGAAGACGTCACCGCCCAAGGCGCCCGCCTAGAGCTCCTCGCCCCCTTCATCCCCACCATCCCCGGCACCACCCAATACCTAGACGAACTCTGGTAGGTACTGACAGTTCTAGAGGCAGCATCCCTGGACAAAGGGTCCAGGAAAACTGTCATCCCCTGTCGGTACGATGGCGATATGGATGTTGCCTTTAGCGAAGAGAAATTCGTTGAGATGGTGCTCCATGTCGCCGACCGGTTACAAGGAGATCGTGCCGGTGGCGCTACGAAGCTGAATAAGGTCCTCTTCTTCGCTGAGTTCACACACCTGCGGCGCCACCATCAGGTGATCTCCGGGTGTGAGTTCCAGAAGCTGACCCACGGACCGGCACCTCGCCAACTTCTACCTGTGCGCGACCGGTTGATTGAGTCCGGTGAGGCCAACTTGGTCAAAG
>CAYOEQ010000098.1:0-7657 GCA_964402775.1 uncultured Enterobacteriaceae bacterium
TTGTCCGATCAGTAGCAGTATTCGTGGCGGTGCTACAGAAGTGCCGATATCCAATTCGGACCTGGCCTATGAACATAAGAAGAAGACGGCCCGTAAAGAGTTGCCCGGCAAGCTGCTCCGCAGCTACGACATGGTGGACTAGCTGAACCGCCAAAGCTTGTCTTTTGTCAATTGCTGAAGGTTAGTCACCCTGACATCTTCGCCAAGCGAATATGTTTCAGTACCGGGATAGACAATAATAATCTCATCCAGCTTCAGGTCTGCCAGGGCTGTGTACATTGAACGTGTAATTCCGGGCGTAGAGGTATACTTGAATTCAAAGGCTGTTTTTTTGTCACCCTGCACGATCAGCAGATCAAGTTCCGCATTGGCGTAAGTACCCCAGAAATAACACTCCGCGGTATCTGCCCGGTAAATCTGAACGACCTGCTCCAGGGCGAATCCTTCCCATGATGCACCCAGCTTGGGATGGCTTTCCAGACTGGCCTGGTCGGGCAGGTTGAGCAATGCATGCATGATGCCCATGTCGCGAAAATAAATTTTGGGGGATTTTACCTGCCGCTTACGAATATTGACATGCCACGGTTGCAGCAGCCGGATCATAAATGTTCCCGCGAGGATGTCCAGGTAGCGTTTAATCGTCGGGGAGGACACATCCAGTGAGCGGGCAAATTCGGAAGCATTGAATACGTTGCCATTCCAGTGGGCGAGCATCATCCAGAACCGCCGCATGGTGTGGGCGGCAAAATCGATACCCAGCGCAGGCAGGTCCCGTTCCAGAAAATTGTTGATATAGGCCTTGCGCCAGGACAGGCTGTTGGCATCCCCCCTGGCCAGGTACGAGGGTGGGAACCCTCCTCGCATCCACAACCGCTGCGGCTTGTCTGCCTCAAATACGGTGAATGGGGGCAGTTCCAGGTAAATTATCCTGCCGGCCAGTGATTCGGAGGTCTGCCGCAACAGGTCACGGGAGGCGCTGCCGAGGATCAGGTATTGCTGTTTTCGCGGACGGCGATCAATCAACACACGCAACAGGGGAAACAGTTCCGGCAGGCGTTGCACCTCGTCGATTACAATCAATCCTTCCAGCGGGTCCAGGGCCAGCCTTGGATCTGACAGACGGTTCAGATGCTCCGGGTCTTCCAGGTCAAAATAATGCACCTGTTTATCAGTCAGCGTCCCGATATATTCACGGGCCAGCGTGGTCTTTCCACATTGGCGCGCCCCCAGGATACCGACCATGGGGTGGCTCTGAAAAAAAAAGTCGATTTGCCGTAAGAAGGCTTGTCTCTGCAACTGAATTAATATTGAATATTTAAAATGTGAATTTAAATTATCAATATTATTCCAGTCCTGTCAACCCCTCACTCACGAAATGTTTTAGTGTGTTACCCTGTCGCCTGTCTCTACGCCCAATGAAAAAGCGCATTGGCCAACTGGTTTGATCGTTTTTCAAGTTCGTCAAACTCAAGGTGACGTCATCAATAATTAACGCCGTTTTATCACCGAATCGCTCTGCGGCAATCGGCAGGATCTGGCCCAGAGTATTAAGCATGCTTGTCGTGTCTCCCTTTTTTCATCATGGTGGGCGCTACGTTAGCTCCAAGATTATCCGACAAGTTGGAATCCCGCAGACGTGAAGTGATGGTCAAAAGCGAATGCGATTTTGATATTCCGCCGCGCCATCAGGACAAAACTTGTCGCGTCAACGGCTGAAAGCTTATGATATTTTTGCCCGGTGAAATACTGCCAGGCGGCGCGCATCTCATCCGCATCACAGGAGATAACTTCAAGGTTGGACAACTTTTCTAAGGAATCTTTCCAGGCTATAGCGATATGCCGCCGCGCATGCCGATCAAGAAAAGTAAATGTCTCCAGGATAACCGGCAGGGATGTATAGAGGTAAGCACGACTTTCATGCACCTGTTTCCAGACTTCTACCGCTCTCTCGTGAAACGGGTCCCGCGACAATGCCAGCGCAATCCAGCCCCCTGAATCGACAAAGACATCCTGACGGTTTCTCATTGTTCGTCATAAATTGCGTCATGCTCGACAGAGGTGCGGGAGGGAATCCCGTCCCACAAAGCCACGGGGCCGGTGGAATTCGGGTCCGGGTGAAGCCATACCTGCCGCACTGCTTCACGCACCAGGTCGGCCATACTTCGGCCCGAGCGCCGGGCGGTTTCCCGCAACGCTTTTAATTCATCTTCGGGTAAATAGATTTGTGTTTTAACCATGTATGTCATTATAAGTATATTACTGACATATATCAAGCGATCCTGCTCTTTATGCCCGTTTATAGCACGCCATAACCTGAATCTCCCATCCATGGTTAGCCGTGGCTCATGCGCCATGAGTTCACGGGTGGACACCGGTGTCTCCCTCATGTAGCCTGTCAATGGATTTCCGGGTGTTTATCAGGCTGTTTGTCAGTTCAGTGTAAATCAGCCGATTGCGATAAATTAAGACCTCATAATCAGAGCAAAAATCAACTTTAGGAGAAATACATGTCCGCATTTGATAACGCAACCCGTTTTTTTCACGCATGTGAAACACTGGAGGGTTGGAATGGCTGTAAACAATACGTCGCTCCCGGCGCGGGTTTTGTTGCACAGAGTGACGCCCTGGCTGGCGTAGATACGGTCGAAGGGTACACCGAGTGGATGGCAGGACTCGGGAAAAACCTGATGCCGGGTTGCAGTTACGAGCTGCACGCATCATCCTATGATGAAGCGACGCGCACCGCCCTGTTTTTTGGCACGTTCACAGGCACCCATACCGGAGAAGGCGGGCCGGTGCCGCCAACGAACAAGCAGACCAACTCGCACTACGTTTACGCACTCACCCTCGATGAAAATAACCTTATTTCCAGCATGGTGAAAACATGGAACTCAGCGTGGGCATTAAACGAGCTGGGCTGGACCTGATTTACAGGCCCTGATTTTTGCGCCGCTAATCTGGCAGCAGATTAGCGGGTCCGTGGCGCCGGGGTGGTATCGTAACCGGTAAGCTCCACGTAGCCGCGCCCGCCTACGTCGCTTGCGCCGAAAGTGCCAACGAGTTCCACGGCGCCCTCCCAGTAGCGGAACGAGAGGTCCAGTTCCTGGTCGGCCAGCGCCGGCCGGATGCTGAGGTTCAGTTCATGTCCCGGCACCCGCAGACGCCATGCGGACGGGTAAATAACGCCGCTGCCGGGGCTCGCCCAGGTATCCAGTACATCGAGTTCTACCTGGTCGAAACCTAGCCTGCTCACACGCCCGCCAGGCAGAACGACGGCGCCGTAGCTGAACCTGTCCGGCGCGTTATCCGCGCGGCGGAAACGGTAGTACATCAGTTCGTGGCCATTGGACAGTTGCAGTGCAAACCAGTCCCAGCCGAGCTGTTCCTTGCCCAGGGCACTGCTGCTCCATTCCCTGTCCATCCAACTGTTGCCTCGTACCAGGTAGGTCACATCTCCGACGCTGACACTACCCTCGGTGGGCATGCGGGTGTAGGAGTAATAATAGGAAGCATTACCCGGTTCAGCGTTCTTCAGGCTGACGCCGTCATCACCATGGAGCACGACGGCCTTGCCCTGCTGCAGGCTGAGGTCCAGGGCGACCCGGTCTTGCCGGGCGCGGATGCGCAGGGGGAATGTCTCCAGTGATGCAGTATCTGCGGACCAGTCGTCCAGCCAAACATGAAATCTGTCCGTGTCCGCTCCGGCCAGACCCGCGGCGCCGCGGCTGAAGCGCTCGAAGGCGTGGATCGTTTCATTGTTGATATCGGTCAGGGCGAAGTGGGCCATGTAGAAATGTTCAGTGCGCCACCGGGAAGCGCCACCGGTTTCATCGGCCTTCGGACGGAAACGGAAAAAAGTGAGTTGGTAACCGAAGCGCTGTCCCTCACCGTCGTCGATGTTGCCGGTAAAATACCACCACTCGGTACGGTACTCATCGTGAGGACCATGGTCGGCGGGGAAAATGAATTCCCGCGGCTGCTCCACCCGGGCAAAGGCCTGGACAGCATCGCCGCGCAATACGTTGCCGACAGAAATCGGTTCGCTACTTCTCCCTGCGCGCTCTTCACCACAGCCGGGTAATACTAGGACCGCCAGTAAGACCGCAATGACAAATCGGCAAGATAGCCAATTTGTACGGTGACAACCGCCCATTGGGTTGCGCACAGGTTATTCCTCTCTCAGGGCCTCGGCCGGTTCCGAACGGGATATCTTCCAAGCGGGATAGATACCGGCGAGCAGCGCCGCTGCGAGACCGAGGACTATGCCCTGGAGCACGATATCCGCACTGAAATTCAGTTCCATGGTCCAGCCGAAGGAGCGCCGGTTGATTACCAGGATCAACAGGGCAGTGATGATACAGCCCACAGGGGCCGCCAGCAGTCCCGCAACAAGACCCAGAAGCCCGGTTTCCGACATAATCAGCCGGCGTACCTGTGCCGGCAGAAAGCCCATGGCTCGCAGCAGGGCATGTTCCTGTCTGCGTTCCAGTTGTAATGCCATGAGCGCGCTGAACACGCCGATAAAGGCGATGATGGCCGCCAGCACCCGCAGGATGTCAGTAACGACGAAGGTATTGTCGAACACTTCAAGCGACGTCTGCAATATCCTGTTCCTGTCCTGCAGCCACAGGTCCCGCTCCGGCGCCAATTGTTGCACATGCCTGCGCAATAGTTCCATGTCCGTACCCGGCAGCGTGTATATGCCAAAGCCCGAATATCGGTCATCGCGCCAGTGGCGCTCATAGGTGCGCCGGCTCAGGCTGACGACACCCTGGTCGGAACCATAATCCTTGTATACCCCCAGCACCCGGAATGACCGGTAGCCGTTATCGGTGCGGAGTTCCAGCATGTCGCCCGGCTCAAGCCCGTGCCGCCATGCGTAAGGTTCGGAAACGATGACCGCATCTTCCTGCTGAAACGCCGGGCGGATGTTATCCGCTTCACCTTGTTTGAACTGGAACCCTTTCCAGGCAACCTCGTTCAACCCGTAGGCGGCGAGTTCCGTCCGCCCGCGGGAGGATTCGATGTTTATGCGCCGCACGCTGCTCACGGCCTTCACCTGCGGCAACGCAAGGATGGTTTCCGCAAACCCGGCATCCAGGGCGTGTGCAGAAGCCGTCGTTCCCGTCGACGGCAGGGACACGTACATGTCCGCCCGCAGCGCTTGTTGCAACCAGCGGTCTACCGAAAGCCGGAAATTATTGACCATCAGGCCTATGCCGATGACTGTGGCGATGGCGATCATCAGGGCGGCGATGGCCGCTGTGGTGCGGCTCAGGGAAGCTGTGACCGACCGGCAGGCATAGCGGCCCGAAATACCGAAGCCGCCGCCCAGGAGGGGTTTTAAACATGCCATCAGGACAACGGTTACGAGGGGTATCAACAGGGTAATGCCGAGGATAATAATAAAGATACCGCTGAAACCCAGTCCGATACTGGGGCTGGACAGATGGATGACTGTAATACCTGTGCCAAGCGCAACAACACCCGCAAGGGCAGTCGGTACCACCAGGCGCCGCGCCGATGCTTCAAGATGAGAACGCAGCAAGGCCTGCCTCGGGGTGACCCTGGTTGCTTCCAGCGCCGCGGGGATGGCCGCCACCAGCGTGCCCGCCACGCCCAGTAACGCACCTTTCAGTAACGAGAGATTCGACAGGGTAAGATTCGAAGCCGTAAGCAGGTCATAAACCTCATTAATGGTACGGTTCACGACCTGTAACAGGCCATGCGCCAATGCGACGCCGAACAGCAAACCGGCAATACTGGCTGCCAGGCCCACCAGTAACGCCTCCATGGCGATAATCGCGCCCAGTTGCCGCCTGGTCGCGCCCAGGGCGCGCAGCCTGCCAAACAGGGGACGCCGCTGCATTACCATGAAAGTCATGGTGTTATAGATGAGGAACATGCCCACCAGCAGGGCCAGCAGACTCAGTGCGGTCAGGTTCGTATGAAAAGCCTCGGTCATCTGCTTGAGGGAATGGGTCCTGGTAGTTGACGGCAACAACGCCGCGCCGTCAGGCAACAGGGATTCCAGCCTGCTTTTCGCCCCGCTGTCCCCATCTCCCAGCACCACGTCGATGCGGTTAATCCGTCCCGGCATATCAAGCACTTCCTGGGCAGTGGCAATATCCGCGAGCAGGATGCTGTCAGGACCCTGGGAAGAACCCGGCGCGGAGTCCGCGAGGACCCCGGCTATGCGAACGGGTATGCTCCTGCCCCCGGTAACGAGGGTTGCCTCATCATTTCTCCCGATATCCAGGCGGTTTGCCGTGCCACCGTCGAGGAGCACGGTATTTCTCTCCGTCAACAGAGGGATGAATACCCCCTCGCCTTCCGGATTCTGCAGGTTGTTGAACCAGGCATATTCGCGAAAAGTCCGTTCCGCGAAGGGATCGAGACCTAAAAAGACCAGGGTTTCCCGCTGCTTGTCCTTTTCGAGGGTGACGTGCGCCTCAATCACGGGTGCAATGTCGCGCATGCCATGGTCGACGCGCATGCGCGTGTACAGCGTTTCATCCAGTCCGGCAGGTCCGCCAACGATGCGATGGGTGGCTCTGCCGACGATGGTCTCAGTAGACCGTTCGAAGGCATGCCCGGCGCTCCTGTTTACCAGGTCGATGGACACCACCACGGCGACGGCCAGCGCAATACCGGTTACGGCCAGGCCCAGTTGCCAGGGATGGGGCAGGAAAAAATGCCGGCTGGAACGTAACAGGATGTTATTCACGAGTTATGACTGCTCTCTTCCAGACGGCAATCCCGTATTGTCATCAACCGGTCGGCCAGACCGATGACCTCCCGGCTATGGGTGACCATGATCATGGTTCTGCCCGCCCGGCGCACCAGTTGGTCCAGCAGGTTCAATACATCCTGTCCGGTATCGTGGTCCAAGTTTCCAGTTGGCTCATCGGCGAGAATGATCGATGGGTTGTGGATCAGCGCCCTGGCAATTGCTATGCGCTGCTGTTCACCCGTGGATAACCTGTCGGGGTAATAGTCAATCCGGTGCGCCATGTCCAGATCCTCCAGCATATCCACCAGTCCTGTCCTGCCACCATTATCAAGCTGGCCGGTCAACTCCAGCGGCAACAACAGGTTGTCCCTTACCGTCAATGTAGGGATCAGGTTGAAACTCTGGAACACGAAGCCGATATGACGGCGCCGGAACAGGGTGCGCTCATCCTCGCTCATCCCGGTCAGTGATTGTCCCTCGACGAGTATGTCACCCCGGCTCGGTGCATCGATACCACTGATGAGATTCAGCAGGGTGGATTTTCCGCATCCGCTCTTGCCGAACAACACGATAAATTCCCCTTCGTGCACTTCACCGTTTACGTCATTCAGAACAACATGCTCCTGATCAGCTTCCCAATAGGATTTGCACAGGTGACGGAATTCTATAACAGGCGCGGCCATGGATCGGAATGATAGCAAACTGTAACAGGATCTCGCGTACATAACACTCCCTGTCCGTGCCCGGAAAAAACCAATTCAAAATCATCTCAATCTGGATTATATTGTAGGGACATCGTGTTAAACCCTGATAAGCGCTACTGAAAAGACATGATCAAGCTCAACGTAAATAACAGGCATTATGAAATCGACGTCGAAGCGGACACGCCGCTTCTGTGGGCGCTGCGGGACGAGATCGGGTTGA
>CAYOEQ010000099.1:0-7640 GCA_964402775.1 uncultured Enterobacteriaceae bacterium
ATTCGTCGTGTATATCTTTTGCTATATCATGGTAATCGTCCCAATTTTGTATCTCGTCATGGTCAGGTATTCTGTAACCAACGCCGAGTATTTGATTATCCAAACAATATTGGAAGGTCATTGTCATATCATCATTTCCACCACTAGGTTTTATGTGAATTCTATATACATACATTTTTGCATTCTCCTCCTCATATTTTATTTCAACGGTTTCTTCCGAATACCCCGCACCGCATCCCCGAACCCGCGCAACCACCAGTTCAGTTGCTCGGTATCGACTACCGTAGCAGTAATCTGATACTCGTCATCCAGTTCCGTCACTTCCTGGTCTTTGGATAACGGCGACTCAAGCAAGTGAAACCCGTTTGGTTTCTGGATCCTGAACGTAAGCCTGATGCGTTCCCCTTCGCCGAATCCGAAGCGGCCGTCGTCATCGTATTTCTTCAGGTCAAACTCCGGGGGGCGTTCAAAACTCATTGTTGAGACCTCTGCGGAAATGATCCGGTGCAGGGCGAGGCTGCGCTCATTATCGAAACCCTCGAAGCGGCAGACCAGGTAGAGTCTGGGTCCCTGCTGTGCCAGGCCCAGCGGCATGACACGGTAGTTTCCGCGTTTGCCGTCAACGTTCTTATAATTCAGTTTCAGCCACTTGTTGTCATACAGAGCATTGCTGACGGCTTCAAATACGCCAGGTTTTATTTTCGGCGGCAACAAGGGTTGTGTGGTATCGACTATGCGCACCTTGGACAGCCACTCCTGTTCAGGCGGGTGTTTTTCATGATGCTTGAGGTCGTACCTGGCCTGGGTAAAGAACACTTCCATCGACTGCATGAGTTTGGCCGGCAGGATCGCGCGCAGGTATTGCTCCGCCAGGGTCAGCAGCAGGGAGTCCTGCAAACTTAGCCCCGGCACGCAAAATCCTTCAGACTGTTCTTTCCAGCGATAACCATAAGGTTTTTCCCGGTCGTCACACTCAATGTCAAAATGTTCGCTCAGGGATTTCAGTTGACGTTGGACGGTGCGCAGCCCCTTTTTCAGCCCTGCCCCCTGTAACTGCCTGTGTAAATCCTTCGCGGTTACCTTGCCCTGCCGCGGTATCCGCCGCAGTAATTCCAGTGCAAACACCAGTGTTTCCTGGTTGCCAGGTCGTATAGCCATGGTATTCAATCCCCACATTGTGATATTGCCGGTGGGGATAATATCAGCAAAACCCGATGGGGCGTTGGGAGTTTTCCTTCAGGCCGCACTCCTGTTCCAGCGCTGATACCATCTCCGCGGCCGTGCGTATCTGCTGAAACCGGTGCCGGCGCACGACGGCCGCGAAATCTCCCGGGGTTACGTTGTGCAACCGGCCCAGACGCGCCGTCAATGCTTTGTCCGGGGCATCCAGGTTCAGTGTGTTGCAGTAACTTTCCAACAAGGCGCAGGACTGGTGGGGCAGCAGGAAGTCAAACTTTATCTTCAAATCGAACCGTCGCAGCGCGGCCTGGTCCAGGTTGTCCACCAGGTTGGTTGAGGCGATAAAGACTCCGGGAAACCCTTCCATCCGGGTAAGCATTTCGTTCACGCCCGTGACCTCCCAGCTATATCTTGCCTCCCGCCGGTCCTGCAGGAAACCCTCTACCTCGTCGATCAGCAATACAGCCCCTTCCATTTCCGCCTGCCGGAAACACTTGGCGATATTCTTTTCCGTCCCGCCTACCCACATGGACATCAGGTCCGAGCCGCGTTTGACCAGCAGGGGAACTTCCAGTTGTTCCGCCAGCCAGCGCCCGTAAGCGGTCTTGCCCGTTCCCGGCGGCCCGTACAGGCACAGGCGTCCGGTTTTTGTCTTTTTCAGGCCTGCGGCAATGCCTTCAATATCAGCGTCCGCGTGAATGAACGCGGGGTCGTAGGTTTCGGGCAACCGGTTCGGGTCATAGCGTTGTATGCGCTGGTGCCCCTGGGCTTCGAGGGTGTTGTTGATGATCAATTCCAGGGCGGGGGCCTGGTCTGGCTGTGCCAGTTCATCCCCGATGGCCGTCACTACGGAGGCCGCCCGGGTGACGACTGCCGGCGCCAGGGTTTCCACCGCGGAGATGCGTTCGATATCCTGTTCGCTGAGCAGGTCCGGGCAGCTTGCGCGCAGGATTTTCTGCCGTTGTCTCCTGGGCGGCACCGGTAGTTTGACGACCATATCGAAGCGGCGGATGAACGCCGGGTCCAGGCCGCGGATGGAATTTCCCAACCACAGGGTCGGGGCCGGATTTTCTTCCAGTCTCCGGTTGGTCCATGCCTTGGGGCTGCGCCTGGCGCTTACCGGACTGAACATCTCGTCGAGCTTCCAGTGGTCGCCGTAATAGTCCCAGGGACCGCAGGAATTGAAGACATCTTCTATTTCATCGAACAGGATCATCATGTTCCGGTTCGACAGGATATTCTGCGCAGCCTGGAATGCACGCAGGCGTTGCGAGCCCACGCGCGGGTCGCCGTCCTCGTCCTCACTGGCCACCTCGAACAGTTCACAGCCTGTCTCTGCAGCCAGGATTTTAGCCAGTTGAGTTTTACCGGTGCCGGGTTCGCCGTAGAAAAGAATGTTCACGCCTTTGCGTCCGGTGGTGAGAGAGCGCTTGAGATAAGGCCGCAAGGTACCGAGTTCGCTTTCAAGATGGGGGAAATCATCGAGGGTGAGGTGCGGCGGCGAACCTGGAGAGACGACGTCCTGTAACAGGGTCACCGGGTCGGCATCCAGGGACACCATGTTTTCGGCAAAACAGGGCGACAGTAACTCCAGTTTGTCATGCAGATCAACACCTCTGGTTCTGCCCTTATACAAGGACAACAACCCAGACCTCGCCAGGGGTCCGTTTTTACTCAACGCCTTGCGGATCTCTGCCTGCGGCAGGTCCAGCAACGCCGACAGTACATTGAATACCTGTTTCGACGTCAGGTCACCGAGCAGGTCGACGGTCTTCTCCAAAGTCTCCTCAGTGTGGATAAGAACGGCGAATTCCAGGATGCGGCAGTCCGTTGCAGACAGCCCGGCAAGCGCTGACAGGCGTTCAACGTTCCCGGCAAGGCGCTCAGGGGCCGTGGCGTCTTTCAGTTCTTTTTCAGTAGTTACGTATAACCTGTGGAGGCGCTTGAGTACCTCCTTGTAGTCGATGTCATTATCTTCCTTCTTGCAGGCTTCCAGGTCAATGTCGAATACCTCCGCCAGCGAATAGATCAATTCATCGTCAGGGCAGTGTCTGCGCGTCTCGCGGATATGTTTCCTGAATGTTTCCAGCCGAATAAGCAGGCGCAGCAACCAAAGCTGCACCAGGGGTTCGATCCCGTCCGGGGAGCCTGTTTTGTCTTGTGGTTGATGCTTGCCCATGATGCCACCTCCGCGGGTTGTTTTATATGTGTATCAAGGTTGCTTCCAGTGAAGCCGATACAACCATTTTATTCAGCTATGCGACAGGTTGTGTCGCATCAAGGCGAAGGTTATCCGGCGGGAGCCGATGGTTGTTTTCATGGTGACCCGAATTCTTAATTGACAGACAGGAAAAATGCAATAATAATTATTTTAATCAAACTGATTAATTATCTACGCTTCCGGATGATTACTCATCAGTTGAATGCGAAACATTTCAAATCTCATAAACACGGAGGATAATTATGGAGACTTATACTTCATCCGATGCCAAACGGGAGTTTGGGGAAGTGCTTACCAAATCGCAGCGGGAACCGATAAGCGTTACCCGCAACGGAAAGCCCATCGCGGTAGTGCTTTCCAGTGTCGATTACGAAAAAATGAAGTTGCAGCTATTAAGATCCGAACTAATCAAGGGACAAAACAGCCCGGTTGTGGACAACTGGAACGCTGAAGAATTTTTAGACAGGGCAAGGAAACGCGTCAGTGACGAATAAACACAACTTCCAGGTACGCCAGGCCGCGGATAATGATTTACTGAACATATTCATTTATGGATGTGAACAATTCGGCACAGATACGGCAGAGGCTTATATTTACAGATTGGAAGCGGGTATTCAGCAATTGACTGAACACCCGAAATCCGGTCGTTCAATTGAACAAATCATGGCGGGGGTTCGAGCTTTGCCTGTGGTTTCGCATGTTATTTACTATCAGGTAACGGATACTACCATTGATGTTATCCGGGTCCTGCATAAGTCCATGCTTCCTGAAAAGCACCTGACCGAGAGGAGTTCATAGCTGTCAATACATCGAAATAAAGCGCTCATTGACACAGCCGAAGCCGTCTGCCGGTTTCCATATCGGCAGCGACGATATTGAAGCAAAACGGCGCCTGGTGCGGATTATCCGCCGAGATGCCAGGGAATCGCCTTGATATCCGGCATTAACGTCTGTGGCCGGTCCACGTTACAGGCAAGCGCGCCCCGGGTGTTCGGTCCGGCAAGCTTAAGCCAGCGTTTGATGGCGCTGCCATGTTGCGTGGTCGGCGTTGCCGTTGCCTTGACCTCTATGCCATATAACCTGCCGTCGCGTTCGATGATTAAATCCACTTCTTTTCCGGCGCCGGACTGCCAGTAATAGACATGCGGCAGTTCTCCCTGCTGGCGGAAGAATTTCAGCCACTCCGTTACGACCGCAGTTTCAACCAGCGCACCCAGGCTCGGTCCTTGCAGGACAGCATCCCGGGTGTGCAAGCCCAGCAGGAACGTCGCCAGACCAGGGTCCAGCAGGTACAGCTTCGGGCTTTTGCGGATGCGCTTGCCGAAGTTCTTATAATAAGGCTGCAACAGGTAGATGAGTTGACTGGTTTCCAGCACGGACAGCCAGCGCTTTACTGTCGGGGCGCTGATACCGATTTCATCGGCCAGGTCCGCCATGTTCAGCAGGTTGCCCGTGCGCGTAGCAACCAGCATGAGGAACCTGGAGAAGGCGCCCAGGTCGCTGACCTGTGTTAAATCCCGGACGTCGCGTTCGAGATAAGTTTGCACGTAACTCGAAAACCAGAGCCGGCGGTCTGCCTGTTTATTCAGGCAAGGTTCAGGGAAGCCGCCATGCAATAACCATTCGGCAAGATCGCTCGTCCGTCCTTCGCCGTTGCCGGCTGTCCGGGCCGCAGGCGTGAATACCCGATCAAGCAAGGTTTCCGGCGTCATTTGCGCTTGTTGCAAGCGTTCCCTGACAGATAAGGGGTCGAGGGTTAATACCGCCACCCTCCCGGCGAGTGTCTGACTGACCCCCTGCATCAGCGAAAAGTTTTGTGAACCTGTCAGCAGCCACCACCCGGGCTTACGTTCCGGTTCTATCAATTCCTTGATGTAATGCAGAAGTTCGGGGGCATATTGAATTTCATCGAGGATCAGCGGCCTGGTGTATTGCGCAAAAAAGCCGACCGGGTCCGCCAGGGCGCGGTTGCGTACGTCGGGTCGCTCAAGTGAAATATATTCGTGGGATTCACCAAACTCGGTGCGCAGCAGCGTAGTCTTGCCGGTTTGTCTTGCGCCTGTTACCAGTACCACAGGAAAGGAAATCATCGCCCGTTTAATGGTACCGGCCAGGTAACGTGGGATATACATTTCTTGCAAATATAATATTAAATATTAGATTTGCAAGAATTATGCGTGTTCACTCCTTGAATGTCAAAAGAAAAGGGGACGGTTTTTAATGGTCATCGATTGCACTGCGACATCCGGGGACGGACTTAAGTCCGCCCCATTCAACCTATCGCTATATACCAATAAATTACCTATACTCCCGGCATCTTGTATTGTGTGAGTTCAGGAGGTGTGTCATGGCAACGGGTTCCGTATTTGAAAACAACCGTACTCAAGCTGTACGACTGCCGGCGGGAACGCGCTTTCCGGGAAGCGTTAAAAAAGTCAGGGTTCGCGTATTGGGATGCGACCGCGTACTGTCCCCCCTGGATCAGACCTGGGACAGTTTCTTCCAGGCGGATGACGACGAAGATATTCGCATCGAACGCGGCAAACAAGGTATTCAAAAGGAAAGGAAGCCCTTTAAATGATAAGGAACCTCAACTTGCCTGGCGACGATTGCGGGATATTTTAAAGGATGAAGCATGAACATTTGAAACTCAAGGCGTTTTCCGACCCGGATGTTAAAGCGGAATACGATGCGTTGGAGCCTGAGTTTGCGTTGATGAGAGAAATGCTGTTGGCAATAGTGCGGAAAAACGGTAGTCAAGATTGTGGGAAAACGGTACTCAAAGGCGCGGGAAAACGGTACTCAAGTTCATGAAATATCGCATTATGCTAAAATAAAGCATTGAAAAATCGTATTATTTCAGAAAATCCCATTAGGAAGATGCGATCTTACGACTCAAAGCAGTTGATAACCAATTTCCTCAGCGACAATTACCAGCGGCTGATGCAGCAGAGGGTCAGATAACGCCCTGTGCAGACTGGTCTTCGATGGAAATATCCCGGTAGTATCAGCGCGCTCGTACAACATGATCGTTGGCCGGTTGGTGAGTGATGATGCGTAGTACAACCCCTGAATCTCCGGGTAAGCTTCATAGAAGCCTTGCGACCAGGCTTGTGCGTGGGCAAAGGGACCGGTCATGAGCTTCATGGATGCGCCTGCGCGAATACAAAATGTATCAGTCAGGTTGAGTAACCGGATTTCGCCTGACAGCGCAAAAGACGCTAACCACGGGCGGTGACGAAATCGATTGATACGTCCACGGTTGCGTTGAAAAAACTCAGCCACCGCCGTCGGAATATCGGTTGCGGCGTACAACACACCCCGGGCTTGCTGCCGCGCATTGTTGTCTTCGTCCGTCAGATGATGATCAAATCGGGATAAGGGACCATATCGGCGAAACGAATTCCACAATGTCGGGTAGTCGCCGCCGCGTTGGTAGATGCGGTACAGTCTCAGTTCCGCCGCAACGGTAATGAGGCTCAGGGGCGTCTCCCGCAATCGGCCCAGGTCGGGAGCTTGGGGCAGTTTCGACAAGATCCTGCTACTGTCGCCTTGCCAGTATCACCACTTTTCGGAAATCCCCGCCACTACTGAGCCAGGCGATCGGACTTATCGTTTGCTCGATATCATTGTTAATAAACAGGTCCGGGTCCGGCTGCGTGTACCACTCAAATACTTCAACGGGGTGCAGGTCCGCGCCCAGCGCTGCATTCACTTTTGTGATGTTCGGCAGCAATCCGCCGTCTTTCTCGAATTGGAAGACAGGGATATAGCGGCGATTGTCCAACAGGATGCTGTAGAGGACGCCTCGTGCGATCATCTGGCGTACCTGGCTTTCCGGTTTACCGACCCGACCTGCCGCCTGCTTGACAGTCAAGCTGCTTTCGATGATAGCCGCGTACTGAACGGCGGTTTCAGCGACCGGGTCACGGTCTGTTACAGTATCAAGATCGACTCCGCCTTCTCTCAAGACAGTTTGCTCCTGGGCCGTGATCTCAGTCTCAGGTTCGCCGTAAAGCAGCGCGGGCATAGTGTCTAAAGCAAGGCGCAACGCGTCGTTCAAGCCTTCCGGCGCTGTCGGACGAAGGCCGCGGGCGGTAAAATAATCTACAGCAACTTCGTTAATTTGATTGGACATGCTAAGCTTCTTCAAAAAATGTAACGATATGTAGCAGTATATATCAAAGTTACATTTAGAGCAAGCACACGCAGTGAGGCCACAGTTGCGTAGGCCCGAAAT
>CAYOEQ010000100.1:0-1094 GCA_964402775.1 uncultured Enterobacteriaceae bacterium
GCAGGAGTTCGGACCTGCTGGAGTTCAGGAAATATTTCTGCCATATCAAACTCTGTAATTTATACATACATGCAATTTTTTCACAGATGAATTGAAATTACAATATATTTTGCACGTATATGATAATTATTGGAAAGAGATGATTATAATTAGAGAATTTCTACGATCGTGCGTATTTGTATGGCATGCAACGCAAGATACGGCCTGGCCCATCGACAACTCAACCAGGTACGCCGGCAAATCCAGGGTGGTTCAGAATTAAACAAGCAACGGTTTCTTGTTATAATTGTGTCAACCGCAGCTTGTAGAAAATCCAGGACAACCCTCTTTCCATAGTATATGCAACATTATGAAACAATATGAAATGGCTGGGGGCAGAGGATTCGAACCTCTACCGGCGGAGTCAGAGTCCGCTGTCCTGCCGTTAGACGAGCCCCCAACAGGGTGTCCATTATAACCGGAAAAAGGAGATAAGAGCAGAATGGAGACTGGCTCCCGCTTGCAACGTGCGGGGCCAGGCTTAAATCTGTCCCCTTTTTAGCAGATTTCATGATTAACAAGAAAAAAATAGCCATTCTGGGTGGTACAGGAAATCTGGGATATGGTCTGGCCTGGCGCTGGGCCAGGGCCGGGCACGAGGTGATCGTCGGCTCCCGGGTTGCTGAAAAAGCGCAGAACGCGGCGGCTGAGCTCAATAAAAAGCCCGGCGCCGGATCAATTGAGGGCGCCGACAACCTTTCTGCGACAAGACGGGCGGAAGTTGTGGTGCTGACTGTTCCTTTCGCCGCTCATGCAGCTACCCTGGAGAGCATCATGCCGGGTCTGTCCGGACAGGTCCTGATAGACACCACGGTGCCGCTCATGCCGCCGAAAGTAGCCGTAGTCCAGTTGCCTGAACAGGGGAGCGCCGCGGTCATCACCTGCGAGACAGTAGGCGACCGGGCGCGGGTTGCCGCGGCATACCACAACGTGGCCGCCAACCTGCTGGAGCGGGACGTCGAGATAGATTGCGACATCCTGGTAACCGGCGACGAGCCGGAAACCCGCAAGGAAGTCATGCAACTGGTTGAAGACAGCGGTTGCCGCGCCATCAA
>CAYOEQ010000100.1:1194-3950 GCA_964402775.1 uncultured Enterobacteriaceae bacterium
AAGACATACTCGATGCCTTGGACAGTGCCTCCGTGGTCAGCGGCATTACGGTGGTCAGTTGCGATACGGACGTGATCCAGACGGCGCTCGGGCTGGGAACCGGAGTGCTGGACACCGGGGCCGACGCCGGGTATGCCGAGGACGTCCTCAAAGGCGTCGAATATATCAGCGGCAAAGGCGTTGACAAGGTGCTCGTCATCCCGGCGGACGTACCGGAGCTTGATCACACGGATTTAACCAGCCTGGACCAGGTTCATACGGAAGGCGTCACCTTGTGCCCCGCTGAGAATGATGGCGGTACCAATGGTCTGGTATTTACTCCACCGCTGGCCATAAGCCTGATGTACGGCGAGAACAGCTTCACGGAATTCCGTAAGGAAGCGGAAAAACGGGGGGTCCCGGTCAGGGTCGCAAGACCGCCAGGCCTGGCCCGTGACATCGACCGTCCCGACGACCTGCTGGCTCTGCAGAACCGGCCCACCGGCAACGGGACCTGGCGCTATCTCAGATCGCTGACGTTACCTGTCTGAGTTTTACAGCAAGTCAACTTATGCTGATTGGCGGCATTGCATTAATATATAATCTTAAGAGAGACCCAACAGGAGAAGCCAATGGCTGTCATCGACCTGACCCTGCCCGTCAACCGCCATATGCGGGGTATCCCGGACCTGCGCGAGTATGAGGAGAATCCCACCCGCTGCGTGGTGTTGTCCTGCATGGGGGAAGTGCAGAAGGCATACCTGGAAAGCCGCGACATCGAGCTGGACGAAAACGTCGAATTTACCCCGCACATGCTGTCCCGGCTGGAGATCCTCACCCATATCGGCACCCATATCGATGCGCCCTGCCATTTCCTCGAGTCCGGCGGCTGGACGGTGGAACAGATCCCCCTGGAACACACCATCGGCAGAGGCGTGGTAGTTCCCTTGACACACCTTCAGGGACGGGAATGCATCACCGCCGATGAGATAATGAAAACCGGTGTAGAGATAAACGCCGGCGTCATCCCCGTCTTGCATACCGGCTGGACCGAGCGGACCTGGGGCACGGATGAATTCTGGGGCGAATCCATATTCCTGGACACCACCGCGGCGGAATACATCGTGGAAAAAGGCTGCAAGGCGGTGGCCCTGGACTGCTTCCCCGAAGCGCCGTTCTGGCTCGGCATCGAGGCGGACCAGCCGCCCGGACGCAACCACAAGACCCTGCTGGGCAACAAGACCATCATCATCCAGTTGCTCACCAATATCGGCAAGCTCAACGGAAGCGAGTTCACCCTGTACGGCATCCCTCTGCCCCTGGACGGCATGGACGGCTCCCCCGCCAGGGTCTTTGCCATTACGGAATGATAAAAATATACCATGTCCGCCACACTCAAAAGGGTTGAGGAACTGTTTTCCGGACTGTCATCCGCCAGGACGGCGGATGACCAAGCGTACAGGGATGTATTCACAGCGTGTCCGGAAAACAGTTCCCCAACCCGCCCCGGTGTCTCCAATGGCTGAACGATCTTTCGCAAAAGAAGTCCGGATGCTGCGCCTGGGAGAGGGCGGGGAACTGCACGGGGAGGGCATCCTCGCAGTCACCAAGGCCCTGCTGCAATCCGGTGTCTCCTATATCGGCGGCTACCAGGGTTCACCCATCAGTCATTTAATCGACGTCTTTTCCGATTCCAGAGAGATCCTGGAAGAACTGGACGTACACTTCGAACAATCCGCCAGCGAGGCCGCGGCGGCCTCCATGCTGGCCGCCTCCATCAATTACCCGCTGCGCGGCGCGGTGGCCTGGAAATCCACCGTCGGCACCAACGTGGCCTCGGATGCCCTGGCTAACGTCGCTTCCGCCGGGGTCAAGGGCGGCGCGCTCATCATCATCGGGGAGGACTACGGTGAAGGCGCGTCCATCATGCAGGAACGCTCCCACGCCTTCGCCATGAAATCCCAGATGTGGCTGCTCGACCCCCGGCCCGAACTGAACCACATGGCGGACATGGTGGAGAAGGGTTTTGAACTGTCCGAAGCATCGTCCACTCCGGTCATGCTGCAATTACGGGTGCGGGCCTGTCATGTCCACGGCGTGTTGAATACAAAAGACAACAAACGTCCGGCATTCACCGTGACCGACGCCCTGGACGACCCGGCGCGTGACGTGGAGCGTATCGTCCTGCCCCCGTTCAATTATCGGCACGAGGTGGAGAAAACCGAACGGCGCTGGCCCGCGGCGCTGAAATTCATAGAGGAAAACAGGCTGAATGACGTGATCGAAGGACGTTTTGGCGAGATCGGCATTATCGTCCCCGGCGGCCTCTACAACACCCTGAACCGGGCCATGGAGCACGTGGGATGTTCGGACGTGTTCGGCAATAACACCATACCCATGTATATCCTCAACGTGGCCTATCCCCTGGTGGATGCGGAGGTGGTGCGTTTCTGCCGGGACAAAAAAGCGGTGCTGTTGGTGGAGGAGGGCCAGCCGGACTACCTGGAACAGAACATCAACACCATCCTCAGACGCCACGACGTGCAGGCCCGGGTGCACGGCAAGGACGTGTTTACCATGGCGGGAGAATACACCTGCCAGTTGATGGAGCAGGGGCTGCGCGAGTTCCTGGCGCGTTGGAAACCCGACGCCGTCACCGTCCCGCCGTTGGAAAAGACCAACGGCGCGGGCCGGGAAGAACTGGCGCAACTGGTGCCGCAACGGCCGTCCGGCCTGTGTACCGGATGCCCGGAACGCCCGTTCTTCTCCGCCGTCAA
>CAYOEQ010000100.1:4050-6129 GCA_964402775.1 uncultured Enterobacteriaceae bacterium
AACGGCTATTCCGCGGCCACGGGCGGCCAGTGGATCCCGTCATCCAAGGCCGATGCGGAAAGGCGCCAGTACCGGGTGTCCATCGTCGATGCGCTCAAGGGCGCCGGCGTGAGGTGGATCCGCAAGGTACATACCTACAATATCCAGGAATCCCTGCATGCCCTGAGGGAGGCCATGACTACCAGGGACAAGGGTCCGAAACTCATCGTCGCAGAAGGAGAATGCCAGCTTAACCGCCAACGGAGAATCAAACCGCAGGTAAGGAACCTGCTTAAACAAAAGAAACGTTACGTGCGTGAGCGCTTCGGTATTGATGAAGACACCTGTACCGGCGATCATTCCTGCATCAGGCTGTCCGGGTGCCCGTCACTCACTATCAAGGATAACCCGGACCCGCTCAGAAAGGACCCCGTGGCGAGTGTCGTCAACAGTTGCGTCGGCTGCGGCGTGTGCGGTGAGGTGGCCCATGCCGCGGTGCTGTGCCCGTCGTTCTACAAGGCTGATATCGTGTACAACCCCAATATCGCCGACCGGGCGCTGGCGTCCGTGCGTTCATTCATCATCGGCGGGCTGCAGTCCTGGTCGGACCTGAGCCGGCGCAAACGGACTGTTGGCGCCGGACTTGCCGGGGGCGCCGAAATGTCTATCGGGGACGGACCCCCACCTGCAGGGGACGAACTTCAACCCGTCCCCTCCGTCCCGGCAGGCGGGCAGTACGAACCCATCAAAATCGCTATCCTGGCCATGGGCGGGCAGGGCGGCGGCGTGCTCAGCAACTGGTTGATCCGTGTCGCCGAACGCTCCGGCTACCTGGCGCAGTCCACCTCCGTGCCCGGCGTTGCCCAGCGCACCGGGGCGACCGTGTATTACCTGGAATTCTTCCCGCGGGATGCCGCCGGGGACGACCCTGCGGTACTGGCCCTGATGCCGGTGCCCGGGCGCGTGGACCTGGTCATCGCCGGTGAACTCATCGAGGGCGGACGCGCCGTGTTGCGGGGCCTGGTCACGCCGGACCGCACCACCGCGCTGGTGTCAACCCACCGGGACTACGCCATCGCCGAGAAATCCGCGCCGGGCGACGGGCGCGCCAATACCGGCAGGATCATGGAAGCCGTGACGGAGAATGCAAAACGCTTCATCGGTTTCGACATGGATGCCCTGGCCGGCAAGACCGGCAGCGTCATCAGTTCCGTACTGCTGGGCGCGGCTGCCGGCAGCGGCGCTTTGCCCTTCAGCCGGGACGCCTTCATCGATGTTATCAGGGAAGGCGGCGTGGCCGTGGAGGCCAACCTGAAGGGGTTTGACGCCGGTTATGCCCGCTCACAGGAACGGCAGGAGGAGCAGGAACGGCAGGAGGCCCCGCGCACGGCTGGAAAGCCGGTGCATAAACACGCACAGGCACTGCTGGACCGGGTCCGGGCAGAGTTCCCGCCGCAGACCCATGAGGTGATTCGGGCAGCGGTGGCGAAACTGGCGGATTACCAGGACGTCCGCTACGCGCACCAGTACCTGGACCGGCTGCAACCGGTCCTGGGGGCGGACTCCGCCGACCGGGACTACCGGCTGACCGTTGAGACCGCCCGTTACCTGGCCCTGGGGATGGCTTACGAGGACGCCATCCGGGTGGCGGATCTGAAGACCCGTTCCGGCCGTTTTGCCCGGGTCAGGAAAGAGGTGCAGGCAGAGACCGCCCAGGTCGTCACCTGGCAGGAATTCATGCACCCCAGGGTGCAGGAGATGTGCGACATCATGCCGGCCTGGAAAGGCGCCCTGCACCTGAAAATCCCGATATTGCGGAGTTTCATCGGCCTGTTCTGCAGGCGCGGCAGGAAGATAAATACCACAAGTCTGTCCGGGTTCCTGCTGCTCTCCATGCTCGCCGGTCTGCGGGTCACGCGCCGCGGCACCCTGCGTTATAAAACAGAAACCGTTGCCCTGGAGAAGTGGCTGGCAACTGTACTGTCCTATGCCGCTACCGATTACGATCTGGCTGTGGAAGTCGCGGAATGCCGGCGCCTGGTAAAGGGTTACGGCGAGACCCACGAGAGGGGTACGGCGAGCTTCAAGCGCATCATGGAT
>CAYOEQ010000100.1:6229-7499 GCA_964402775.1 uncultured Enterobacteriaceae bacterium
ACGAGGGCGGCGCCAGGCACCAGGCCAGGACCACCAGCGCTGCGAACGCCGTATAGATCAGCGTAAATACCCAGGCTTCCGCCTGGTAAAAGATCAGCTTGTGCAGCCAGTGCTGGATAAACGAACCGGCATAAGTTGCTTCACCCGCTTTCTCCCTCAGGTTGTTGTCCCAGATCGTGAGCGGGCAGATAATACCCAGCCAGGCCTGGATGACGACGATGCCAATGGCGCCAAGATGTATGAAACGAAACCACGGATTCCTGGCCCAGCGCCACTCCCTGACAAAGCCGGCGATAATGAATATCAGGCCGAAAACCACAAAGGCGATAAACAGGGCGTGAATAATCAGCAACCCGTCGGCGGCAAGCAGTAACCAGGTCGGGGACAAGCGTCACCTTACCAGCTGTTTCTTATCTCCCGCAGTTTCAGGAAGACCGTTTTTTCGTCTGGTTCGGCAGGCAGATCGGGAAAATCCTCGCGCAGTTTTTCTATGACTTCCGGGTTTTTCAGGCGGAAGAAGGTGTTGACGGTTTTTTCCATTCCGATGGTGGTGACCAGGGCGTCATCCGGGTCCTGGTCGATCAACTCATCCCTTAATGACCGGGCATCGGCATTGCCGGGTTCCCTGCTCAGGGTGAATTGCAGGTTGTTGATGATGTAGTCATGGCCGGGATATATCAGGGTATCGTCGGACAGGGCCGCCAACTGGCTGGAAAAAGTCAGGTACAACTCGTTCGGGTGCCCGCCGTTATGGCAGTTACCCGCCCCCGCGTTGAACAGGGTATCCCCGCAGAACAGGGAAGGTTGATCTGTCCGGGACAACAGGCAGACGTGGCTCATGGTATGACCCGGCGTATCCAGCGCTTCCAGTTCCACGGTCCTGCCGACTTTAATGACATCACCCGCGGCCAACGGCCTGTCTATCCCGACTATCCTGTCCCTGGCATTTTTGTGAGCGAGCAACTCCGCGCCCGTCGCGTCTATCATTGCGGCATTGCCGCCCGTGTGGTCGTGGTGTTCGTGGGTGTTCAGCACCTGGGTGATTTCCCAGCCCTGGTCCTGAGCATGGTGCAGGCACTTTTCGTGGTCCAGGGGGTCGACGGCCAGCGCTTCGCCGGTGTCAGGGCAGGCAATGAGGTAATTGAAATTACGCCAGTCGTTACCCGTCCAGATCTGTTCGACAATCATTGATATTATCCGCCGTGAATCACCAGTTATTGCGTCTCTACCAGTTTAACCCATATTGATTACCGGCACGCAACTATATATT
>CAYOEQ010000101.1:0-7497 GCA_964402775.1 uncultured Enterobacteriaceae bacterium
AAAAAGTAGAGACCAGGTTCCTCCTGATTCATACCGGGTATCCGTATCATGAGCATGTTGCTGCAATGCTGAGCCAGTTTCCCAACGTGTATGTTGATCTGTCTTTCTATTCAAAGTTTCCTGGTGTGCTGGAAGAGACTTTGAGAGCCTTTTTGGCTTTGGCGCCGGCCGACAAGGTAATGCATGGCAGTGATTCCAATAATGTACCAGAGGAGATAGGTTACTGCGCCTGGAATGTTCGCCAGGTCCTGGCAAAAATATTAAGAGATTACAAGTCCAATTACGGGTGGAGTCAGTCCAATTGTGAAGAGATCGCGAACAAGGTATTGCACGGAAATGCGAAAAGGCTTTTTTCAATCGCCAGCTGAGGAGTCTGATAAGTAAAGTAATTGACAATTTTATATTTGATTACTATTCTGTACTGGAGTTGTATCACATTTTAGGGGGAAGATGATGATCACAAATAATAATAGGCTGTTTTCTCTTTCTATTCCTTTTTTCAAAATAAAAAGTATAACTTATCAGTTAGTTATATTATTTTTATCAAGTTACTTGTTAGTTTTTCCTGTTTCCGCCCAGATTGAGGAAATTATCGTAACCGCGCAGAAACGCGAGCAGAACGTCCAGGATGTCTCTATTTCAATAACGGCGTTCACCGGCGAGACCTTGCAGGACCTCGGTGTTGCGCAACCCAGGGATCTGGCGCAGTTCACACCCGGGTTAACGGTTAATGCCACTTCCGCCTATGAGGGCGATTCGGTATTCACCATCCGCGGGGTGGGGATGAACGACACCACCAGCGCGCAGAATCCGGCCGTGATGATCTACCTGGATGAAATCGCCCTGCCGTCACACGTGATGCTGGGATTCCAGGTATTCGACGTGGACCGGATTGAAGTATTGAAAGGGCCGCAAGGGACCCTGTATGGCCGCAATACCACCGGCGGCGCGATAAAGGTTGTGCCGCGCAAACCGACCAAGGAGTTTGAACTGCAAGCGCGTTTTGATTACGCGGAATACGACCGAACCGATTTCGAACTGGGTGTCGGCGGCGCGTTAAGCGACACGCTGTCTGCCAGGGTGGCCACAAACATTAACCTGCAACAGAAAGGCTGGCAGACATTGCATACCATTCCGGAAGTCCCGTTCGGTCCCGGGGTGGACTCCGATAACGGTGAGGTGGACAGGAAGGCATTTCGCGGTTCATTGCTGTTTGAACCTGCCGAGAACTTTGACATTCTGGTCACCGGCGACTATTCAAAAGACAAATCCGAAGTGATGGCATTCAAACATGCAGGCAATCTCATGGCGGATGGCAGCGGCTTTTGTTCGTATGCTACGGAAGGGATACGCAATGAAGTCGAATGCGCTTCGTTTGCACAGATACGCGACCGTACGGGCGGCACGCCCTTGACGCCTGAAGTAGAAATAATCCAGGATCGTAACCCGGATGTGCGTACGGTGCTTGCCGAATTCTCGTCCGGCAATGAGGTTGATGCAGAGTCCTGGGGTATTTCTGCTACCGCCAACTGGGATTTTGGCCGGTTTACCGCCACCTCCATTACCGGTTACCGCGAATTTGACCGGTTCCAGCCCCTGGATCAAGGCGGTTCACCTGCGCTCATCCATGAAATCAGGAACTGGGAGGATATCACCAGCTTTACCCAGGAAATACGCCTTGCTTCTGACGACAGTTGGGGGCCGGTTAGCTGGATTGTCGGCGGGTACTACAGCAATGACGAAAATAATTTCTTTTCCGATACCGATTTTCGCGACCATGCCTCGTTCTCAGGTTTTTTTGAAAGCGGATCAACCCAGGAAACCGAAGGCATTTCCGGATTTGCCCAGGTGGACTGGCGTTTACATGATCAATTGAACCTGTCCCTGGGTGTGCGTTATACCGATGAAGACCGTGAGTTTACCTTCCATGGCATGATAACGGGCAGCGGACCGGTACCCCTTCCGGAGTTTACCCATCCCAAGCTCAACACCGAGGAAGTCGGCGGAAGGGTAGCGCTGGAGTTCACCCCGAACGACAACCTGCTGCTTTATGCCAGTTTCAACCGCGGGTTCAAGAGCGGTGGATTCCCGGCCGCGATTGCCTTCAGTCGCAACCAGCTTCTGCCGTTCGTGTCCGAGGAACTGCTGGCGTACGAAGCAGGATTCAAGTCTTCACTGGTCGATGGCAACGTGCAGTTCAACGCAGCGGGATATTACTACGACTGGAATGACATGCAGGCACGCGCGGCGCTCGACAGGATCGACCCCGTTTCGGGGCAAAACGTCAGGGTGATTACGTTGGGCACTGCGGGTGATGTAGAGATCTACGGTGTGGAAGCGGAAGTCACCTGGCAACTGACCCCCGAGTTGCTGGTTTATACCGGCCTTAACCTGATGGATTCGGAAATTCAAAACGGGGACTACGAGGGCCAGAATCCCGCCCACGCGCCTGACTTCACGATCAACGGCCTGGTCAGCTACACGGCGTCTCAGGCAATTTCCGGGTTCCGGCCCTTTGCCCAGTTTGATTACAGCTACACCGATTCAAACCAGTTTATCCTGCCGAACCACCCCGGCGCGGTGCAGAATTCCTATACGCTGCTGAATGCCCGGATCGGCATCAGGTCCGATGACGGGCGCTGGGAACTGGCGGGCTGGGGTCGTAACCTGTCCGACAAGGAATATTTCAGTGAGATTTTCGGGCCGGCTTCAGGCTTCCTGCCTGGTCGTCTTCACTACGGTCCGCCGAGGATATTCGGGGTAAGCCTCAGCTACAGTCACTGAGCGCTACATGCATCGCGCACCCTTTTCGCGGAGGAGGGTGCGCGACTTTACAGAGCGGCTACAACACGTTGGGTGATCGCCATGAGAAATATTTTTTCAATATTCGTATGCCTTTCCATGTTGGCTGCTCCTGGTTTTGGAGCGGCACAGACAACCACTTTTACCACCACGGACGACACCCGGCGGGTGCCTGTCCCGCCCCATGATTACTCTGCAGATCCGTTGCTCGTATTACAGGGAGGGACCCTGATTAACGGTACCGGTACTTCGCCTGTGACTGACGCGTTGGTGGCAATACGCGGCGACCGGATCATTTATGCCGGCAGCGCGAACGGGGCCGGGGTGTCAACAGAAGAAGGCCGGGTGATTGACACGTCAAGCCTGTACATCGTTCCAGGGCTGATTGACCTGCATATCCATTTCACCCAGCAACGCGGCATGGATTTCAGCCGTTATCGCGACTCGGATGCGGCCGCGGCAATTCGCGGAGTTTTATTGCTGGGACAGTTGGCTGACGCGGGGATTACCGCGGTGCGTGATGTCGGCACTTCCAATGATGTTGCGCTGCGCATCAAGGAGGCAGTCGAACGGCGCATGGTCGACGGGCCGCGCGTGTTATGGAGCGGTAATCTCATTGCTGCGAGAAGCGGGCACGCAGATGAAATCACGTCAACCGCTACAGGCAGGCCCAAGAGCCTGGCGCCTTCCACCCGGGTGCGTGTGGCAAGTGGCCCCTGGGACTGGAGGCTGGCTGTCCGGGAACAGCTTCGCAAGCATGCGGACTGGATTAAGCTGACCTCTCCCTACACTCGTGAAGAAGTGGCCGCTGCCGTGGATGAAGCTCATATGCAGGGGATCCCTGTTGCCGTTGATTCCTTCGGGAAATATACCGAGTGGGCGTCCGATGCGGGTGTGGACACGATCGAGCATCCCTTGCACATGAACGAACAGGTCATTGCAGCCATGGCGCGCAGCGGGACGGATTTTGTCCCGACCCTGACTGCTTTCTACAACGTGGAAAAAACCGGTTATCCTTCTGCCGGGATACCCTCCGGTGGTTTTTTCTATACCTTTTCGCGGCGTTATCCGGTCAACCATGAACAGCATCTCGAGATGGTCGGACTGGCGCACAAGGCTGGAATCCGTATCGGGGTGGGTTCTGATATCCCGTTCGAAAACGACGTGCGCTATCCACAGGATTATTATGTAGAGCTCGGCCTGTTGAAAGATGCAGGCCTGTCGGATGGTGATGTGTTTGCTTCAGCCACCCGTGTCGGCGCGGAGATATTGAAAATGGGAGACAAGCTCGGCACTGTGGAAGCAGGGAAGCTGGCGGATATACTTGTGGTCGGCAGTAATCCCCTGGAGGACATACAAAATCTTCAGGATGTAAAGCTGGTCATCGCCGACGGCAGGGTAATTCGCGACTTTACCAAGTGAACCGTCACGTCAGGTTTACGGAACCACGGTCCGGGTTGTCGGCCAGATGTGTTCTGCTTGATGACAAGGCGCCGCATTCAGCCGAATTTTTATGGAAATTGGCGCAGATCTGCCCCACATACGATGCCATCCACGCCATGTGGACAGGCCCGGAACTTTCCTGCCCGTTGCCCGCTGCGGTTTTGCCTGAGGAACTGGCGCAGACAGACATGCCGTTGGAAAATGCCAGTTCATTTCCCCAGGCAGGGGAAATTGTCCTGGCTTACGTCAGGTCGGGAAGTGTAAAAGGACTGCCGCCAGGCCCGTTTTTTGACATAGGTATTTTCTACGGCGATGGCGGGCGCCTGTTCTTTCCTTTTGGCTGGTTGATGGCGAATATCTGTGCCGAGATTGTCCCGGAGGACCTTGCCCGTGCGCAGTCCTGTATCGGTGAGATCCGAAAAAACGGCGCATGCAGGTTGTCTGTAGAGCCCGTGGACTGAATATGACCAGCCATGTGTGCGGTTGAGGTTGAAGAGAATACACTCTGGAGTTGCGTCACACCGGCAGCGGCAGGCCTTGCGAAATTAACCGGAATTCACGACGCGGACATCGCAATCGTCGGTGGGGGTGTCGCCGGAATTTCGCTGGCTTATCACTTGAGCGAAGCAGGTGAGACCCCGGTTGTACTTGAAGCGGCAACGCCGGGCAGCGATGCTGCGGGTAAGAGCGCCGGTATCATAGTATCGCTGCCGGTGCGCCACAGCCCTTATGAGATCCTGGAAAGATATGGCGACAACAGGGGCAGACGGCTTATTGACCTGGTGGGCGAGTCCGGGAAGTATGTATTTTCCCTGGTGCAAAAGCTGGGTCTTGATTGCGCGCCCCGGCAATCGGGCTTCCTGGCTCCTGCAAGGACCGCACAGGAGGTGGCACGGGTAGAAAAGACGGCTTCTGAATGGCGTTCGTTCGGATACGGGATTCAAACCGTCGATAAAGACACAATCCGCCGCCTTACCGGGCTGGACGCCTACCAGGGGGCGCTGCTGGACCCGGCAGGCGGCGCAATCAACCCGCTGGCTTTTGTGCGGGAACTGGCGCTGGCCGCGACAGGGCAGGGCGCCCGGATTTTTATTGACAGCCCGGTAGCCAGGCTGCATAAAGAGGGTGGGGGGTGGTGTCTTGAATCGGATACTTTCCGTGTTAATGCGAAAAAAGTCGTGTTGTGCGCGGGCGGCGGCAATCGCGGCCTGAACCGCGGTCTTGCCCGAACAGTCATGCCTTTCAGGGTGTTCCAGGTGGCAACCGAACCGCTGGACGCAGAAATAAGGGGAGGCATCCTGCCTGAAAACCATGCGATGACCGATGTCAACCCGAATATCTACTCGATGCGTTACGACAGTGAAGGCCGGTTAATTACGGCTTGCCCGGCATTCATTGTCAATAATGCCAGGGACCGCATCATTCGTTACATCGAAGAACGGCTGGGGTATTTTTCCCCCTTGCTGGGTTCGGCCCGCATCCGCTACCTGTGGCAGGGAACGACCTGGATCGGCCGTTCCATACTGCCCAGGTTTTCCGAACTTTCAGGCGGGCTGTTCGCCGTTCAGGCCTGTAACGGCAGGGGACTGGCGGTAAACACGATTCTGGGACGTGAAGTCGCAGGTTTTATCAGAAGGGGACACACGGAAAACCTGAATTTATCGGTTGAAAAGCCGGATCCTGTCCATTATCACGGTTTGATGTCCTGCTTACCCGCTATACTCGTCAATAGCGCCAGGTTTCGGTCCCGGATGATGCATAAATTCACCGGTCTTCACCGGTACATATAACATATACGGTCTTACGGTTACAGAAGGAACTATTTTCAGGCGTAACATATCGTCAGGAGAACATCATGAAACATTTCAACAACATTCCTCTGCTGGTTTTAGTCCTTTTCACCGTTATCTGTAACGGGTGTGCCCGACAGGATGCAGACCTGGTTATCCACAACGCGAAGATCGTCACCGTTGACGAGGATTTCTCCATTGCTGAAGCCGCTGCGGTCAAGGACGGGAAGTTCCTGCTGGTAGGGACAGAAAGCTCGGTCCTTGAGAGTGCCGGTCCGGACACGGCAATCGTGGACCTCGGCGGCAGGACGGTCCTGCCCGGGTTCAATGATTCCCACAGCCATATGACCACCATGGGGATCAACCTGCCGACGATGATAGACCTGACCGAAGTAACTTCGATCGGCGATATCAAACAGGCAGTTGCCGAACGCGTCGCGATCACGGAAAAAGGTGAATGGATTTTCAGCGAGGGGGGCTGGTGGCAGTTCATGCTGGAGGACGGGCGCCTGCCGAACCGGCATGATCTCGACGAGGTCTCGCCCGACAACCCGGTGACGTTAAAAGGCGGCCATTATGTCATCGCCAACAGTATGGCCCTGGAACGGGTAGGTTACGACAGGGACACTGAGAACCCGCCCGGCGGTGAAATTTGGAAGGATGATAATGGCGACCCAACCGGATTTGTTGTACGAAACGCCATGTACCCGTTGCTGGATCATTTTGAGACGCCGGACAGGGAAGTGCAGCTTGATGGAATACGGCAGGCTATCAGGCGGGTAAACAGTTGGGGCATGACGAGCCTGAGAGAACCCGGCGGCAGCAGGGAACTTGTAGAGATGTTGCGCGAACTGTATGAAAACGGGGAACTGACCGTCAGGATAGACTGGTGCTATGATGTCGATCCCAATACACCGGTGGAAGAGCTGGATGCGATGTTCGAAGCCTTGGCCGATCCGCAGGAACAGTGGGGAGACGGCATATTCAGGGGTGACGGTCTGGCTGAAATGATGCTGGACGGCGCCGAGGAATCAGCGCAGATACGCACGGAATATATAGGACGCCCGGGTTACCGCGGACTGCGACTCGTTGAGCAGGAGCAACTCAACAGCCTGATGCTGTCGGCCGCACGTCATGGATGGCGTCCCGGCCCCCATGCCGTCGGTGATGCGTCCATAGACCAGCTCCTGGAAGCCTATGAGTATGTTAACGAACAGATTGACATCACGGACCGGCGCTGGATTGTCGACCACGGCATCCTGTTGCAACCGGATCACTATGAACGCGTCAAGGCGCTCGGCCTGATAGTGCTTCCCCAACCCAGGCATCTTTATATTATCGGTGACAAATTCATAGAGCACTGGGGTGAAGAACTGGCCCACGTGTCTTATCGGCTCAGGGACTGGCTCGACAACGGCATAAAACTTTCGCTTGGCGCGGACAAGCCGGTGTCCGTCCGTTC
>CAYOEQ010000102.1:0-7481 GCA_964402775.1 uncultured Enterobacteriaceae bacterium
CACTGTCATGGCTATTTCTCCGGTCTGGTTGGTTCGTAGGTATGGGACGGGCGACTTCCAAATCGCTGTCCGGGTAGGTCCTAAGGATTGTGTCGAGACACATGAGAATTATGGGCTAAATCTGAGAAAAGTTCTTTAGGAACACGGGCATTGTATGAGGACTTTTTAATTGCAGGAGATGGGCAATGCTGCCGAAACCAGGATATGCAGGCTGCGTACAACCCGTAGCCGGGCGAGCGCATCTGCTGTCTCGCATCCCGGAAGTGCTTCGTCTGCAGCGTCGTGGCGGGCATTCTGAACAAAATGTCGATAGTAGCGTTGCGCAGAGCTGTTTCTTGTGTTTATAGACACATTGGCGTAATCTCATCACTCAATAGTTGAGTTAAACAACAAATAGCCAGTAACTCGCAAACTGTACAGGACATTCAGGTGTGAACCGGCGATACCAATACCAATGATCAAAATCAATAGCAATTCTGGTATTGGAGGTGATTGAATGGGAACGAAAAGTGTCATGCGGTATGGACTGCTTCTCACCCTTGTAGCAGCACTGCTGATGAGCGGACTCTCCTTCCTGGGAGGACATGTAGCCGCTGCTAGCTGGGAAGAGCAGTCAGAATTACGGGTCTTCGCCGAGGCCGACTCTGTGAATCCGGCTGTCGGAGAACCGGTGACACTGAGAGCGGTCACTACCGACGTGCCCGCAGGAGGCAGCTCTTCAACTTCATATGGGGAGATTCATTATAGTTGGGAGCTTGAGTCTTCGGAGGGCAGGTGGGCCACTTATTGGGCACTTCCCTCCTGGACACTTCCTTCGTTCTCATACGCTGGCACATACACTGGCTCCGGAGCGGAGACTCAGACTTTCAGCGCAGCTGTGGACTACGGCGAGGGATTTCCTGCCGCATCCTCCCCGATCAAAGTGTCGCGGGGTGAAGCTGGGCCGACAGCGATTCCCGCACAGCAGACGCCGGTCTCTACCAGTATCGTATATGTCGTCGACGACTCCGGTTCGATGGACGGGGACTTCCGCGAAGTGCGAGCCGAACTGGAGGAAGTGCGCAATTCTACTATGACGGGCACCAAGGTTGCCCTGATCGGATTCGGAACCAGTACCAAGATACTGTTCGAACTCACGGAACATTCGGATGCGCCCTGGGATGCGCACATCGGCTCCTTTGGCGGGAAACTGGGGGGAACTTTCAACCCTGCCGCGCTGCAAAGCGCGAAAGCGCTGCTGGACGCAGACAACGCCGATGCCAAGAAGATCGTCTTTTTCACTGACGCTCAGGCCTCTTATCCGGCAGATGAGATGGAAGCGATCAGAGCCTCAGGCATAGTGGTCGACACGGTGGCATTTGGCGATCAGTTCTCAGACCATTTTACTGTTCTTCAGAGGATCGCCGATGAGACGGGAGGATCGTACCGAGCGGTGCCCAAACCGTCACAGGGAACAATCAACGACCCCGCGGTGACACCAAGGGCCATGTCAGCCATACTGCCGGAATCGGTCGCCTCCAACACAGCGACTCTATTCCTTGTTGACACTTCATACTCGATGAGAGGAACCGCTGTGTCCCCAATCAGCCAGGAAATGGAAATCGCTTCGGCGTTGAGCACGGCATGGGCAGCCGCTGCCGCTGAGAATGTTACCGACGCTCATATTGGCATGGCGGGCTTCCTCGGAGAAACGATTCTGAGCGAGAGCAGACTTTTCGCGCAATTTGTTCCTGAGTATAAGGTGCATGCCAGCATAGGCGGACCAGAACCCGACACTGTGGCGTTGCTTTATCTGGGCGTTACCGGCAGCACGGACATTGATAATGCGCTGCGCGAAGCCTATACGACCGTCTCCGTAGCGTCGGCGGAAAACAAGCGCGTAGTGCTGGTCTCGGACGGAATCAGTTCGGTGGAAGTGCAGGATTCGACGTTGAGCCAGTACAGTGACAACGGCGTGATTCTCGATGCTGTGGCCTGGGGCGCTCATGCCGACCGGGTGGCGCTCAAGAGTTGGGCTGACGCTACCAGTGGGAGATTCAATGTGGTCGAGTAATCGGTTGGCGTAGGTGTCTGCCGTGCGCCCAGAAAACTGCGGCAGCATATATCACTGATCCGCAAGGAACGGTCGCGCTCGCGGGCGATGCATAATGTCCAATATTCTGGCGCTAAAGCACAGATACTTTGGCATTAGCTCGGCAGAACTACCTTTCGTTGTAACACTGCCGTAATACTAGTCCTATATCTTTGACTCTGCATGCCTGTGTGCAAGGCCTGCTCCTATTGTAGTGGTTATGTAGAAATTGTTTGGGCAAGTTTTAGAACTTAGCTAAAAACATTCAAAATAAAGCCTTGAAGAAGTATGCTGCGGGGTGTAGCTTTTTCGGGAATACGAGTGTCAATCGCGTTTTAGTGTCATTAACTAGATTGCTAGCATAGATTTTCAGGAACGAATCGGAAACCGAACAAACGAGGAGGATGCATTGAATAAGAAAGCTTTAAGCCCCATATTGTCGGTGCTGGGGGCGTTGCTGTTGGCGATTGTCGTGGGTGTGTTTTCCGCGTCTCCCTTCGGTGAGGGTGAAGTCGCACACGCACAGGCAGCACCGGAACTGACCGGTCTAGCATTGGAACGCGCCGATACATCTGTGGGTGCCTTGACGCATGACATACCGACTACGTTTGACCCTAAAAAGAGGTCATATACTGCGCGTGTGGCGAATGTGAATGACGCAATTACAGTGACTGCGACCGCAGATACCACCGTTGCTTTGAACATCGACGGGCAGATTGCGACTTCTGGAACCCCTGTCACTGTCAATTTGTCAGTAGGTTCAAAAGTTGTCAACATCCGACTGACAGAAGATGGGTCATCGAGTGCATACACCGTAACGGTCACCCGTGTACCATCGACGGCATCTAACAACACAAAACTGTCGAGTCTGAGCCTGACAGGCGTAGCGCTTTCGCCGGCGTTCGATTCTGACAAGAGGACTGAATACACTGACAGAGTACCGAACTCCGTGAATTTGACGACAGTGACGGCCAGGGCTGCCACTTTCGGCGCGGTGGTTGACATCAAGTATGCCGGCACTGCTACCTTCGATACAACTGCCTTCGACACCACGGGTACTTCGGCGGACGCCGCCAATGTTGTGGAATTAGCTGAGACATCCGCCGGCGCGGGCGGACCCACAACTATAGCAATAAGGGTTAGAGCGGCAAATGGCGTTGCGACGAAGTACTACACTGTAGCGATAACCCGCGCGCCGGTGTCTAGTGCTACTACTAATGATGCCAAACTGGCGGCAACCGGTGGCCTGGCTTTAGTAGAAGGCACTTCCTCCGACGCCATAAGTATCTCCCCGACGTATAATGCTGACAAAATGGCGTACACAGCAAGCGTGCCATACACTGTGGAAAGCACGACGGTGACAGCGACTGCGGCGGATACTGGAGGAGCTACGGTAACGCTCACATCCGACACCGACGATTCGATTGAAGATAGCAATACCACTGACAGCCACATCTTCGTTGATGAAATTGACTTGGCAGTGGGTGCAAATATCATCACGATAAAGGTTGATGCCGAAGACGCGATTGCAACGAAGACATACACGGTGACGGTAACTCGTGCGTCTGCGACGGCATCTACTGACGCCAACCTGTCGAGTCTGAGTCTGTCGAGCGCAACGCTTTCACCGGCGTTTGATCCTGGGAAACCAGCGTACAGGGCATTGGTGCCGAACTCCGTGAATTTGACGATAGTGACGGCCAGCGCTTCTGATTCGGATGCACTGGTTGACATCAAGTATTCCGGCACTGCTACCTTCGATACAACTGCCTTCGACACCACGGGTACTTCGGCGGACGCCGCCAATGTTGTGGAATTAGCTGAGACATCCGCCGGCGCGGGCGGACCCACAACTATAGCAATAAGGGTTAGAGCGGCAAATGGCGTTGCGACGAAGTACTACACTGTAGCGATAACCCGCGCGCCGGTGTCTAGTGCTACTACTAATGATGCCAAACTGGCGGCAACCGGTGGCCTGGCTTTAGTAGAAGGCACTTCCTCCGACGCCATAAGTATCTCCCCGACGTATAATGCTGACAAAATGGCGTACACAGCAAGCGTGCCATACACTGTGGAAAGCACGACGGTGACAGCGACTGCGGCGGATACTGGAGGAGCTACGGTAACGCTCACATCCGACACCGACGATTCGATTGAAGATAGCAATACCACTGACAGCCACATCTTCGTTGATGAAATTGACTTGGCAGTGGGTGCAAATATCATCACGATAAAGGTTGATGCCGAAGACGCGATTGCAACGAAGACATACACGGTGACGGTAACTCGTGCGTCTGCGACGGCATCTACTGACGCCAACCTGTCGAGTCTGAGTCTGTCGAGCGTAACGCTTTCACCGGCGTTCGATCCCGGGGAAACAGCGTATGAGGCATTGGTGCCAAACCCTGTGAGCACGACGACAGTAAGATTCGGCACTTCTGATTCGGGCGCGTTGGTTGCCATCAAATCCACAACTGAAGATACCAGCGCGGCTACGACGCAGGCACTGTTGGCGACAGCGTTCGATGCTCCTACTAGCACCGACGCGGACTCCAATAATGTAGTGGTGTTGGCCCCTGGAGTAACATCCATTCTGGTAAGGGTTACAGCGGCAAACGGCCTAGAGAAGAAATACTACAAGGTGGCCGTCACTCGTGTGGCGGGTAATGCATCTGACGATGCTAGCCTTAATGCTAGTACCTTTAGGTTGGCAACCGTCGATAGGCCGGATTCCGGCTCACCCATCGGCGCTGCGACTCCTGCTGATCCTGACCTGTACTTGAATATGCCCTTCATATCGACTAGGACGGCCTATACAACTACGGCGGCTCGGACTCAGTCGGATATAACCTTGGTGGCTAGTCCTACGGAATCGGCTGCCATAGTTACGGTGACCTCTGACCGCGACGATGATGTTAAATCGTTTGATACTGGAGATGGTAATACCCCTGCTTATATCGTGGACTTGAAGCATGGTCCCAACGTCATCACGATAAAAGTCACTGCCCCAGACGCAGTGTCGATGATGACATATACCGTGATGGTCACACGCATGGGCTCAACCGACTCCTCGCTGTACTCGCTGAGTCTGAGCGGTATCACCCTGGACCCGGCGTTCGCGTCTGGTACGACTGACTACATGTCGACCGAGACCCTGGATACCGATGCGACAATGACCACAGTGACAGCAGTGACGAATCATGGCGGCGCGAGCGCTGCGATTAGCTCGGACAGAGACGACGATATCGGTGACGATAACGTGGTGGACCTGCATCCGGGTGCCAATGTGATCACGATAATGGTCACTTCTGAAGACCTTTCCGATACGACGAGTTACACGGTAACGATCAATGTGGTGGCGTCGAACGACGCAACCCTTTCGAGCTTGATGCTGAGCGGCGTCACGCTGATGCCTGCATTCGCGTCCGGCACGAGGAGCTACACCGCGACGGTCGCAAGCGATGTCACCATGACAACTGTAACGGCGACGCCGACGCATCCGGGTGCGACAGTATCCGGAGTCGGAGCGGTGAACCTCGCCGCAGGCGATAACGTGATCAACGTAACTGTAATGGCGGAGGATGGCACTACTAGCCAGACCTACACCGTAACGGTGACCGTACCGGTGACACCGAGCTCTCTATTTGAACGATACGACATCAACAACAATATGATGATAGACAAGGGTGAGGCCTTGACGGCCATTGAGGACTACCTTGTCCATGAGACAATTACGAAAGAACAGATGCTGGACATCTTGGAATTCTATCTCGTTGGACCATCGTAAGATTGAGCAGTAACTAGCAGAAGTAGTAGGTCTGTTTAATTCAGCAGCGGCCGAGGCATGTGCGGCATCCGCCTTGGATTAGACGGACCTACCTCTAAACCAAACTAAAGGAGAGAGGCTTTGAATAGATTAATAATGCTGGCAGCATTGATGCTCAGTTTGGTAGGCGGCTTATGGGTGATGTCGGGCTCGGCTCCTTTGGCTGCCCAGACAACACCCAGCGCCAGTCGATCATTTAGTTCGGATTCAGTGATCCCTGGCGGAGAGCTGACAGTGACGATCAACGCTGCCAACTATGGCAGTGCGGGCGTGGTCTTTGAAACCTTGCCTACCGGCTTCACATACGTTTCCCAGAGTGGCGCCGATAGGGCCACTCCGAGCGGGCAGGAAGTCAGGTTCATACTGCAGGGAGATAACAAGTCCTTCAGCTACGTGGTAACGGCTTCCAGCGAGGAAAAGCCCTATTCATTCTCCGGCATCTTGAGGGATGATGATCGGAATGACCATATAGTCGGCGGTGACACCGAAGTGACGGTCTCGGTCGAACAAGCGGATCCAGGTCCGCCCCCAGCGGCAAATGATCTTCAGTTTGACATCGTTCCGACCAAGGCCGTGAAGGGTGACAGAGTGTCGGGTGTGGGCAATCCGATTGCCAGCAACCCGCTGGCGTGGGTTGTCGACACCGATATGACGCTCGGCGAATTCGATGGCGCAGTCGGTGACTTTGAGGTCCAGGAAATATCTAGCGGCGAATTCGGTCTTTTCGTGAGCAAGTCCGGTGCGGCTCCCACAGGTGGGTCGCAGTCCATCAGGGTTGACTTGCCCTATACCAACACTGATGGCGTAGAATTCACGACCACTCTTACCGGTGAAATAACTTCTCGGGCCGAGCTCACTATCACTTCTGATAATGAGTTCACGATACCGCAGGGAATCACTGCCAATGTTGAGGATACCCTGATAGGCAGCTTCACGGTCACTGGTGCCATTGAGGATAAGGATGAGTACCTGGACGGCATCCTGAGTGGTGACGGCAGCGACTTGTTCGCGGTCAACGACGCCGACATGACGCTCGTGTACCGCGGTGACGCCGCCGCTCTTGAGGTTAAGGATTACAACCTTAAGCTTACCGTGAGCGGTGACGCAGGCCTTGCCAACAGGACGGACATCGCAGACGTTAAGGTAACCGTTACCGCGTCGAACATGGCGCCTACGGTGCCTGGGACATTCACGGCGACCATCGAGGAAAACTTGACCGGCGCCGGCATTGTTGAGGCTGGAACCGAAGTTGGCGATGGCAGCTATGGTGTTTCCGCCAACGACGGCGACAAGCTGACTTACTCGCTGGTAGGCGGTGACTCGGGTCTGTACCATATCAACGAAGATAGCGGCATGATAACGGTCGGTATGGCTGACATCATGGGCGACGACGGAGTTGACCTAACACACTCCTTCCAGATTATGGTCTCTGACGGAATAACCGCCAATGACCAGCACATCAGCGCCACCGTTACGGTGGACGCGAATGCGTCTACAACATTCATCGAGGGCGCCAGCGCTCCGATTAGTCGTACGGTAACCTCAGGGGACGTGCCGCAGGTGCTGCGCGACCTTCGAGCCTCG
>CAYOEQ010000103.1:0-7404 GCA_964402775.1 uncultured Enterobacteriaceae bacterium
CGCAGGCGTGGTCATACCCGTGACGGCACGCACGCGACTCGACTTGAGCTACCGCTACACGGACGCGGGAGACATAACAACCGACGTGGGCGACATCACCATTGAACGATACAGACTGGACGGCAGCCGCAGGGACGACCTGATTATCGAAATCGACAAAACAAAAGCCGAACTGAAAACCCACGCCCTGCTGGCAATGTTCCGGTTCGAATTCTGACCCCGGCTCATGCCATTAACCACAATAAACAATTCGCACAGAACGGCGGACATGCGTTTGTTGCCATCGACGAAGGGGCAAGTTTTCGCTATCCCATAATTGACACTCTTCAAGTTACTGTAATACAATCTGCAGCAATTCGGCCATGCAACCAGTGCGCAGGCCTGTTGCCATCCTTAACTGTAAACCACGTCCCTGCTTTACCCGTCCGGCGCGCGCCTTGAGGAATAGCTGTTGGATATCAAGGAAACTGAAAAATGAAAGACCCTTACCTGTTGCATATATTCAATCCGACCAGGAATGTCAGTCCTTTTGATGTGAATATGGCTTATGAAGCCGAGTTTGACGGTGTCATACCGTACGCAAACGTCACCCTGGACGAAGTTCATTCACTGACGCAGGACACCATTTTTTCACGCGGCCCGAAAGGGGTGAAAAGAACCGGGATATTCATAGGCGGCAAGGATTTCAGTCTGGCTATTGACATGTTGAAACGGGCCAGGACGGCTATGGTTCCGCCGTTTGAGGTCAGCGTATTCGCCGACCCGAGCGGTGCGGTTACAACAGCCGCGGCATTAGTGGCTTGTGTGGAATACTGGGTGGATAAAATCGCCCGGACCGACCTGGCAAACAGGAAAGTCTATATATTCGGCGGTACTGGACCCGTAGGAACATGTACGGCAGTGTTGCTGTCTTTCTGCAAAGCGGACGTTTATATCGCCAGCCATCGCGGGACAGAGGTTGCGAATGAAATTGCGGACGAATGCAACGCCCGGTTTAATACAAAAGTAAAAGGCGCAAGTCACCGGTCCGAGGAAGAAACCACCGAATTAATCAAGGATGCCGATATCATTATCGGCGCGGCAAAGGCCGGTGTAAGACTGGCTTCGGCCAATCAATTATTCGCGGCAGAGAAACTTCTCGTTGCGGCCGATGTCAATGCCGTACCTCCTGCCGGGTTTGAGGGGGTCGACGTCAATGATTATGGAAAAGCGCTCACCACCCGGGGAGGAAAAGCGGTAGGCATAGGCGCACTCGCAATCGGTGACGTGAAATACAAGGTACACAAAAAGATCTTTGAAGATATGATCGAGTCGGATGATGCGCTGTATATCGAACACTCAGCGTCTTTCCGGGTAGCGCGTAGAATAGTAAACCTGTAATTAAGGCTGGTAATCAGTTATTCAAACACCACCAGGTGGTCGATTTCCTGGCGGATGCCTATGTTTTCCCCGATGGCGTGGTCGTGGTGGCTGGGAACCAGGCTCAACATGCGGGCGCCGCTGGGGAGGGTCAGGGTGTAGAGGAATTCGGCGCCGCGGAACACCTTGTCGTGCACCGTTGCGGTCTGGCGGCTGTTATCGTCGTGCACGATGTCATCGGGGCGCACCAGTACGGACACCTTTGCCCGCGGCGCGCTGCCGTGGGGAACGTCACTTCTCAACACACCGAGTTCGGTCTCGACCTCCGTGGCGTTCAGGACGGTACCCTCCAGGAACACGCCTTCCCCGATAAAATCGGCAACCTGCGGGCCGGCAGGCCGGTGATACAGGTTGAACGCCGTGTCCCATTGCAGCAGCGCGCCGTCGCGGATGAGGCCGACCTCGTCCGCCATGGCAAAGGCTTCAAGCTGGTTATGGGTCACCAGGATCGTCGTCATGCCGGCCTGTTTGAGGATCATGCGCAGTTCCCGGGCGATCTGCTCCCTCAACTCGACGTCCATGTTGGAGAAGGGTTCATCCAGCAGCAGTATGTTGGGGCGCGGCGCCAGCGCTCGCGCGATTGCGACCCGTTGTTGTTGCCCTCCTGACAACTGGTGGGGATGCTTGTACTGGAAATCGGTAACCTCCAGCGTCTGCGCCACTTCGTCGATCCGTTCCTGCCGCTCCCGTCCCGCCAGTTCATGCAGGCCGAAGGCGATATTCTCACGCGCGCTCAGGTGTGGAAACAGGGCGAAGTCCTGGAACACCATCCCCACGCCCCTCTGTTCCGCGGGAACGGGTGATGCTGCGCCGGCGACACACAGGTCGTTGATCCTTACCTCACCGCTCCGGGGTTGAATGAACCCGGCTACGGCGCGCAGCAAGGTGGTCTTCCCGCAACCGCTGGGACCCAGCAGACAACCGATCCTGCCCTGCTCGAGACGCAGGGAGATATCCGAAATAACGGACTTGCCGTCGAGTATCACTGTCAGGTTTTTAACTTCAAGCATTTGCGGAACGGGATTGCGATATGGCTCGGCTGAGTATGATAACCGGAATAATCCCCGCCAGCACGATTGCCAGGGCGGGGAACGCGGCGTCTGCCAGTCTCTCTTCGTTGGCCAGTTCATAGGTACGCACCGCCAGCGTGTTGAAATTGAACGGCCGCAGTATCAATGTTGCCGGCAGTTCCTTCAGGACGTCGACAAATACCAGCAACACGGCAGTGAGCAGGCTGCCGCGCAGGATGGGGATATGGACCCGGCGCAACAACCTGAAACCGCTGAGACCCAGGCTCTTCCCCGCCTCGTCCATGGACGGCCTGATCTTCGCCAGGCCGGCGTCCACCGTGTTCAGGGACAGGGCCAGGAACCGCACCAGGTAGGCGAACACCAGTATGGCGATGGTGCCGCTCAGCAGCAGGCCGGGGTCGGTATCGGACAGAAAACCGAACCAACGGCCCAGGTGGCGGTCCAGCCAGGTGAACGGGATCAATACCCCCACTGCAATCACGGCGCCGGGAACCGCGTAACCCATTCCCAGCAGGCGGTTGAACGAGTTTGTCATTATCCCGGGTTGCTGGCGCCGGGCGTAGGAAACCGCCAACGCCAGCAGGACCGCAAGCACGGCGGTGATGAGCGCCAGTTCGATACTGTTCACTACGATGGCGAAAAACCCGCTATCCATCGATGTTCGCCAGGTCTGCATTCCCCAGATCAGTAACTGGCCGGACGGGATGATGAACCCGAACAGGACCGGCAGCGCGCAAACAGCAAGGGCAGGCAACCCGCGCAGGCCGCGCAGGTGTTTCTGCTCCAGGCGGTTGTAACGGGTGCTGGTGTCATGATAACGGGACTGCCTGCGCGAGTATTGTTCCAGGACGATGAGGAACAGCACGAACAACATCAGCAACGCGGACAACTGGGCGGCGGCGATACTGCTGCCCAGGCCGAACCAGGTCCTGAAGATGCCGGTGGTGAACGTCGCTACACCGAAGTACTGCACGGTGCCGTAATCCGCCAGGGTCTCCATCAGCACCAGGGACAGGCCGACGATGATCGCGGGCCGGGCCAGCGGCAACAATACCTTGAAGAATGTCCCTGCGGGCTTCACGCCCAGGGTCCGGGCGACCTCGACCACGCTGGCTGACTGTTCCAGCAAGGCGGCCCGGGCCAGCAGGTAGATATAGGGGTATAACACCAGGGACAGCATCAGCACCGCGCCGGGCAGCGAACGGATGTCGGGGAACCAGTAATCGCCGTACTGCCAGGCAAACGCGGCGCGCAACCAGGATTGCAGCGGCCCGGCCACGTCCAGCATGCCCGTATAGGTGTAGGCGATGATGTACGCGGGCATGGCCAGGGGCAACAGCAGAGCCCATTCCAGTTGCCGGCTGCAGGGGAAACGGTACAGGGTGACCAGCCAGGCGGGTACCACGCCCAGGGGCAGGGCCAGGCAACCCACTCCCAGCGCCAGCAGCAGGGAATTGGCGACGTATTCGGCGAGTACCGTTTCATAGAGATGCTGCCATATATCGCCGCTGGACAGGAAGACCGATGCCGCTACAACAATAATGGGCAGCAGCAGGATTCCGGCCACCAGCAGGGTCAAGGCCACCCAGGGGGGGATGGGAGTCAAACTACCGTGTCTTTGCGGAAGGGTCGATTCAGGCATAAGTTCACAGGAATGACCGCTGGCGCCGGAATGACAGAGGGGGCAGATTTGAAATCTGTCCCCAGCAACCCGGGAACCATTACTTCCAGCCGGCCCGGTCCATGGCGCGCACGGCGTCCTGGTTTTTTTCGCCCAGTATTGCCAGGTTCAGATCGTCGGCCTTGAACGCGCCCCATGACTGCAGGGTGCTGTCTCCGGAAAGCCCTTCCCGGACGGGAAATTCGCTATTGGTTTTTCCATACCACTCCTGGGCCGGGACGCTGACCAGGAATTCCAGCAGGCGGACTGCAGCTTCCCCGTGCCGCGCCGACCTTGTAACCCCGGCGCCGCTGACGTTAACGTGGGCGCCCCTGCCATCCTGGTTCGGCCAGAACAGCGCGACCTGGTTGGCCGCGTCAACTTCAGCGTCGATGCCCGAACTCAGCATGCCCGCCAGGTAGTAGGTGTTGACCAGCGCCAGGTTGCATTGCCCTGCCGCCACCGCCTTGATCTGGTCCCGGTCGCCGCCTTTGGGGTCCCTGGCGAAGTTACCCACCAGTCCCCTGATCCAGCTTTCCGTTTCCTCCAAGCCGTGGTGGGCAAGCATGGAGGCAACCAGTGACTGGTTATAAATGTTGGAGGAAGAGCGCACGCAAAGCTGGTTATGCCAGGCGGGGCCGGCCAGGGCCTCGTAAGTGGAAAGCTGCGCCGGCTTGATTTCTGTTCTGGAGTGCACTATTACCCGCGCCCTGACTGACAGGCCGTACCAGTACCCCTGGGGGTCGCGATAATTTTCCGGCACTGTCTCGTCAAGTTTTACCGATGTGATTGCCTGCAGCAATCCCAACTCCTTTGCCCGGTACAGGCGCCCGGCATCCACGGTCAGCAACAGGTCGGCAGGTGAGTTTTCTCCCTCCAGCTCCAGGCGCTTGATCAACGCATCCGCCTTACCCGTGACCAGGTTGACCCTGATACCCGTGTCCTTCGTAAATTCATCGAACAACGGTTTGATCAGGGCCTCCTTGCGGCCGGAGTAGACGTTAACTTCTTCTGCCGGACCTGCAAACGGGACCAGGGCAAGTAAAACTATAAGAGGCATGTATCTCATGTTGTTCCTTAATCATTAAAAAAGGGGGCGTACGGGAATATACGCCCCCACTCCAAATACGACAAGAGTTACGTTGCTGTTTAAAACGTGATACGTACGCCTCCTGTAAAGCTTCGGTCCTTATTGGGCCGTGCGCCGTAAGGGTGGCGGCCCAGGATATCTTCATCCCCGGTCACGTTCTCCACACGCCCGAACAACGCAATCCTGTCATTGAACAGGTAGTGCCCGGCAATATCGACAGTCAGCGTGTCGTCGGTGCGTTCAAATTCAGCGCAGGATGCGCGTACGCATACCTCGTCAACGTAATTTGCGCTGATATATGCATTCCAGCGCGGTTGTTCGATTCCCAGTGATAAGCGTAACTGGTGTTCAGGAATGTAGGGAATGGGGTCGCCCTTGCTGACGTCTCCGAAAAAGTCAGTATCCGCGATGTCCGTGTCGAATTCAGAGTCTATGTAGGTATACACAAATGAGAGCGGTATGCTGAACGTCTGGTTCGGCGTCAGGTTGGTTTGCAACAGGGTTTCCACGCCGGCCACCGTTGCCGCATCACCGTTGAACGCGTCGCCCACCGTACAGTCAGTGCCCGATGAGGATGTGCATTCACCCAGGATATTGTCGTAATCACTGAGGAACCCGATCACCTCGGCGTGCAGGCCGTTGTATGCGTAGCGCAGGCCCAGTTCATAATTGACTGCCTTTTCCTCTTTCACGCCCGGCGAGTTGCTGGGCGCGGTAAACCCTTTGTGGACGCCCGCCAGGAACGTCAGGTTGTCACTCATACGGTAGAGAACGCCCAGGCCGGGAAGCCAGACACTGGTGCTGTTCTTCCGACTGTCCCGGAAGATGTTGCGCGCGCCGGCCTGCTCGCCCCGGTCGCGCCAGCGGGTGCGTTTCTGGTCGATATCCTCATAACGTATCCCCGGGCTGAACACCCAGTCACCCCATTCAATCTGGTCGTAGATGTGTACGGCGAGCGCTTCAGCTTCCTGCACCCGGTTTCCGGCATTTCCGAGCAGCCCCGGGTCGTCCAGGAACAGCCTGCCGTTTTCCTGGTGGTAACTGCTGTTGCGTTGAAGCCTGTCTTCTTCGTCCTCGTGGTAACGGACGCCGATTTCCAGGTTATGACGGGTTGGCCCGAGATCGCCAGTCCAGTTGAGATTAACCTGTACGCCGCGGGAGTAGTATTCCCGCGCGTTGGAACGGAGTTGTATGCTGCCGGGAGCCGTATCGATCGTTCCATCCAGGATGCCCTGGAGTTCGGCCGGGCTGAGACCACCCAGTGAACTACCCTGGTTTATCGCCCGGATAACATTGAACCAGCTTGTCCGGCTTAACTCCTGGGCATTTGCGCTGCCGTCCGTGTCCAGTCCCTCGGTTTTGAACCAGTTGCGCTCCTGTTCGTTGTTATAGCCGGTTACGGAAACATTCAGCTCGTCCGTGAGCGCCAGCCTGTAACGCAGGATGTACTGGAAGTGCTCTGTGGCGATGTTGTCCAGCTCAGATACGCCGTAGCGGCGGTAGGCGTCCTTCTCAAAGTCCGCATCGGTCAGCCCCAGGTAGCTCTGTTCCGAATCCTGGTCTGCATACTGGAATTTGAAGTCCAGTTGATGGCGGGAACCGGAAGGCGCATAACGCAGCTTGAGCGTATAGTCTTCCAGCCTGAGCCCGGTATCGCCGCCATCGTTATCCAGGTCCTGGAAACCGTCCGAGCCCCATTGGTGCGTTTCGACAAGGAAACCAAGGCCATTATCGAGAGCGCCGCCGTAGTGAGCATGGACCCGGTAGGTCGCATCCTCACCGCCCTCCGCCATAACCACGCCCTGCAGTTCATCAGGTATGGGTGTCGAGATCATGTTCAAGGCCCCGCCGATGGTGTAGGGTCCCTGGGTGATCGCAGCAGGGCCTTTCAACACCTCGAATGCATACATGCGGCCCGCGGTGGGGAAGTAATAGGCGGACGGCGCCGAATAGGGCGCGGGAGCAATCAGCACATTGTCCTCAAGAAGGGTAATTCTGCCGCTGCGTTCCGTGGCAACGCCGCGGATACTGATGTTGGGACGCAGGCCGTAACCGTCTTCCACCTGTATCGAGACACCCGGTACCTCGCGTCCGATCCGCTGGATATCCGAATAGGCAAATTTCTCCAGTTCTTCCTGGCCGATGAAATGGGCCGAACCGGCAACACTCCGGGCATCGGTCTGGCTGCCGACAACGGTTATCTC
>CAYOEQ010000104.1:0-5542 GCA_964402775.1 uncultured Enterobacteriaceae bacterium
AGGGTGATTTCCTCGATGGCGGTGACCATGCGTTCCGTCGCCAGGGTGAGGATTGCCGAGGCTGCCTCGTTCAGGTCAAGCCCCAGCGGTTCTGCAACGTGGCGCCGGATCACGCCGGCAGCCGGTTCGATTGCCACTTCAACTTCGCCGCCCAGGAAGTAATCCGGGTCAAGGTAACCCAGCACGAGACACGCATCGGTCACCGTCGGCCGGTCGCCGCCGCGCTTGTAACAGGCGGGACCGGGATCGGCTCCTGCGCTCATGGGCCCGACGTGCAGCATGCCGCCCGAGTCCACCCAGGCGATGCTGCCGCCGCCGGCGCCGACACTGCGCACGTCCACGGACGGAAAACCGGTGATGTAGCCGGCCTTCTGGTCGCCGACCATGGTCTCGCGCGTCGTAGGGATCTCGCCGTCACGCAGCACGCTGACGTCGAAGGTGGTGCCGCCCGCGTCGGTGACGATGGCCGTCATGCCGCCTCCGTCCAGCGCGGCAAAACGCCGGCCTGCGACCGGCGCCCCGGCCGGACCCGATCCGATTGAATGGATCGGGGTCTCGGCAACATGTTCTGCATCCAGCACACCGCCGGATGACGTCATGATCAGCAGCCGTCCCTTGAAGCCGTTGCTCCTGAGTTCCTCTTCAAGGTGTCGGAAAAAACGGCTCATCAACGGCTTCAGTGAAGCGTCTATGGCGGTCGACGAGGCGCGGCGGTACTCGCGCACGGACGGATTGATGCGGCTCGAAAGGGTGTATGGCACGCCTGGCAGTTCCCGCTCCAGCAACTCGCCGATGCGGACTTCATGATCATTGTTGATCATCGACCAGAGCAGGCACACGGCAACTGCCTCCACGTCCGCCGCGCGCAACTGCGCCATGACCTCCAGGGCCTGTTTTTCATCCAGCGCAGTGAGCGCCTCGCCTTCGGCGGAAAGCCGTTCACGGATCTCGAATGTCAGCGCCCGCGGGATATAAGGTTCCGGGTACTCCTGGCTGTAGTCGAACAGGGTGCGGCGTCCGCCGCCCTCGCGCAATAACAGGATGTCCGGGTGGCCCTCGGTGACCAGCAGCGCGGTGCGCGCGGTACTGCTCGTGACGATGGCATTGGTTGCCAGGGTGGTGCCGAATATGAACAGGTCGCTTCTTCCCAGTAGTTCCGGCACCGAAGCGCCTATGTCGGCCGCGGCCGCGCCCAGCGTGTCGAACAGGCCGGTTACGGGGTCATGGGGCGTAGTGGGGCGTTTGTACAAGCGGGCCGCGCCGCCGGCGCTGTTGACGACCAGGTCCGTAAACGTGCCGCCGGTATCTGCCGCGAAGGTCAGGCGTGGTTCACTCATGGAACCCGGGGACGGAATTCAATTCCGTCCCCTTCCGTATCGGCGCGGTAACCAGGTTGGGTTTGCTCATGGCATCATAACTCGGCTTGATGGTGCAGGTGGAATTCGGGGATGACGGTATCCGGGTCCTGGCGCAGGCAGAACGCGACGGCGCGCGCCAGTACGTCGGGGTCCGTCCAGCCCCGTTCCGGGTCCCATTGCTCGGATTCGTGCGCCATGGGAGTCTCGACGCGTCCCGGTGTAATCGTGGTGACCCTGATCGACGTGTCCTTGAGGTCCTGCGCAATGGAATGAGCGAGGCCCAGGATGCCCCACTTGGTGGCGCTGTAGGCGCAACTGTGCCGGACGCCGCGCCGACCCGCTATGGAGGAGATGAAGATCAGCCGGCCCTCGCCATGCTCCAGCATGCTCTGCCGCAGCACTTCCCGGGCGCAGAGAAATTCGCCGCGCAGGTTCACGGCCATCATCCTGTCCCAGGTTTCCGTGCCGGTCTCCCACACGGGCGCCACCATGCGGATGCCGGCGTTGTTGACCAGCGCGTGTATGCGGCCGAACGTTGCCGTTGTCCGACCGACTGCATCAACCACGTCCTGCTCGGAGGCGACGCTCGCGGGCAGCGCCAGGGTCGCCGCGCCGTAGCGGTTTTCCAGCTCGTCAAGGGCTGCCGCCAGTTCTTCCGAGCGGGTATCCAGGCCGGCGATCTTCATTCCCGCACGCGCAAGTTCCGCGGCGACGTGCAGGCCGAGGCCCCGTGCGGCGCCGGTAACCAGGGCGACCCGTCCTGTAAGATCAACCATTACGGCAACCCCAGGTCGGACAGGGGACGGCCCATGCGCACGTCAACCTTGATATATTTGAACAGCGGCCGCTCGCCGCGCCGCAGTTGATCGACCACTTCAATCATGACCTCGTGGCTGGGGGCGTCGCACATGACGTAAAACGTCCACGGGTAGCCGGATGCCGGCCCTATCTGTATTTGATCGTCGTCCATGGACGAGAGCACTTCTATGCCGTAGCGCTCCTTCCAGCCGCCGAACACTTCCCGGCATTTGTCGAACACGTACTTGCGCTCGTCGGCTGTGCCCTCGAAGAATGCCGGCTGTACCCCGGCGCATACCAGAACTCGTATCATTGCCTTGCTCCTCCAGTCAGTAACTCCAGGCGGGTCATTATCGGTAGGCGATTATCAATGCAATCACCGTGACGCTGATTATGGCGCTCAACGTCATGCAGATCATCAGCACGGTGCTGCGTTTGAAATAGCCTTCCACGGCGAAAGCGGCCTGCACCGCCGCGTAAATGACGAACATCTGGATAGCCAGGCCCTCGGTCACCTGGGTCTGAACCAGTCTTACCAGTTGCGGGAGCATCGCCGACACGTTGATGATGCCCATGCTCCAGATGATAACCGGCCAATGTATTCGTTGCGCAAATTCATCACGGGTCATTGTTGTGCCCTCCTCTTGGTGCCTGATTGCGAGCAAAAGGGGACGGAATTTAATTCCGTCCCCGGAATCGTTCATCACGATCCCAGGTAGCAGGACTCACTCCCCATTCCCTCAGCATATACTTTTTTACTTTTCCGTTCTCTGTCATAGGCAGTTCGTCCACGAATTCCAGGTAGCGCGGGATGGCGAACCGTGCGATCCGGTCTTCAAGGAATCGGGCCACGACGTCCGGCTGCGTCCTGCAGCCGCCGCGCGGGACGATGAACGCCATGACGTCTTCTTCACCCACCTCGGCCGGGACACCGACCACGGCGGCGTTCTCCACGTCCGGGTGGGACAGCAGCGCCTGTTCGACCTCCCAGGAAGAGATATTTTCCCCGCGCCGCCTGATGGCGTCCTTGATGCGGTCGAGATAGTGGTAGATCCCCTGCTCGTCGCGCATCACCCGATCGCCGGTATGAAACCACAGGTTGCGCCAGGCGGACGCGGTCGCCTCGGGGTTGCCGAAATATCCGCCGGCCATGCTGAACGGTTCGCTATGGCGCACCAGCAGTTCCCCGGGCGCGCCGTCGGGGACTTCGCAGTCGTTTTCATCGACCACACGCACATCAAAACCGGGTAGCGCGCGGCCCATGGTCCCCGGCGCGTAGCCGTTGACCGCGTTCGACATGACCAGGTTGGTCTCCGTGGAACCGTAACCGTCGATGGATCGAACGCCGAAGCGCTGCAGGAACTGCCCCACGAGTTCCTTTGATGTTGCCGGCGACAGGCAGGCGCGTACCCGGTGCGCCCGATCGGCCGGTCCCGGCGCCTGTTTCAGCAGGATGTGCACCATCGCTCCCAGCAGGTAGGTGACCGTTGCGCCGGCCTGCCTTGCCTGGGTCCAGAACTGCGACGCGGAGAACCTCCGCTCAAACGCGTAAGTTGCGCCGGCCAGCAGGGCCTGCCAGATGGTATTCAGGGCATTGGTGTGGAACAACGGCAGGGCGGTGAACAGCACGTCGTCCGAAGTGATCTCCAGGGCTTCGCCGGTCAGCACGCCCCACCAGAAGAACTGGGCATGGGGGCAGATGACGCCCTTGGAGGGTCCGCTGGTGCCGGAAGTGAACAGGATGGCCAGCGTATCCCCCGGCCGCGCCTCGTGGGCGGCAACCGGCGCGCCCGGCGCAGGCGCGGGTTCTGCCTTCAGTCCTTGATCCGGCCCCGGGCCGTCGCCGCAACCGGTAACCCAGACCCGGGGGGCGGATGGCGGCATAATCCCCGGGGCGGCCAGGTGCGCCAGCAGGTCCTGTTCGGTGACGATGAGCACGGGGTCGACCAGGCTCAGGGCGTGGCGTAGCTGCGCGCCGCGGAACGCGGTATTGACGGGCGCCAGCACGGCGCCCAGCCAGGCCGCGCCGAACCAGAGTTCGATGAATTCCACGCTGTTCGGCAGGTACGTGACGATCCGGTCCCCGGCCTTCACCCCGGCAGCCGCAAGCCGTCCCGCGCAGCGCGCGGCGATATCCGGCGCTTCGGCATAGGTGATTGGGCGGGATGTCGAGGCTATCAACAGCTTGTCCTGGTAACGCGCTGCCTGGCGCTTGAGGATCCCGGGCAGCGTCCGGCTGGCGTAGGGGAATGTTCTGGCCTGTTTAATGCTCAAACAACCGGTTCCTTATCGTTCATTGGATTCATGAAACTAGCAATCCTCAGGATGACATTCTAATCACAAATAGTGATATTGAATCATCATGAAAAACTATCTGCCAGACTGTTACTCTGACCCCGGATATCAGACACTGTGCGCCAGTTTTTGCAGCAGGCCGCGGAACCAGGCATGCCCGGCATCGTCGTCCAGGTGCTTGTGCCACATCTGGTAGACAGGGACCGGGTGTGAGAACACGGGGTTGGCGCAGATCGCAAGGCCCATCTGCCCGGCGTAGAATTTTGCCAGCCGCTCCGGCAGGCAGGCGACCAGGTCGGTATTGGCCACTATGCCGGGCATCGCCAGCAGGTGCGACACTTCGGTGACCACCTTGCGCTCCAACCCCTGTTTTTCGAGTTCGCGTTCGATCATCGGGATATGTGTGCGGGTAGGACGCAGGGCCACGTGTTGCAGTTCCAGGAAATCGTCCACTGACAGGCCGCCGTTCACTTTCGGGTGGCCGGAACGGGCCACACAGTAGCTTCGGTCCTCGAAGGCCAGTTCCACATGGAACTGGGGATCGTCGATCCTGACCCAGTCCCAGACCAGGTCCACCGTTCCGGATCTCATCTCGGGCGTCAGTGTTGCGCCGGGTTCGGGCAGGCAAATAACTTCCACACCCGGCGCAGTGACGTTCAATTCGCTGATAAGGTAGGGCAGGAAGTGCAGTTCGCCGTAGTCGGTCAACGCCACGGTAAACTGGCGATGCAGGGACTCGGGACGAAACTCGATATCGCTTTCCAGGGTGCTGTCAACCAGTTTCAGGGAGTCCCGGATGGGATCGGCGATCTCCAGGGCTTTTGCCGTGGGCGCGACGCCCTTGGGCGTGCGTATGAACAGTTCATCGCCGTACAGCGCGCGCAAACTGCCGAGGGCATTGCTTATTGCCGGCTGCGATACGCATAACCTCTCCGCTGCCCGGGTGATGTTGCGCTCCCTCATCACCGCATCAAACACCTTGAGCAGGTTAAGGTTTACGTTGCGGATAGTGACTGACATAACGGATTACATCTTATAATGTATCGCAAGCGATGGTTTGTCTACTGGATTCCCGCCTGCGCGGGAATGAC
>CAYOEQ010000104.1:5642-7359 GCA_964402775.1 uncultured Enterobacteriaceae bacterium
ACATGAGCTTCATCGAATCGATCAAAGACATATTGAACAAGGCCGTTGCGGACTGTTTTCCGGACTCCGGGCAGGCGTTCGAGTGCCAGGTGGCGCCGTGCCAGGACAGGCAGTTCGGTGACTACCAGTCCAACCTGGCGTTCCTGCTGGCGAAGCGGGAGAAGACCAACCCGCGCGAAATTGCCGGGGTGGTTGTTGAATCTATCCGGAAGGACGCGAAGGGGACGGATTTGAAATCCGTCCCCGGTATCCCCGCAAATCTGTCCCCAGCAATAATAGAGTCCATCGAGATTGCCGGACCCGGTTTCATCAACATCCGGCTGAAGGATACGGCGTTGCTCTCGGCACTGGCGCGCACGCTGGAGGACCCGCGCTGCGGCGTGGAACGGACGGCGCATCCGCAACGCATCGTGGTGGACTATTCCAGTCCCAACCTGGCCAAGGACCTGCACGTGGGCACCATGCGCTCGACGGTCATCGGCGACTCGATTGCCCGGGTGCTGGAATTCCTGGGTCACGAGGTGCTGCGCCAGAACCATTACGGGGACTGGGGCGCCAATTTCGGCGTGCTGGTTGCGATGATCAAGCAGGAATACGGCGCCGGCCTCGGGGGCCTGGAGGCCGCGCCGCTGGAGGCGGTGGAAGAATTGTACGCCAGGGGGAGCGCCCTGAAGGCTTCCGGTGGAGAGTTTGCGCGCCGCGCCGCCGAAGAAGTGAACAACCTGCAGGCCGGCAACCCGGAGTCCCTTGCCGTGTGGCAGGCGCTGACGGACAAGACCCTGCATGCGTGCCATAGCCTGTACCGGGAGTTCAACGTCAGCCTGGACGCTTCCCATGATTGCCCGGAGAGTTTCTACCGGGATGACCTGCCCGGGGTCATCATGGAGTTGTCCGAGAAGAACCTGCTTGTAGAAGACAATAATGCCTTGTGCGCCTACCTGGACGGCTTCCTTAACGTTGACGGCGACCCGCTCCCGGTGATCGTGCAGAAAAGCGATGCCGGCTATAACTATTCGACCACCGACCTGGCCGGGATCAGGCACCGGGTCGGCCGGCTGGGGGCGCAGCAGATCATCATCGTGACCGATCGCGGCCAGGAGTTGCACTTCCGCATGATTCGGGCATTGGCGCAGAAGGCGGGCTGGTTGCCCGACAGCGTGCCGTTGAGGCATCTCGGCTACGGCGTGATACTGCAGGAAATCAGGGATAACGGGCAGACCAGGAAGGCCAGGTTCAGGACCCGGAGCGGCGGCACGGTGAAGATCAGGGAACTGCTGGCGGAGGGGCGCCGGCGCAGCGAGGCGCTTACCCTGGAGCGGAACCCGGATATCGGCGCAGAGGAACTGAACGGGATCGCCGGCAAGCTGACCATTGCCGCGCTCAAGTACGCCGACCTGAAACAGCGTCCGGAGTCGGATTACACCTTCAACTGGGACCAGATGCTCGCCAACCAGGGCAACACGGGGATTTATATCCTGTATTGCTACGTGCGTATCGCCAGCCTGTTCAGGAAGGCCGGTCTGGATCTTGCCGGGGCAGGCCCGGACGTTCCTGCCATTACCCATGAACTGGAGCGGGAACTCCTGGTGCAGGCCGTTTCCTTCCCCGAACTGTTTTCCGGTTACGAGGAGGAACTGTCGTCCCACAACATCTGCAGCTACCTGTATGAACTGGCCGGCTGTTACAGCCGGTTCTGGAAAGACTGCCCCATCCTTAC
>CAYOEQ010000105.1:0-7332 GCA_964402775.1 uncultured Enterobacteriaceae bacterium
CGGTTTCAACAAGGATTGGGACTGGCCCGCCGAGGAGGAGGACAAGACCTTTGCCGCCATATCCAACGGCGAGGTACACGTCTTTCTCTCCGAGAATTCGCAAGGTGCCCGGCCGGTGTGGATCTACTACAACGTCGGGGATGTTGACAAGCTGCACGAGGAGTACGTGGCGGCAGGAGCGAACATAACGCAGGTGCCCGCTGATAAGCCTTGGGGGGCGAGGGAAATGCTAGTTGAGGATTTGGATGGGCATGTTTTGCGTATTGGTGGGTCGCCTAGTGAGGGAGAGGGTGGGGAGGGTGAGGAAGGGCATGATGAGAGTGGGGAAGAGGGCGATTAAACGGAAGAAGATGGCTAAGGTCAACGACACAGAGCAGCCTTCAGGGAGTGAGAACACTCGGAGCGTCCCTTCGGCGGTCAAACTCAAGCAGATGATTGGCACCTCGCCCGCTTATCGGATGCTGACGCCGGGAGAAATCGAGTTGCTGCGGAAAAGCGCCGAGGAAACTGCCCAAGTCGTGGGCGAAGTCCTTGCAAAAAAACGAGATACATAGACGCTATATGAACCCGATACTGGACATTCTGTTTCGCGTTATCGGCACGGAAGTGCCCAGCGATCATGGATACGCGCTGTACGGTGCGCTTTCCCGCATTCTGGAGACCGAGGAAGATCAGTGGATGCACGGAATCCACACATCGGTCTGCACACCGTTCGCGGCACGCCCCTAGGAAATGGTAGGCGGCTGATCGGTCCCAACGCCCGCCTTGGCCTGCGCCTGCCATCTGACCTGTTGCCGCGCTCCCTGAGACTAGCCGGAAAAAGCCTCGATTTGGACGGGTGCAAGCTGCGCATCGGCGTCAGTGAGACCCGGGCACTGGTTCCGGCGGCTACATTGCACTGCCGGATCGCCACCACCAAGAATGGCAACGATTCGGCCCGCTTTGATGCCGAGATCGCCCGGCAGTTAGCTGCACTCGGCATTCGCGGTAAGGTCTTCCGCGTACCGGAGGGTTCTAGGGGAAATGATGGCCGCGACCCGACCCGCCGCATTTTCCGCGTCAAAAGCAAGCGGATCGTCGGCTATTCGGTGCTGGCGACGGAACTGACGGCTGAGGAATCCATCCTGTTGCAGGAGCGTGGGCTCGGGGGGCGGCGAAGGATGGGGTGTGGGGTTTTTGTGCCTACCAGATATTCAGCATGACGACTTTTAAGAGGCTGCTGGCGAAGAGCAGTCAAACTCCAGATGCACCACGCGGGGCCGAAACTTTATCCGGCCATACAGCAAATGTCCTAGCTGCGGCACAGACTTTGTTAGATGAAACCGCTGATACTCAATTATCTGCCATCGGTTTACCCAGAGCGATATGGAAGGAACGCTTTTGTCGAGCCGTTCTCTTTGCCGCTTTTTGTCATGACTTGGGTAAGGCGAACGACCAGTTTCAGAACATGGTAAGGCAGGAAAGAAAGCAGAAACAGGCGATTCGTCATGAAGCTCTCTCGTTCCTCATTATTCAGGAAACACCCCTGAAGGAATGGCTATCGACAACTCTGAAGGAAGTTGAAGACCTGTCTTTCTTGCTCTGGACCGTCGCCGGCCATCATCGGAAATTTCCGCCTGACGAACCAGCCTCAGGAACGGGAATCCGATTATCACTTCTTCTTGAACATGCCGATTTCCAGCGCACTCTCTCCGTTGGGGCGAAGTGGCTTAGGCTTAATGATCCGCCAACTTTGACGAACCTTACTTGGCAACTTATCGGCCCAACCTCTCCCCATCAACTTTTGAGACGGGCGAGAAGGAAAGCCGCCGCATTCTGGGCTTCTTGCAACGATGATAAACGCCGCTTCCTTGCTGCTATGAAAGCATGTCTCATCGCGGCTGATGTCGCTGGATCAGCGTTACCGAAAGAGGGAGAGAGGATTTCAGGCTGGATACGGAAAGTTTTGGGCCAAAAACCCACATCAGACCAACTCCAAAAAATTGTTGATGAACGTTTGCAAGGAATGCCTCTCAGACCGTTCCAAGAAGCACTTGGAAAGACAACAACACGGGTTGTCCTTGCTCAAGCCGGGTGTGGGAGCGGAAAGACACTCGGGGCGTATGTCTGGGCGTCCCAAAGGGCACCCGGAAAACGTCTCTTCTTTTCATACCCGACAACAGGAACAGCCACAGAAGGTTTTCGCGACTATTTGATTGATCCAACGTTGAACGCTCAACTCGTTCATAGCCGAGCTGCTGTGGACTTGGAATTGCTTGGAGTTGATGATGAAGGAGAGCAGATTAATCCCCTCGTTGCGCTTGAGGCATGGTCTACCTCCATTACCAGTTGTACGGTAGATACCGTACTCGGCTTGACACAGAATCAACGGAGAGGACTGTATGCTTGGCCGGCGTTCGTCGATGGGGCGTTCGTTTTCGACGAAATCCATGCCTATGATGAGCGCTTATTCTCTAGCCTACTCCGTTTCCTCTTGAACTGTCGCGGCGTACCATGTCTGCTGATGACAGCAAGCCTGCCGCAATCGCGGCTTGATGCCCTCAAGGAGGTGCTCTCCTCAATTGGTGAATTTCTGGAAGCCGTTTCTGGTCCAACGGACTTAGAAACACTCCCTCGCTACCAAAGACTCATCAGGGACGATCCATGGGCTGTCGTAGAGCAGAGCCTCAGAGATAACGGGAAAATCTTGTGGGTTGCTAACACGGTAGGCCGTGCTCTTAGCCTTGCGGACGAGGCTTCTGAGCGAGGTTTCCAGCCTCTCGTGTATCATAGCCGTTTTCGATACGAAGATCGCGTCCGGCAGCATGGCCGGATTATTTCTGCCTTTCGCCAAAGAGGGCCGGTGCTTGCTCTCGCTACACAAGTAGCAGAGATGAGCTTGGACCTCTCGGCTGATCTATTGGTGACGGATTTAGCTCCGGTTCCAGCTCTCATCCAGCGTTTAGGTCGTCTCAATCGACGCTCAACGCCAAAGAATCCGAAGACCCCTAAACCTTTTCTCATAATCGAACCTGACACTGCTGCCCCGTATAAAAGTCAAGAGGAACCGAACCCCTTTGTCGTCCCTCGTCTATGGCTGGAACGCCTTGGAATGGGGGCTGTCTCTCAAAGCGACCTAGCACAGACGTGGAGCGCGTTAGATGAGGGGAGACAGCAAAAACCCCTGGAAAGTGCTTGGATAAACGGCGGATTTGAAACAATGCCGCGTCATCTCAGAGAAAGTACGCCAGGGATGACCGTCCTACTCCAAGAAGATGCGACCGCAGTGGAGCGTGGAGAAATGGATCCTGTCCGGGGCCGTATTCCGATGACCATACCGAATTGGCTTGAGTGGAAAAAATGGCCTCAAGTGGCGTTCGCCAAGGTGCCTCCACCTGAATGTATCAGTTACGACCCAGAAAGAGGAGCCAGATGGAAGCGTTGACATGTGATCTTTTTGCACCGGGAATGACGCCTCTTCACAGAGCTGGCTTGGGGGGGTTGGTCAGTACATTACGCTGGATTGACAAGAGTCTCTCTGAGGCGGAGCGCCCGCCTGGGCAATGGACTATTGATGAACATTCCGTGGTTTTGTCTTGGAAAGAAGTAGAGGGAGCAAAGCCCTTCTTTGACAGGCTATTTAACGCTGCCTTTCAGATACAGGAAGGGCTTATTTATCTTCCGGGACAGTATGGAGAACTCCCCCCACCCCTTGAAGTAAGAGCGGCTTTGCATGATGGACTGCTGTCAAGTTTTTATGGCCATGGAAAATCAAGAGGAAGAGAGAAGAAAAATGAGGAAAGAACATATGAAATTGACGAACACGTCATTTCGCTCTCTTATTCCCCAGTATCTTGGTACAGCCCTCAGAGAGACGGCAGTAGTGACGTCGTTAAAAGTTTGAAGAAACACGTAGAAGTGAAACGTCACCTGTACCCTGGAGCAATGCAACGGCACGCTGTATATCCCCAGTCTTTGGCAAAACAAGAAGCTCGTCTTGTTTTGCCTCTTTACTTTGCTCCAATAGGGACGATTTCGTTGAAGACGCGAGGGAAGGATGGGAAAAAGAATGCCTGCGCTCTGCTGATTCCCGATCTACAAACGTTGTCAGAAGTCGAGCATGAAATACAGGGGCTTATCCCTGAGACCGCACGCGCTTGTCAAGTTGACAGTGTGGCAGACGCGGCGCTTCAAGCAAAACTTCGACTACGCATGAGAAACATACTCGACCCGGAGAAAATTGTTGCTATTCGTTGCATCCTATTTTATCGAGAAGTGTGGAATACGCAAATGACAGCGCCTTCTACGGTGTTAGAGGTGAAAAATGCGGCAACGGATATAGCGCTTGACCAGTTCGAGGCGGCAATGGCCGTACTCGCTCCTCCAGCACCACGGCCAAACAAGGAGGGAGAGTATTTCTGGCCCAGAAGCTACGCTCGGCCATTTATCGCAGAAAATCTTGCCTTGGGCCGTCCATGGTATGCCGGATTTACCCGGCTCATGACGGCCAAGGATGAATCAATGAAAATCGAGAGAGGAGGACTACATACGATGACCGAAGAAATTCAGTGGGATCACCCTGGAGAAGAAATAATCGTCCGAGCTGTACATGAGGCTATGCGATGTCGGTATGGACGTATTGCAGCCGAGAATACCCAGAATGAAGTGACAATGAAAAACCGTATGAATCGCGAGTATGAGCGACAACGCCTTGCTTTCGTGGGGGCCAAGACTGCTAATGCTCTGAGACATGCGATCGCCGACCTATGGAGTCGGGCTGGTTCCAATAGCGTGTTACGTGAAGCTTGGCCGCACGTTTTGCCTCTGCTGAGCAATGAGAAGTGGCAACTCACGCGGGATTTAGCCTTAATTGCTCTCGCCAGTTATCAAGGGAAAGAGCAGGAAAACATTGACCTAACGCAAGCTGAAGAAAGCGAAGAAACGGAGGAATAACAATGAGTCAACATCTTTTTGCCGCCATTGTCACTCACCACGGAACCGCTGCTAACAACCGTGGGGAAAGTGATGGCAACATCACCACTCTTCAGAAGTTGCTCTGGCAAGGGCAAGTCCACTCGACGGTGAGTGCTGAAGCAGTTCGCTTCGCTCTTCGCCGCCGCTTGGCAAATTCCGAGGAAACGAACAGATGCTGGGATGGGGATCAACGGACAAACACTTGGCAAGATCATCAATTCAAGGGTTGGAAAAAAGCTGATGGCGAGACCTTTATTGATGATGATCTACTGGGCTACATGACTGCCGAAGCAGCAAAGGAGGAAGGAAAAGCGGGTAGTGTGAATGTCCGGCGTGCTGTCCTCGAAGTGACGCGAGCGATTTCTTTATTGCCTTGGGCAGGTGACGTGACGTTTAATGCAGCTAGCCCGGGGGCAACCCCAAGTGCGGCAAAAAAAGGGAACAATCCAGTTCCTTATGGCACCGAGCTTCACGCGACCCGCTATCAGTACGGAATTGCACTAACTCCCGAGCGACTCCGCAAGAAAGACCGGGCAAAGGCTGCCATTACCGCCTTATGTGAACTTGCGGAAGTAGCCGGAAATCATGGCCGCTTTCTCTTTGATTTTTCGCCGGAGAGCGTCATTTTCCGCCTAACCGATGATCCTGCTCCACGCCTTCTCTACGTCTTTGAACAAGACGGCCAAACAATTGATGCGCCCGCCTTGCAGGCCCGCGTCGAAGCTGAGGATATAAACGTCTCGGAACTCGTCATAGGAGGCAGCTTCGCTACGACAGAGACAGCGAAGGAACTGGAGGAAATGGGAGCAGCCGTCTTTCCGGGAGTGCGTAATGCTGCCAAAGACGTAATCGCTAGACTCGGGAGCTAAGAGCATGATTGGGGTCTATGTCACAGTTCCAGTTGCGTGTTTTCGCAAGGGCTTGGCCCGAGAATATCTGGAGACAGAGCCGTTGCCGCCTCCCTCTACGTGTTATGGATTTCTCCTCTCGCTGGTGGGTGAGACAGATCGCTATCGTCATATCGGTTGTCGAATTGCCCCCGTCCTGATTGGAAGACCGGAAAGAAGCACCATACTCCGAACTGTATGGAGGACGAAGAGCCTTACACAAGGCAAAGGTGCTGACAAAAGACCGCAGTACATGGGAGACGGCAATAATCGGACCCCTGCTCAACAGGAACTCCTCACTGGAGTGCAACTCGTCCTGTGGGTGGACTCCTCAGACGAGCGAGAAAGTGCGCCATATTTAGAGCAGAGAGTCGAGAACGCACTAACTCGTCCAGAATTGCTTGAACGGTTTGGCGGGCTTTCTCTTGGGGAGAGCACTCATCTTGTTGATGAAGTGAAGCTCTTTTCTGGGAGCGTAGAAGAGACAGGCGCGATTTTCGTCTGTGCAGAGCGAGGCCGGCTCACGCTGCCCGTTTGGATGGACCATGTCGGGTCCGAAGGGACTCGTTATGTGACCGGAGATATGAATACTGTGTCCCTTACCTCTCCCGATAGAACGCAACTTCCCCAAATTGAGCCGCCTTAACAGGCGAGCAGTAAAAGGGTGAGGCAGAGAAGATGGAGAAAGCGATGGACAAAGCCGATCCCATCATCCGCGTCATGGGTTTGCCCGTATGCGCCTGCGCGGATGAGCGACCGCCTTAGAAGAAGGTGCATCCCTCTTTGATGCCGCAAGGCGTTGAGCACTACGAAGGACACACTAACGAAATCCTTACGCCTCCGTTGTGCGCCCCTCTTTGATGCCGCAAGGCGTTGAGCACGTGTTGCAGCCTGGGAAGCGGTGCAGTTTTTCTATCGTGCATCCCTCTTTGATGCCGCAAGGCGTTGAGCACTTCTTGAGGTCGTTCCGGTCAACCTTCACGTTGCCCGGTGCATCCCTCTTTGATGCCGCAAGGCGTTGAGCACTACGAGGGCTGCAACTATAATGTTACGCAGCAGATTTGTGCGCTCCTCTTTGATGCCGCAAGGCGTTGAGCACATTCCCTTGTTGCCGTGGCGGCCAACGAGCTTGTCTGTGCATCCCTCTTTGATGCCGCAAGGCGTTGAGCACACCGATGCCGAAGTGAGGGAGATCCTCGGGCTTTCGTGCATCCCTCTTTGATGCCGCAAGGCGTTGAGCACATTGTGGCCGAGAAGAACAACGGCGGCGAGATGGTGCGCTCCTCTTTGATGCCGCAAGGCGTTGAGCACAGGTCGGGGCGTTTCCAGCCCGGAAATCGGTGCAGTAATCTTTGATGCCGAGAGGCGTTGAGCACCGCTGGACGTGCGCTTATCGTCCTTTAAGGAGAGTAGTAGTGCCGTTTTCTAACTTGGACAATTGCTGCTGAGTTACTTGGGCTTGCGGGGCGATTTCTTTTTGCGGTAAGGACAA
>CAYOEQ010000106.1:0-7305 GCA_964402775.1 uncultured Enterobacteriaceae bacterium
CGTGGCTGAAGCCGGTGGACGTCTTGACGAAACCGGCGCCTGCGGCGACACAGACCTCGCAGGCCCGCAGTTTTTCCGCGTCGGTCAACAGGCAGGTCTCCAGGATCACTTTGACGAGTTTCCCCCCGGCGCTTTTTACGACACTTTCCACATCAAAACCGACCTTTTCCCAGTCTCCCGCTTTAGCCGCGCCGATGTTCATCACCATGTCGATCTCGTCTGCGCCCTGGTTGATTGCCAGGCGCGTTTCATAAGCTTTCACGTCAGGCTCATTCACGCCCGCAGGGAAACCAACCACCGTGCAGACCCTGACCGGCGAGTCTGCCAGTTTGTCGCGGGCCAGGGGAACGAACACCGGCGAGACGCAGACGGAATAAAACCCGTGCTCATCCGCTTCCCGGCACAGACGCGTCGCCATTTCCGGCGTGGCGTCGGGCGCGAGCAGGGTATGATCGATGATCCGGGCGATGTCTGTTGCTGAGATTTTCATCGGGATATATGGGGTCGGAGTAAAATCTGCGATTTTACTCCGACCCCTCGGATTCACGGACTCAGAAGATTTTGTCCGTGAGGACGCCGCCGTCGACGACCAAGTCGACTCCCGTTATCCATTTGCTGGCGCGGGATACCAGGAACAGGCAGGCGTTGGCGACGTCCTCCGCCTGACCTGTGCTGCGTAGCGCGGCGGCCTGTTTGTACCTGGCCACCCCTTCCGGCCAGCCCTCATCCAGTCCTTCCCGCCAGATGAGGCCGGGGGAGACGGCATTGACGCGGATGTCATGGACACCCAGTTCCCTGGCCGCGGCCCGGGTGAACATCACCACCGCGCTCTTGGCCGCGCAATAATGGCTGTGCATATCCAGCACGCCGCTGGCGGCAATCGAGGCGATGTTGACGACCGCGCCGCCGCTGCCCTGTTCCGTGATACGCCTGGCGAAAGCCTGGGTGCATAACATCACGGAACGCACATTGGCATCCATCATCAGTTCATATTCGTCTTCGCTGATGTCCGGAAACGCCGAGGTCGGGTAGACCCCGGCATTGTTGATCAGTATATCCACCCTGCCGGTCTCACTGCCGGCGGCGTCAAACAACCGTTCTATATCCGCCTTGCCGGTAACGTCGGCATAGACCGCGCCGGCGCTTCCTCCCGACTGTTCAATCTGCTCCTTCAACGCAAGCGCGCCGGCCTCGCTGGAGCGGTAATGAATGCATACGTGGGCGCCGGCACGCGCCAGTACCCGGCATATCGCCGCGCCGATGCCGCCCGCCCCGCCCGTGACCACGGCCGTCCTGCCGCTCAGGTTCAATAAATCATTCTGTGATTCAGGCATTTCCGATTACCCCGTATATAAGATCGGTTCGTATTACATGGCGACATATTTATCGGAAAGGCATTGTCGCCCTGCTCCTGTGACAAGTATACTGTTTTGTTTCCTGGAATTTCCTGGCATCGTGAAAAAATTAACCGCCGAAACGTTGACCCGCAAATTAGGGCTCGAAGTCCTGCCGCTCGAGGGCGGGCACTTCAGGCAAACCTACCGGGCGGACGAGACCGTGGCCGTGCCCGCGCCGGATTCGGAACATCCGTTGGTGAAACCGCGTTCAACCGCGATTCTCTACCTGCTGTCAGCGGACCCGGACTCCTTCTCGGCGCTGCACAGGTTGCCTGCGGACGAGATCTATCATTTCCACCTCGGCGACCCGGTTGAATTGCTCCTGCTCAGGCAGGACGGAGAAAGCAAGGTCGTCACCCTGGGCCATGACGTCCTGAACGGACAACATGTCCAGTTTGCCGTCCCTGCCGGTGTCTGGCAGGGGTCCCGTCTTGTGCCGGGAGGCGAGTTCGCGCTTATGGGCACCACCATGGCGCCCGGCTTTATCGAGGAAGATTACATGCCGGGAAACAGGGACTCACTGCTTGAGGAATACCCCGACAGGGCTGAACTGATCAGGCTGCTGACGCGCTGATACTTGTGGGACCCATGAAACCGCCCTTTGACATAGCAGCCGATCTCGATACCCCGGTATCGGCATTCCTGAAATTGAAACCGCTGGGGGCGCGTTTCCTGCTGGAAAGCGTGGAGCGGGGCGAACAGGTCGCGCGCTTTTCCTTCCTGGGACTGGGCAGCGTACTGGACCTGCATCTCGACTCCCGGGTTCTGACCCTGAACGGTAAAACGCGTTCCGCACCTTCCGGTCGCGCGGAGGTGCTGGCCGCGTTGCGGGAGGGATTACAGGCTGCGCCGGAGTTATCCCCCCAGGTGGATGAGATCCCGTTCCAGGGCGGCCTGGTGGGCTACGCCGATTTTGACCTGATCCATGAACTGGAACAGTTTCCCGACAATACGATTGCCAGGGATTATCATCCCCGGGCCGCATACATGGCCCCGCGCTCCCTGCTCGTGTTCGACCACCTGAGCCGGCGGGTAGCGCTGCTCCATGCCGGTCCGGAATCGGAACGGCTGGCCTTGCAGAAAGAGATCAGCGCGGCCTTACGCGGCCCGGTCCCGGCACCCACCTCCAGGGACACCTGTTCAATAGCGAAGGCAAGCCTCTCCCGGAACGACTATATGCAACTGGTCTATGACGCCAAGCAGAAAATACGTGACGGCGATATCTTTCAGATCGTTCTGGCCAACCGCTTCTCCGGCGAATGCGACATCGATCCGTTCACCGTTTACCGGGCCTTGCGCCTGATTAACCCGTCGCCATATATGTACTATATCGAGATAGGCGACCGTACTATAGCCGGCTCCTCACCCGAAGCCATGGTGAAGTTGCAGGATGGCATGGCGGCGCTGCGGCCCATTGCCGGCACCCGACCGCGCGGACAGAACACCGAGGAGGACCGGGAACTGGAACGGGGCCTGCTTAATGATTCCAAGGAGATTGCCGAACACGTCATGCTGGTGGACCTTGCCCGGAACGACCTGGGACGTTTTGCAGCCACCGGTTCCATCCAGGTCGAGCCTTACCTGTCCATCGAACGCTACAGCCACGTCATGCACATCGTCAGCGGTGTCAGCGGCGCCCCGCGGCCGGGCAAGGACGCGTTTGATTTATTCGCCGCGTCCTTCCCCGCCGGCACCCTGGTAGGCGCTCCCAAGATCCGCGCCATAGAACTGCTGAACGGCTTCGAACCGGTGCGCCGCGGGTTATACGGCGGCACTGTGGGCTATTTCGACCATTACGGCAACATGGACCAGGCCATCGCGATACGCACCATCATCTTCGAGAACGGCGGCTACAGCTACCACGCCGGCGCCGGCATCGTGGCCGACAGCGACCCGGCGACGGAATACGAGGAGGTTCTGGCGAAAAGCGGGGCGATGCGCCAGGCGCTTACCCTTTCAACGGAAGGCTTTTGATCAACGGGGATCAAGCTTTGTAGTGCTTGCCTCAGTTAAGTAAGCTCTGACTTAATCAGAGGTTCCTTAGAAAAGATATTTCAGGAACAGGTACACCGGTAGATTGAACTTTCGGGACTCTGCTATAATTTCTCCGAAAAAATAAAACATGCACCCGCAGGAGGAATGACATGCCTTTACGTATTGGCGATGAAGCGCCGAATTTCACTGTTGACACCACGGAAGGAACGATCAATTTCCATGACTGGATTGGCGACGGCTATGCCATCCTGTTTTCCCATCCCAAGGATTTTACCCCGGTCTGCACGACGGAACTGGGATACATGGCCGGGCTCAAGCCGGAGTTTGACAAACGCAACACCAAGGTTATCGGCCTGAGCATCGATTCGGTCGATGACCATAACGCCTGGCTGAACGACATCGAGGAAACCCAGGGCCATGCAGTCAACTATCCGCTGATAGGAGACAGCAACCTGGAGGTGGCCAAGCTCTACGACATGATCCACCCTAACGCCAGCGGCACCGCGAAAGAGAGGACCCCGGCGGACAATGCCACAATCCGTTCCGTGTTTGTCATCGGTCCGGATAAGCTGATCAAGCTGATCATCACCTATCCGATGAGCACCGGCAGGAATTTCGATGAAGTGCTGCGCGTGCTGGATTCCATACAGTTGACGGCGGAGCACAAGGTGGCCACACCCGTCAACTGGCGTAATGGCGAAGACGTCATCATCGTGCCCGCAGTCTCGGATGAGGCCGCCCGGGAGAAATTTCCGGACGGCTGGAAGGCCCCGAAGCCCTACCTGAGGATTGTGCCCCAGCCTGAATAGGGCTGAATCCTGTATTGCGCGTGATATGTCTGCAAGGACGAGATTACTGATGCTGGCATTGGCGTTGCCGGCAACGCCGGCTTGGGCAATCGACCCGGCAAACGGCGGTGAGCCGCCGGCTGAGTCTTCCGGTGAAGCATCCGACGCGCAAGTCGCGGACTGGGAGTTGCAGGACTGGGAACTGGACATCCAGCGCTGTTTGTTCACCCAGGCCCGCTGTTCGGGTTCGCTCACCATCATTTATGAGAGCCTGCAACAGGCCAGGAAGGATCCCGAGATCGAGCAGTGGCGCGTGGAATACTGGGAGAAAAGGCTGCGCGACTACTTCGATTACAACATGGACAGGCATGACTGATTAACGCCAGGTCAACAGAGCGTACCCGGAGAATCGTTTCGGAGCCGATAGGCCCGCTCATGGCGCGCCTGACCGGCACCATGATCATGGGCGTCATCGCCATGATGACGCTGGGTATTGTCGATACCTGGTTCATCAGCCTGCTGGGGACGAACCAGTTGGCGGCCATCGGCTTCATCATTCCCATGTACATGATTTTTGTCAGTATTGGCTTGGGGATAGGCATGGGCATCAGCTCGATCACTTCGCGCCTGATCGGCGAGGCAAGGCATGATGCGGCCGCCCGCTATGTGACCGACGCGCAGATACTGGCGCTGCTGTTGTCGGTGATTATCGCCGTCCTGGTCGGTTTTTCCTTCAAAGGCATTTTCTCGACCATGGGCGCGACGGGGCAGGTGTTGCCATACATCAATGATTACATGTATGTGCTGATCCTGGGTCTGCCCGTGATCATGATCGCGGTCATCAGCGGCAACACGTTCCGCGCCATCGGCGCGATGAAGACTTCCGCTTCGATGTCCACACTCATGGCACTGCTGAACCTTGCGCTTGACCCGTTATTGATATTCGGTCCGGGACCATTCCCGGAAATGGGAATGAAGGGGGCGGCGCTCGCCAGTGTCATCGCCGCGACAACCGTGGCCGTCGTTGCGGTCTATATCCTGGCAGTACGGGAAAAGCTGCTGTTGTTTACCCTGCCGCGCCTGCGCCATATCCGGGACAACTGGGAGGAGTTGCTGCAGATAGGCGTCCCGGCCATGCTCGCCAACATGATGACCCCGTTTGCCGCGGCCATCATGACCGCGATGATAGCCGGTTTCGGGGCTGAAGCCGTTGCCGGTTTCGGGGTCGGCGCGCGCATTGAGACAATTTGCCTGATGGTTGTTTTTGCGCTGTCCGCCACCCTGCCCATGTTTATCGGCCAGAACCTGGGGGCCGGCAAGGGGGAACGCGCGCGCCGGGCATTGTTCGGCTGTCTGAAGTTCAGTATCGTCTTTCAAATTGCAGTCTATTTGCTGTTGATGGCGCTCTCGCCCTGGATCGCCCCCGCGTTCAGCAGCGACCCCGACGTGGTCCGGGTGATCAATACCTTCATCTATATTTTGCCGCTGACCTACGGCGCTCATTCCGTGGTGATCCTGGTCATGGTTTCGCTTAACGTGCTGAGGCGCCCCAGGCTCGGCCTGTTCCTGATCATCATCAGGCTGATTGCCTTGTACCTGCCGCTGGCTTATATTGGCGGCCTGATCTGGGGAATAACAGGCATGTTCGCAGGCGCCGCTGCCGGCAACATCATCGCCGGCATCATTGCATACCGGGTGATCAAAAAAGTATGCGCCGGCGAGGACAGCCTGTTGCCGGTGACGGCAGAACAACAAATCTGAAACAACGAGGAAATAATTATGAGTCGATTATATGGTGACAACCACCGGGCGTTGCAGGAACAGTTTGATTCCCTGCGCCTGGCCGATGCTATCGAGAAAGTTGCAATGGAGACGGAAGTGGTCGGTCCGCACAAGGATTTCATCGAAAGCCGCGACATGTTCTTCCTGAGTTCGGTGGACCACAAGGGCAGGCCCACCGTCTCCTACAAGGGCGGCGATCCGGGCTTCGTCAAGGTGGTGGACGACACGACTGTCGTGTTTCCCAGCTACGACGGCAACGGCATGTTCCTGTCCATGGGGAATATCAGGGGCAACCCGAATATCGGCATGCTGTTCATCAGTTTCGAGGTCCCGCACCGGTTGCGGTTGCAGGGCGAGGCCACGCTTCACGACGATGACCCGGCCATGGACCTGTACAAGGAGGCGGACCTGATCGTCAGGGTCAAGGTATCGGAGATCTTTGTCAACTGTCCGCGTTACGTGCACAAGTATCAGAAAGTCGACCCGTCAAAATACGTACCCAGGACCGAATGTGCGACGCCGCTGGCGGGCTGGAAGCATATCGATATGATTCAGGAGGTGCTGCCGGCCAGGGATCAGGGGCGCGCTGAGAAAGAGGGCGGGGTCATCACCCAGGAAGAGTGGCAGGGGAGAGTCGCGCAGGGGGATGGCTAAGTTACTTCTTAGGAAGCTCTGACTTAATCAGAGTTTCCCTTAATTGTGACACCTTGCATTAGTATATAGCTTCAATCAACACGTTGTACATATCATGATTGCCCGTTTTGGAGCCGGGTAGCCTTCGACAGTAAGCCGGGGATTTTGCGGATACAGGAAGTCCGACAGGGACTGCTCGAAGGTCCATTCCGTGACCCGCTGTTCGGCAGGGGTTGTGACGGAGACATCGGCAACTTCGATTGAAGTGAGGCCCGCATCGGACAGCCAGTTTTTCAGGGTGGCGATGGAGGGGATGGCCCAGATGTTCCTCATCCTGGCGTAGCGGTCGCCGGGTTGCAGCAGGTCACCAAATTTCCCGTCGATGATCAGCGATTCCAGCACCAGTTGGCCGCCGGGGCGCAGGAACTTCAACAGGTCACGTATATGGTTTTCCGGATCGCGCCGGTGGTAAATGACGCCCATGGAAAACACGGTATCGAACCCGCCGGCGGGCAATACGGACACGGCCCCATCAGCAACCAGGGTCTCCAGCGTGAGCGGCAGGATATCGAAGGGGGCGTCAGGCAGGTATTTTGCCACGGCGCGCTGCTGCATGACGTAACGGAGTGTGGGGTCGGTCCCGACTACCCGTTTTGCGCCGGCGCCCAGCATGCGCCAGCCGTAATAGCCGTTGCCGCAACCGACGTCCA
>CAYOEQ010000107.1:0-7260 GCA_964402775.1 uncultured Enterobacteriaceae bacterium
CCTGCACGTATTGTCGACTTGCCGTTTCTTACAATCGTGTAATCGTCTCCTGTAGCGCTTCCGAACGACGTGTTCTCGCCGACGTTGTAGGTAATCTCAAGATCATAGGGAACAGTTTTGTCAAGAGTGATTGTCAGTACATTTTGTCCTCCTTCCGCCGCCGCGAATTCGGGGTAACTGCCCGAGGCCACGGTCACGGTCGAAACCGGCGAGAGGGTAAGCAGCCTCACCTCTTTCTCATTGATCCTCATATCGGCAGCCTGCTCAAAACTGACAGTGCTGCCTCCGTCGTTGTAGCTGCCCGATACCCTTACATGGAAAAAGTGGCGCGGTTCATATTCGCTGTCGGTGAGCGTCGGCACCGAAATCATTTGGGATTGGGAGCTTCCTGCCGGAAACACGAGGGTGCCTGAGGTAGCCGTATAGTCTTTTCCCGCTTCCGCATAATCGAGCAATCCGGTGTCTCCGACGCCCGCTTTGCCGTTCCCGGTCGCGTAATTCACGCGCAACTCCTGTGATGTGTCCCCGCGCCTGCTTACGGTAAAGGTTGCGGTGTCCCCCTCTGTCAGGTCATTGCCGGTCTGGTCTGCCGTGATGGAAACCGGCGCCGACTGGGCCGCCACTCCGAACGGCAGCACGGTCAGGCAGGTTGCCAGCAGTAAATACCCGGCAGCATAAGAGCAGGCCCGGGCAGTCCATGCGATGGAACGACAGGCCTCAGATAAGATAACGCGCATGATGCTGTCGCTCATCTGATGAGAATCGGGTGACCCGGATTATGCGCGGTTAGCAAATCCGGGGCTTGCTCCGCAGGGTGGGCAGCCGGTTATAACCCGTGTGTAAGCGCTTGTATTTAGCGGGGGGGGGGTAAAACGAACCACGCAGGGCGCGTTGATGTCCTTTTCAATGGCGTCAGGTTTTTTCCCGCGGGATTTGTAAAGTTTATCATAAATAACAGTATTCATCTGAACCAATATTTCATGTAATCGTCCTATTTTAACAGAATTGAAACAGGGTGTTACAAATGTTACGAACAAATGACGAACGGGGGGGCAGGAATAGAAGCAGGGTCAATTTACGATAATGTTAAGTGTCCGCCCTTCAGGCTCATTTCATATTGGAAAATGCTTTGATTTGTGGAAAATGGCGGGGCTGTGCTATGCTGACGCTATGGATATTTCCACCGACACCCTGGCCCTGGCCGGGCTCATCATCGCCCTGTTTGCCTGGCTGCGGATGGACATCAAGGCCCTGGGACAGCGTCTGGACAATCGCATCGACGGTTTGGCCGCAGAGGTCAAGACCTTGTCCGATCGCGTCAGCCGCATTGAGGGACTCCTGGAAGGCCTGTGGCGCCCGCGTCCCTGGCCGGAGCAGCCGCCGGAGCAAGGCGCAGACACCCCCCGCACCGGCACCGACGGGTAACCGCCCCCGCGGGCCAGGCTGAGGAGCGGGTTGCCGGTCAGGTTTAAAGAATAAACGGGCCCGCCAGATCGATCGGTCCGCACTCAACGGCAACGCCGCCACCATGACAGAGAAACCACCCCGGAACAACCCGCCAACCAGTACAGGGAAGCGGGCGGTTACATGAAAACTGCGAATTTACGCTGGCTCTGGGTCACGCTGGCGATCATCATCCTCGACCAGGTGAGCAAGAACGCAGCCATACAGTGGTTGGCCCTGAACCAGGCGCAGCCGGTGTTCCCGGGCTTCAACCTGACCCTGGTGCACAATCCCGGCGCCGCCTTCAGCTTCCTGCGGGACGCAGGCGGCTGGCAGCGTTACTTCTTCATCGTATTGACCACAGTCATCAGCGTTGTCCTGCTGGTCTGGCTGGCGCGTCTGCCGGCCGGCCGCGCAGTGCTTGCCTGCGCCCTGGCCCTGGTTATCGGCGGGGCCGCCGGCAACCTGTGGGACCGGCTGCAATACGGCTACGTCATTGATTTCATCGAGGTCTATTACGACAAGTGGTCGTGGCCGGTGTTCAATATTGCAGATTCCGCCATCACGGCCGGGGCATTGCTGCTGATCATTGACGCGTTCAGGGACAAAGGGGGGCAGGTTTAGAACCACAATCTGCGCGGAAAGTCCGGGACCGTTGAAGTACGGCAGTTCCCGCCGACTCGGATTAAGACAGGTGGAGTAAAATCCTCATTATCCCGGTCGATGGCAGGATCGGTGGTGATGTTAGTTGATTTGTGGAAAATGGCGGGGCTGTGCTATGCTGACGCTATGGATATTTCCACCGACACCCTGGCCCTGGCCGGGCTTATCATCGCCCTGTTTGCCTGGTTGCGGATGGACATCAAGGCCCAGGGCCAGCGCCTGGACGAGGCCATCAAGACCCTGGGCCAGCGTCTGGACAATCGCATCGACGGTTTGGCCGCAGAGGTCAAGACCTTGTCCGATCGCGTCAGCCGCATTGAGGGACTCCTGGAAGGCCTGTGGTGCCCGCGTCCATGGCCGGAGTAGCCGCCGGAGCGAGGCGCAGACACTCCCCGCACCGGCACCGACGGGTAACCGCCCCCGCGGGCCAGGCTGAGGCGCGGCGCCGGGGACAGAAACCCGTCAGGGCTGAAATCTCCTGAATTCCGGGGTCAGAGTAAAGCTTCAGGGGTCAGAGTAAGAAATTCGTCAGAATTTTTAGGGAATTATGGAGCAAAATCAGCAAGGATCAGGTTCTAGGACGGCCGCGCATGGACAGCAGCTTGTCCCTTAACTCAACAGCAAGGACAAGGTGAACGTGGTGCATCTTCAAGCCTTTGTCGTAAGCGCAATCCCGCCACCTGCTTTCAACATCAGCATCCGGCTTGTGTTGGTCTATGAAGTAGTCTTCACAAAATTCCTGAACCTGGTATCTGTCCATGCCTTTGATTCGTGGAAACAGCTTAGCCGCTAATTCGTCAACAATGGTCTTGGCGTCAATACATTCCGACAAGTCCGCGCCTTCCTTTGTCAGTACTACTGGACTGTCTTTAGTGGTTACAGGATGCGCCAGTCCACCCAGTATCCGGTTCAATTTGGCTTGAACCTCCTTCATTTCAGTCCTTATTTCAGACATGAAATCCTTAAACTCACCCCTGTCTGAATTGACATCTGCATACCAGACAACAGCCTTGAATAGTATTGCTCCTATACCTAGAGCAACCAAAATCCACAACGGATTAAACGATTCCATGTTTTTCTCAAAAAAAGTGAATAAAGTTATCGAAAGTGCTAGACATTTGATTTATAAAGAACTATAATAATCAGCAAATGATTAATGAGGTGATGCAAATGTCTGTTATGAAAAAACGAGTTGCCAATACGATCAGTTTAGCACAACTGTTCAAGCTGTTCCCTGATGATGATGCCTGCTTTGAATGGCTGGAGAAAATCAGGTGGAAGGGACAGCCGAAGTGCGCACACTGCAAGGGCACGAATGTTTCCGCACCGCCGCCTAGCAAGCCGCACCACTACTGGTGCAAGCCTTGCCGCAAGCATTTCACGGCAACGACTAACACGATCATGCACTCCCGCAAGTCTTCATTGCAGAACTGGGTAATTGCCATCTATTCCGTGATGACAGCCCGTAAGAGCGTCTCTGCCATGCAGTTGAGCAAAGAGTTAGGGGTGGACTACAAGACGGCCTGGTACATGCTTCACCGCATCCGTGAGGCGCTTTCCTCCGGCGATCTCATCCTAGAGAAAGTCGTTGAAATGGACACCACTTATGTCGGCGGGAAAGAAGGCAACAAGCACGAAAGCAAAAAGCGTCATGCCGGCAGGGGTACAGTCGGCAAGACTCCGGTTATGGGCATGAAGCAGCGCGGCGGCATGACGAAGGCCGAAGTGGTAGAGGGCGAGGATAGCCGGTCAGTGGCCGCATTTGTCGCTATGGAGATCAAGATCAGTTCTACCCTGTACACCGATGAAGCAAGGGCATACAAGGTGATCGGCGACGTACTGCGTAAGCATGAGACAGTCGCACACGGCGCGGGCGAGTATGCGCGGGGCGACGTTCACACGAACAACATCGAATCCGTATGGGCGGTATTCAAGCGTTCTATCACGGGAACGTGGCACCACGTATCCCGCAAGCACCTACAGCGTTATGTCGATGAGGCGACCTTCCGGCTGAACGAGGGTAACTGCGAAGTTGATACCATCGACCGGATGCTGGCCGTTGTGTCCCGCATGGGCGGCAAAAGAGTGCCTTACAGGGAGTTGATTTCGTGAGTGCCTGCAATGTCGGGAACCGCACAATCTTCTGTGATGACAACATTGATATTCTGCCGGGCATAAATTCGGATTGCATTGATCTGATTTACCTGGACCCGCCGTTCAATAAAAACAAGGAATTTATCGCGCCCATCGGTTCCAGCGCCGAAGGCGCGGGCTTTAAGGACATTTTCCGCGAGGATGATTTGAAGGAAGAGTGGCTGCTGGCCATAGAAGAAGATGAACCCGAACTGTTCCATTACCTGAACGGCATCAAGGGCGTGGGCAGGCCCTATAACTTCGCTTACCTGGCGTACATGGCCGTTCGGTTAATCGAATGCCGGCGCGTACTGAAACGGACAGGGAGCATTTATCTGCATTGCGATCCCACAATGTCCCATTACCTGAAAACGACAATGGACTGCATTTTTGGGGAGGACAAATTCAGAAATGAGCTGTCCTGGAAACGAACCAGTTCGCACAGTGACGCAAAGCGTTATGCAAGCGTATCCGACCGCCTGCTGTTCTATGCGTTTGATGATGCGGTATGGCACACGCAGTATCTTCCCCTGGGAGACGCCTATGTTGAACGTGATTACCGGCACAGGGACAACATGGGGCGCTATCGCGTGGGGGACCTGACCGGCCCCGGATTATCTGACGGGGAGTCCGGGGCTCCGTGGCAGGGCTACGACCCCGGCTCGAACGGGCGGTGTTGGAGCATACCCAAGACCGGCGGTTATGCGGAATGGATTGACGCAAACCTGATCCCCGGATACGCACAGATAGAAGGCGTGCATGACAGGCTGGACGCGCTGTCTGAAGCGGGGTTGATAGACTGGACTTCAAAAGGCTATCCCCGCTTGAAGCGGTACCTTGCAGCGTCAAAGGGGATAGCAGTGTCGGACTTCATAAGCGATATTCAGAATGTGAATAATCGCTCAAAAGAACACATCGGCTATCCCACTCAAAAACCGCTTGCCTTGTTAGAGCGTATCATCTCCGCATCCAGTAACGAGGGTGACGTAGTGCTGGATCCGTTCTGCGGTTGTGCAACGACCTGTATTGCGGCTGAAAAGCTGGGCCGCACATGGATAGGCATAGACATATCCATCAAAGCCTATGAACTGGTACAGGAACGGCTGGCAAAGGAAACTGCCAGCATCTTTGAGGGGAATGATGTTGTTGTTGATCTGAAAACCGACCCGCCGAAGCGGACAGACCAGGATGAAGATTACAGGGAGCAGAAATATGTCTATGTCGTCTCCCATCCGAATTATCCAGGCGAGTACAAGGTAGGCATTGCAAAAAACTGGAAATCAAGATTGAACGCCTATCAGACTTCGGACCCGGAGCGGCAATACAAAATGGAATTTAAGATGGAAACGCCTTGGTTCCGGGAAACGGAGCAGTATATCCATGACAAATTTGATAACAAGCACGAGTGGGTAGCAGGCAATATGGATGATATTATCAATGAGATACGCAGTTACAGACCAGCATGAGGAGGCATAATGGCTAGATCCCTGCTGTCCTTAATGGGCTTTCGCAAGCGGCGGTCAAAGCTGTTCAACCTGTTATTCGGTAAGAGCAAGGCTGATAAGGCGTAGGATGCGAAGATGAGGGCGAGGGAAAAGCGCAAATTCAAGACAAAGGGCGGCTGACCCGTAACAACACAGAGGAGCATGACAATGGCACGAAAGAAACGCGAGATAGAGGCGCTGGACTTATCCAGTCCGCTGAGCGTGGATGATTTCTTTGACGCGATGAAACAGATATTGACGCCGACAAGGAAACAGGCGAAGGGCGAGAACCGGACACCGACAAGCAAGGAACTCAATACCAAGTACCGGCTTACTCGTAAGAGGCCAGCCGGATAGGAGACTACCGATTAACCACTGCGATCACGGCCTGCGAGGGTCTGCGGATTTTGATACATAAGTCCCTTTTATATCGGCGGCTATCAGCCCGCGCAGAAGTGGCTGAAAGACAGGAAGGGCAGGACACTTACCAATTCAGACATTCAACATTATGGGATGATGATTGTTGCGCTGGATAAAACCAGTGAGATAATGCGGGATATTGATAAACTTCAACTGTAACCGGAGGCAGACACAATGGCTAAATCGAAATTCAACAAAGAGGAATTTGACAAGGTAGAGCGCAAGGACGTAACGCTGGAGGACATGGAGGAAGTCATGGGGGCTGTCATGTCCCATGATGCGAAGCCGGATAACAGCGAGTACAGGGAGCCGACATTCCTGGAGCGGGTTATCCCCTGGCGGCTTCGGCGGAAAATAGCGAAGGCCGGTTAATCACCGGCTTGCTGATTTTGCTCCATAATTCCCAAATTAATGCCGTGCCCGCTAACATTACGCCAAGGTTGGTTATGGCATTACTTAGTCTGCCCCTATTTACTTTCCTTATGCATAAGTATTGTTTCAGATTTATTTTGCTTTGTCTTTTTTATTTGTTTTGAAGCGTTAGAAAGCCCGGGAATCAAAACGGCCCGGACAGGCGTTGCCTTCCTGCCCGAACTCATAATGGACAGTATATATCCTTTGCTGCTGGAATGCACTCAGTGACTACAACAGCTTTACCAGTGCAACCACCAGCCCGCCCTGGGCAATCAGGGCGCCTATCATCCACTTCAGGAGGTCGGCCTTGAGTTCCAACAGGTCCTTCTTCGTGGCCAGGTTGCCGTTCAGCAGGTTCACCTGCTCATCAGCCAGAACTTCGGCCTGTACCTCGGTGAACCCGGTCTCGACCAGCCGCTTCACAAACCGGTGGGTATCAAATGCAATCGCTTCGCTCATGAGTCAATCATAGGATTTATTCTGCCTGAATGCAACCCGGTTACTCGATGTTACCGATACCGTGATAAACTTCGCAGAGAGTTTAATCAGCAGCCGGATTGTGCCGGCCAAGGCAGCGACTGACGCCCTGCATATCGGGTTGGCATGTGTGAATGAGATGGATTACCTGCTCACTTGGAATTGTGCCCATATTGCCAATGCGCAATGTTTCAGGGCGATAAGAGCACATTGTGAAGACCGGGGG
>CAYOEQ010000108.1:0-7257 GCA_964402775.1 uncultured Enterobacteriaceae bacterium
TTCCGGTCCAACGCCAGCACCCGCGCGGAGTTGTTCTCGCTCCTGAAATCGACCTAGGGATGAAACACAAACTCCGAACCATCCGAGAAGCGCTCGTAACGATACGGCGAAATGTCGAATTTCGGCTCATTGCCGGTAACCATGTCCGCCAGCGCCTCGCCCGCGGCCGCGCTCATGGTCAGGCCGTAGAGCATACCGGCGCCGATGTAAAGTCCGGGGATGCTGCCGACCGGTGAAATGACCCCCAGGTTGTCGATGGTGGACATCAGGGATCCCGTGTAAACCTCGCGCACCTTGCAATCGGCAAAGGCGGGAATGTGATCCTGCATGCCGGTAACGGTCCGTTCGGTAATTCCGCTGATGGGCTCAGGTTGCAGGATACGGTTTTCCTCGAATACGGAAACCCGGTTTTCCGGCCTCTTCCGGTTGGCCTTGAGGTCCCAGAAAAAGGTGCGCAGGTTGACCACCGGGCTCATGTCCTGATCCACGTCCGTCGGCGCGGACATGAGCTTGCGGAGATTCTTCACTATGGACATCGTTATTGGAATGCGGCCGGCGGCGGCGCCAAACAGGTAACCACCGTCGGGTTCGCGCCGATAGTAGCCGGCGGGGGTCATGCCCGCGATGGCCGGACCGCCCGCTACAGGTTCGACACTGCACTGTTCCGCAAATATCATCATCTGCGGCAGTTCCAAACCCAGGTGTGCAGCCAGCATGGAAGACCAGACTCCGCCGCCGATGATCACGTTGGCGGTCTTTATACTGCCTTTTTCCGTGATGACGCCGCTAACCGCGCCGCCCTGGCGTTCGATGCTCCGCGCCGCGCAAGACTGCAGCAACGTTGCTCCCTTCGCCCGCGCGGCCCGGGCAATGGCCGGCGCCGCCAGGCAAGGTTCAATGGCCGCGCCATTGACCTGGTGCAGGGCGCTATGCCACCCGCTGCCGAGGGCCGGGTCAAGGACGCCAATCTCCCTGTCCGTCAACATGCGCGCCTCCACTCCCGGTTGGCCCTGCATGTCTTTCAGCCATGCCGCGGTAAATTCCGCCGGTTCTTCCTCCTTGTAAAGACTGATCAGGCCCGGCCCTGCATAACCGATGTCGCCGCTGAGCCGCTCCGGCATGGCATGCCAGAGTTCGATGGAGCGGGCAATGAGTTCCATCTTGATGGGCGACAGCAATTCATATTCTACAAGACCGACAGCCCGCCCGGAGGCTTCGCCTGCGACCACGCCTTTCTCACACAGCACGACACTGACGCCTCTCTCCGCCAGGTCCAGTGCGGTGATACAGCCGAGCAACCCGCCGCCGATGACGACCGCGTCCGCCTGTGACGGCAGGTCCCGGTCACTTTCCACGGCCTGCGCACGCGTAACGCCCGGCACGATGCCGCAACCCGTAAATTCGATCATGTTCTAGTACTCTTTCGCAATTGCCCGGTCTGCTCGATGTCCAGAACCGGGATACAGTTGTCGTTGTTGATGACAGTCCGGTAAACTGCCTTCGCCTGTTCAATCGTAATGCGTTCATCCCGCACGTCGGCAAGCACTTTTTCCGGGTCGCGGGTTGCCGGATTCCCCCAACCGCCGCCACCGCCGCTACGCATGCCGATGACATCGCCGGCGCGCAGCCGGCCCGTGTATCCACCCCGGTCACTGAGGATTTCCTCCCGGTCCGTACCCGGATTGATCACCACCCCGGCCGGCCCGCCGGCGCCACCCTCATCGGCGCCTTCGGCAATAGTTTCCCGGGTGTTCTCATGCGCCGTGAACAGTGTAACGCCGTCCTCGAGAACCCGGTAGTCGCGGTAAATCCCGGCGCCGCCGCGGTAACGACCGGGACCGGCGACCTCCTCGCGCAGGCTGAAACGTTCGATACGCAACGGGTAGCGCATTTCCACCACCTCTGCCGGGGAATTAGGCACGTCGCCCATTACGTTGATGGCCATGGTCGGTCCGTCCGCATAGGGCCGGGCGCCGTTGCCCACGTCGAATGGATCGCTGAGTATGAACGGCCTGCCGTCACGGGGATTTACGCGGGAAATGGTGGGCATGCACAGGGTGGCGCCGCCGGCGATACAACGGTCCGGGACCGCCCCGGCCAGAGAGCGCATGGTCAATTCAAAGCAGGCGTTGCACACATAACCGTAGGAATCAACCGGCGCCGGGCGCTCCGGGCTGATAACCAGACCCGGCGGTATGTCAAAACGGATGCAGCGAAAGTCCCCTTCGTTGGACGGTTCTGCCGGCGATATTATCCCCTTGATGGCCGCGCGCACCACGCTGCGGATCGAGTATTCCGGCGCGTTGACCGGACCGGCCCTGGCAGGACTGGTGCCGTTAAAGGACACGAAAATTTCATCGTTGTCCACCCGGACCTGGATGGCGATGGGGAAGGACTCGCCTAACGCCACCCCGTCATGGTCCATCATCTGGCGCGCCTCATAGACGCCGTCAGGTATGGCGCGCACCTGGCGGCGGGTATCCTTGTCGGTGCTGTCTATGGCGAACTCCATGGCATCGTTCACCGTGTCTATGCCGTATTTCGCGCACAGGACCCTGAGGCGCTCCGCGCCCTGGCGGCAGGCGGCGATCTGGGCCTGCATATCGCCGATGACGATATCAGGATAACGGGTATTACTGCGGATCATCCCCCAGAGTCCCTCCGTCTTTTCCCCGGCCACAACGATTTTTTCATGGGCGAAGCAAATGCCTTCCTGGTACACGTCCACGGAATCGGGACACCAGCCGCCCGGGGTCTTGCCGCCTATATCCGCCCAGTGGGCAACGGATGCGGTGAACGCCAGCAACCTGCCCTCGAAAAACACCGGCATGTAGATGGACACGTCGGAGATGTGGTTGCCCGTGGTATAGGGATCGTTGGCAATGATGATATCCCCTTCGGTAAAACCGTCGACAGCGTATTTCCCGATGCCCGAACCGACTGTGTGAGGCAACGCCCCGACGAATACGGTCATGCCCGGCGCTTCGGCCCAGGTTTCGCAACGAGGCGAGACGATGGCAAGGCCAAAGTCCTGTACGTCATACAGCAGGGGGTTGTAGGCGGTGCGCACCAGGGTGGTGCCCATTTCCCTGGCCGCGGCAACGACGCCGTTGCGGATGACTTCAGCAGTGATGATATCCAACTCAGACATGGCACAATCACCTCTTAGAATATTTGCGTAAGTACAAGGTTTCCAATCCGGTCCACGGCCAGAGTCCAGCCCGACGGGACGGCGGTGGTGGTGGCCCATTCCTCCACGATGGCAGGTCCCCTGACCTGCTGGTCCCGGACCAGTTCATCCCGGTGATAAACGGGTACGGCCTGCTTGCCTGCCGCCAGGGAGAAACAGGTACTCCTCGTTACCCGGGACCGGGCCGCCTCCCCGTCCGGCCATTCGGGCCAGGAGGGCCTGGCAACCTGCCCGACGGAACGCACCCGCAGGGTCACGATCTCCAGGGGCGCATCCTGCTCCCCGTGCCCGTAAAGCCGCCGGTGCAGCGCCACGAACCTGTCGCGCACACCTGCCAGGACTGCGCCGGGCTCCCCAAGCCAGACCTCATCGGCATGCACCGTGACGGTGAACTCCTGGCCGGCAAAACGGACATCCAGGCGCGTGTCCGACAGGATTTCCCCCTCGTCGAAACCGTAGCCGTGCAACCGCTCAAGGTTCTCCCGTTTCATGGCCGCGATAGCTTCCAGCATCTCATCCAGGTGCTCTCCCGTAAAAGGACGCACCAGAGTCCGGGAATTATCTTCCCGGTAATCCGAACAAACGATGCCCCAGGCGGAAAAGTTAGCGGGGGCGCGCGGCACGATGACAGACCTTACTCCCAGTTCCTCGCTGACTGCGGCGGCGAACAGGCCACCGCCGCCACCGTAGGACAGCAATGAGTAGTCTCGCGGATCCAGCCCCTTTTCAACTGTGATGGAACGGATGGCGTTGGTCATGTTGGTTGCCGCTATCTTGAGCACGCCCAGGGCCGTTTCCTCCACCGGCAGGCTGAGTTCTCGGGCGAGGTCCGATACCGCCCGCTGGGCAGCCGCCTCGTCAAGTTGCATGCGTGAACCGAGAAAGGTGCCGGCATCGAGATACCCCAGCAGCAGGTGGCAGTCCGTCACTGTAGGTGCCGTACCGCCGTGGCCGAAACAGGCCGGCCCCGGCGCGGCGCCGGCGCTTCGCGGGCCCACGCGCAGGGCGCCGCGCTGGTCAACCCAGGCGATGGAACCGCCTCCGGCGCCTACTGAGGAAATGTCGATGGTGGGCCCCATGACCGGCCGCCGCGCTACGAAGGTCTGGGAACGTTCAATAATCTCGCCATGGTCAATCAGGGCGACATCGACCGTCGTGCCTCCTACGTCAAAGCAGATGAGGTTCTCCAACCCGAGTTCTCCGGCCAGGGCTTCGGCGCCGATAACGCCACCCGCAGGGCCGGATTCAAGTGTCGTAATCGGCCTGTTGGCGGCCCGGTCGGCGGCTGCAACGCCGCCGTTGGACTGCATCATCGCCAGGGGCGATGCATAGCCGTTCGCTTCCAGCCGCTGTGTCATGTTGCCGATGTAGTTTGCAAACTGCGGCTGTACGTAAGCATTCAGCACAGTGGTCGAAGTCCTTTCAAATTCACGCCATTCACCAACCAGTTCATGGGAAGCAGAGACGGCAATACCGGGGTGCCGTTCCCTGATCCGTTCAGCTGCCCGCCGTTCATGTTCGGGGTTGGCATAACTGTGCAGGAAACAGATGGCTATGGCTGCACAGCCGTGCCCGGCCAACAGGTCGGACTCACGGTCGACGGCATCCAGGTCCAGGGGAACCACTTCCTCACCGGCAGCGCCCAGGCGTCCCGGAATTTCCCGGCGCAGGTAGCGGGGGACCAGGCAGGGAGGCGCGCTGTAGTGGGGATTATAGATTTCCGGGCGGGAACCCCGTCCGATCTCCAGTACATCGCGGAACCCGGCTGTAGTCAGCAGGCCGACCTGCACTCCCCGCTCCTGCACAATCGCGTTCACCACCACCGTAGTGCCGTGAAAAATACGTCCCACCCCGGACAGCCTGACGGGCAGCCGGCTGATGCCCGCGCCGACCTCCTCGACGATGCGCTCCGGCGTCGACGGCTGTTTCTCCAGCGTGATCTCCCCCGTGGCCTCGTCAAGCAGGACGAAATCGACGAACGTGCCGCCCACGTCGATGGCGATCCGGTGCCCGGCAGTTGATGGGGGTTGCACGCTCACCCTAGTACTCTTTCAACCTGATATTGCCATGTTCAGAGCCACACACTGCGGGGACAGAATTCAATTCTGTCCCCCTTTGAAATAGCGTTTCAAGTCGATCTCTTCCTCCCCCGGTGTTGATGATCGAACCAGGTCCCGTCCGGCTTCCATCGTAGCATCGATGCCGATATAGCCGCTGACCAGATAGTTGGAGTTTTCCATGCCCGGCAACCCGGGAAATACATGGGTGCGGGTATCGAGATTGCCGCGGGTGAGGAAAGACCACCAGACGGACCCCAGGTCATGGATATCGATGTCCCTGTCGACGACGATGCACATGCGGTTATAGGCGGGACTGAGCCTGAATACGGCGTCGATGACTTCCCGCGGATGATCGTCGTACTGCTTGTCTATCCTGACGATACTGCCGTACATGGTCGGGTTGATGGTCACGTCGAGGATGCCGGGCAGTTCGGTTACCAGCCCGCGATAAATACGCCCGCCCCAGGAAACCGCAAGGGCGGTCAGGTCTTCCCGTGCGCCGCACAGCAGACCGTGGTAGTAAGCGTCCCTGCGCCGGTTCACGTTATGTACGTCGAGCACATAGGCGTCCTTGTTGGTCTCGCAATAGTAGCCCAGAAACTCGCCGAACGGTCCGTCCTCCACGCGCACGCCGGGCCGGATGGTACCTTCTATAACGATCTCCGTGGCCGCGGGGGCCAGCAGGCCTATGTGCTCGCACGGGCACATCTCAATCTGACCTCCCGCAATATGGGCCGCAAGCTGCATTTCATCCGCACCGATGGGCAGGGCCGTCACCGCGGCCAGGAATACCGGCGGCGGCGCGCCGATGAGGACGGCCACCTCCAGGGCCTCGCCCCTCGCCTCTGCCCTGGCCTGATATTTGGCGAGGTCATGGGGCGAATCGATACAGCAATGCATTTTACTGTCATCCCCCAGCATCATGCAGCGGCTGAAGGACAGGTTCGGTATCCCCGTTTCGGGGTCACGCGCCAGGAAAACACCTGCCGTTATATAGGGCGCGGCATCCTTTTCCCGCCAGGTGATGCCGGGCAGATCATGCAAACTCCCGGTCCTGAGGCCGCCGGGAACCGGTACTTCCTTTATGTAATCACAGGAATGGGCCGGCAGGGTATCGATGATTTCCCGCCAGCGCTCGTTCAGGCCCTTGTCTCCCGCGTTCACGAGTTCGGCCATACGGCTGAAACTTCCGTAGACGTTGGCGACCACCGGGAAGCTGCTTCCCCTGACGTTCCTGAACAGGATGGGCCAATCGCTCTGCTTCTGCGAGCGCGCAACCACCGCGGCCAGTTCATAACGGGGGTCCACCTCCCTCTCAACCAGGTGTACTTCGTTCCTGGCTACCAGGGCATCAACGTAATTCCTGAAATCGGTTATATAGGGAACAGGGTTTGTCATGCCCGATACTATACAACTAACAGGCATGCACTGCGTAGACCAGTACTCTTTCAGTCAAATTTTTCCTGGCGGATAATACAGGACGATAATACAGGACACCCAAGTAAAATACAGGACACCCAAGTAAATTATATGGGTGTCCTGTATTTTACTTGGGTGTCCTGTATCAAATACCCACGTGTAACTTGGGGTATACTCAACGTGTCGATAAGACGCTGGAAACGGGGGCATTTTCCTTTCATGAAGTTAATTTATGCATTATCAGCCTTCGTTGCCTTAATTTTGATCCCACCGGAAATGCCTGCCGCTTCAATTGCTGATGCGCTTACCGGCGGAAAACTTCATTTATCCCTGCGCTACCGGTTTGAACATGTAAACGACGACAGGACGGCGAGAACGGGCGCGCCGCTCAGGAATGCCGATGCCTCAACGTTAAGGACGTTTCTGGGCTATGAGACCAGCGTGTTCCATGATTTCTCGGCGACTCTCGACCTGGAAAATGTTATCGAGATGGGATTCGATGATTTTAACGATGGTTCCAACGGCAAAACAGCATACGCCACGGTCGTAGACCCCTCAGGCACGGAACTCGACCAGGCTTTTCTCAAC
>CAYOEQ010000109.1:0-7218 GCA_964402775.1 uncultured Enterobacteriaceae bacterium
TAGCTCAGTTGGGAGAGCGCTACAATGGCATTGTAGAGGTCGTCGGTTCGATCCCGTCTGGCTCCACCAGGATCTCACCTGTCCCCTTCGTCTAGAGGCCTAGGACACCGCCCTTTCACGGCGGCAACAGGGGTTCGACTCCCCTAGGGGACGCCAGAAATTCCGGCTTGCTCACTTTCAAAAGACTGCGGACGAAATGTGGGTAAGCCCCCTGGCCCAGCGGCGCGTCCATGCCGAAAATTTCGACGTCCGGCCCGGTGGTGCGTTCGGCGTCGCCCTTGCGGCGGGTTTTTGCCCATACCAGCCGCGCTTCCCAGTGATAGTCTTCGGTGCGGGTGACCTCGAGGACCACGTCCCAGGCCCGCCCGGGGAGGGGGTCCGGCGCTGCGCTGCGCCGGATCACGCGGTCCGGTTTACGTTTGTCCAGTTCTTGCGCCAATGCATCGCAGAGCAAAGCCACAATTGCCGGGTCGGTCTCCGGCACACCGTTACAGGAGAGCAATAGCGGCGCCTTGTCCGCCCAGGCGACGGATGCGACTGTCCCAGCGATAAGAAACACAACCGGGTATCTGTAACGCATGGAAATCAGCAGGTCGTAAGATGAAGTCTGCCAAGCATACTACAGGCCCTTCCATGAAGCCAACGGCGTTTTCCTGTAAAATGGCAGGATCACCTGTCGGGTATATATTCATTTTGTGCAGTTGAAGTCAGCATGGGGATCCTTATTACCGGTTGCGCCGGGTTCATTGGCGCGGCATTGTCCAGGCGGCTGCTGGCGCGGGGCGATGAAGTCATCGGGGTCGATAACCTGAATGACTATTACGACCCCGGGTTGAAGCGGGACAGGCTGGCGTTACTGGAGGAATTCGACACCTTCAGTTTCAGGAAACTGGATATTTCGGACAGGGCGCAAATGGAAAACCTGTTCAGGGAGGTTGCCCCCCGGCGGGTGGCGCACCTGGCCGCGCAGGCGGGGGTGCGTTACTCCATCAGCCATCCGCACAGCTACATCAGCGCCAATATTGAGGGTTTCCTGAATGTCCTGGAAGGTTGCCGCGCCGCAGGGGTGGAGCACCTGGTGTATGCCTCGTCGAGCTCGGTTTACGGCGCCAATGAGAATCTGCCTTATGCGGAATCGGATCAGGCCGTGCACCCGGTCTCCCTGTACGGCGCCACCAAGCGGGCCAACGAACTGATGGCGCACAGTTACAGCCACCTGTATGACATGCCCGTGACCGGGCTGCGCTATTTCACCGTTTACGGCCCCTGGGGCAGGCCGGACATGTCGCCCATGCTGTTCGCCGGGAAGATATACGCCGGGGAACCCATACAGGTGTTCAACCGGGGAGAACACCGCAGGGATTTCACTTATATCGATGACGTGGTGGAGGCGACGCTGAGGATCACGGACCGGGCGCCGGACAGGGATGAAGACTGGGACGCGGTCCGGCCTGATGCGGCATCAGGACCGGCAAGATGCCGGATTTATAATATCGGCAACCAGCACGCGGTGAACCTGCTGGATTACATCAGGACGCTCGAGCAGGCGACCGGCAGGAAGGCCGTGCTTGAATACACCGGCGTACAGCCCGGCGACGTGCTGGATACTCTCTCGGACTCGTCGAGACTGCGGGAAGAATTTGATTTTGTCCCCGGTGTGACGCTGGAACAGGGTATAAAACGGTTCATTGCGTGGTATAAAAGGTATTATAGGGTTGAATGAATAAGAACAGGAAAGTCTCCGTTATCGGCATGGGCTACGTCGGTCTGCCCGTGGCCGTCGCGTTCGGCCGCCTGGATGAGGTGGTCGGGTTTGATATCGATGAACGGCGCATTACGGAACTGAAACAGGGGCGGGACAGCACCGGGGAGGTTGCCCCGGACGAACTGGCGGCGGCGCAGATCATTTTCACCACGGACAGCAGGCAACTCGAGCAGGCCGATTTTCACATCGTGGCCGTGCCGACGCCGATAAACGATGCGAAAAACCCGGACATGGGGCCCCTGACTGCCGCATCGGAGATGCTCGGACGCGTCATCAAGCGCGGCGATATCATCGTCTATGAATCCACCGTCTATCCGGGCGCTACCGAAGAGATCTGCGCACCGATACTGGAGCGGGAATCCGGCCTCGTGTGCGGCACGGATTTCCACCTGGGCTATTCCCCGGAACGCATCAATCCGGGTGACCGGGAGCACACCTTTACCAATATCATAAAGATCGTGTCGGCCGGGGACCGCGCCGCGCTTGACGTGGTCGTTCATGTATACGAGAGTGTGGTCACGGCGGGTGTTTATGAAGCGTCCTCCATCCGGGTCGCGGAGGCGACGAAAGTGGTCGAGAACATCCAGCGCGATGTCAACATTGCGCTGATGAACCAGTTGGCGCTGATCTTCGACAAGCTGGAGATCGATACCAACGACGTGCTGCAAGCAGCCGGCACGAAATGGAACTTCCTGCAATTCTCACCCGGCCTGGTAGGCGGCCACTGTATCGGCATCGACCCGTATTACCTGGCCTACCGTGCCGCCAGGAGCGGTTACATCCCGGACCTGATCCTTACTGCGCGCAACATCAACGATGGCCTGGGCAACTTTATCGCGGCGCAGGTCGTGAAAGCGATGCTCCAGGCCGGTCTTGCGCCAAAAAATAGCCTGGTCACCGTGCTCGGCCTGACTTTCAAGGAAAACGTGGGCGACACCCGCAATACCCGGGTCATCGATATCATCAATGAACTCAAACAGTATAACGTGCCGGTGCAGATCAATGACGCGCACGCGGACCCTGACAGGGTCCGGGATGAATACCGGCTTGAACTGGTCGATCTGCAGTCGTTGCGGCCGGCCGATGTCGTGATCCTGGCCGTACCGCACGCCGTTTACCTGGATAAGGGCTGGGACCGGATCAGCAACCTGCTCAAGGGACAAGGCGGGATCGTGTATGACGTCAAGGGCCGGCTGGACCGGGAAACCGCGCCGGCAGGCATCCGGGTGATGAGGCTGTGATCATAACCGGTGACAAATCATGAATGTCGCCATGGTCGGCGCCGGCTACGTCGGGCTGGTTTCCGGCGCCTGCTTTGCCGAATTCGGCGCCGGCGTTACCTGCATCGACAATGACCGCGACCGGGTCCGCAGGCTCAGTGATGGGGTCGTGCCCATCTATGAGCCGGGACTGGCGGACCTCATACGCAAGAACCTGGAACAGGGCAGGATCATATTCCGGGACGGTTATGACGAGACGATTGGGGAGTGTGACCTGGTGTTTATCGCGGTCGGCACGCCGTCCCGGCGCGGGGACGGCCATGCAGACCTCAAATACGTGTACCAGGCAGTGCGGGAACTCGCGCCCTGGCTGCGGGGCTACACGGTGATAGTGGACAAATCCACGGTGCCGGTCGGCACCGCGCGCAACGTCAAACGCATCGTCATGGAAGAAAACCCCGAAGCCGATTTCGATGTGGCCTCCAACCCCGAGTTTCTGCGCGAAGGCGCGGCATTGTCGGATTTCATGCGCCCGGACCGGGTGGTCATCGGCGTCGAAACGGAGCGGGCGGAGCAGGCGCTGCGCGAGTTGTACCGGCCTCTCAACCTTATCGAGACACCCATGGTGGTGACCGGTCTGGAAAGCGCCGAACTGATCAAGTACGCGGCCAACGCGTTCCTGGCCACGAAGATCAGTTTCATCAATGAGATGTCGGCGCTGTGCGAAGCGGTGGACGCCGACGTCCACGCGGTGGCCAGGGGTATCGGACTGGATGGACGCATCGGCAGGAAGTTCCTGCACCCGGGACCCGGTTACGGCGGTTCCTGTTTCCCCAAGGATACCCGGGCGCTGGTGCGCATCGCCCAGGAGAACAACGTGACCAGCCGCATCGTGGAAGCGGTGATGGAAGTGAACGAAGCTCAGAAAGCGCGCATGATCAGCAAGATCCGCAGCGCCCTGGGCGGCAGCGAAAGCGGCATGACCCTCGCGGTGCTGGGCCTGGCCTTCAAGCCGGAAACGGACGACATGCGCGACGCGCCGGCGCTGTCCATCCTGCCCAAGCTGATCGAAAACGGGGTCAGGGTGCACGCGCACGACCCCCAGGCCATGTCCGAGGCCAGGGGCATCCTGCCCGAATCCGTGGTGTATTTCGATGATATCTACGCGGCCCTGGCCGGGGCGGACGCGCTGGTGTTGCTGACGGAATGGAATGCCTACCGCGGAATGGACCTGGCCAGGGTCAGGGAACTCATGCGCGGCAACGTGTTCCTGGACCTGCGCAACGTCTATGAGCCGGACACCATGCGCGCGGCCGGGTTCGATTACCACTGCGTGGGGCGTTAATGCGTTTTTGCCTCTGGCCGGACGGTTTTCACCGATGACTGGTTATTCATGAGTACGACAGAACAAACGCCGGCGCGCGTGGCCGTCATCGGCTGCGGCTACTGGGGCAGGAACCTGGTGCGCAATTTTGCCGATCTCGGGGCGCTGGCCGCGGTGTGCGATACGGACCCGGAAGCGGCGCGGCAATTCGGCGCGCAGTACCGGGTCAGTACGCCTGCATTTGAAGATATTCTCCGTGATGAAGCTGTTGACGCGGTCGCCATCGCCACGCCGGCGGTGACCCATTCGGACTTCGCCAGGCAGGCGCTGGCGGCGGGGAAGCACGTGTTTGTCGAGAAACCCGTCGCCCTGAACGTGGATGCCGCCGAAGAGTTGAATACCCTGGCAAAACAGCAGGGTCGGGTGTTGATGGTGGGCCACCTGCTGCAGTACCACCCTGCATTCATACGGCTGAAGGAACTGGTTGCGGGGGGCGATCTTGGACGTCTGCGCCACATCTATTCCCATCGCCTGAACCTGGGCAAGGTGCGGCGCGAGGAGAATATACTCTGGAGCTTCGCGCCCCATGACATTTCCATGATCCTGTCGCTGGTCGGTGAGGAACCGGACCGGGTCTCTGCCGTGGGCAGTTTTTTTCTCCAATCGCAGGTTGCCGACGTGACCACGACCCACATGTCTTTCCCCGGCGGGGAGAACGCCCATGTTTTTGTTTCCTGGCTGCATCCTTACAAGGAGCAGAAACTGGTCGTCGTCGGTGACGACGGCATGGCGGTGTTTGACGATACCGTGGATTGGAAACAGAAATTGCAGATCTACAGGCACAGGATACTCTGGGAAAACAGCCTGCCCACACCGGACAAGGCCGAAGCCGAGGCGATTGCCGTGGCGCCGGCAGAGCCGTTACGGCAGGAACTGGCCCATTTCCTGGACTGCATTGCCGGTAACGCAAGCTGCCGCACCGACGGCAACGAGGGGATCCGCGTGTTGAAGGTGTTACAGGCTTCGGAACAGGACATACTGAAACAACATACGCGCCAGGAGGCGGGAACCATGAGTCCGGGGGTACAGCAAATGGCTGACTGTTTTATCCATGAAACCGCGGTGGTCGATGGTCATTGCCGGATCGGCAAGGGCACCCGGATCTGGCATTTCAGCCATGTCCTGGCCAACTCCAGCATAGGGGAGAATTGCATCCTGGGGCAGAACGTGATGGTGGGGCCCGATGTGAGCATCGGCAACCACTGCAAGATCCAGAATAATGTCAGTATTTACAAGGGGATTACCCTGGAGGACAGCGTATTCTGCGGACCGTCCTGCGTGTTCACCAACGTGAACAACCCCCGCGCCGAACTGGAGAAGAAGGACCAGTTTGCCGACACCCGGGTCAGGCAGGGAGCGACCATCGGCGCCAATGCCACCATCCTGTGCGGCATCGAACTCGGACAGTACAGTTTCATCGCGGCCGGCGCCGTGGTGACCGGGGACGTAAAGCCGTTCGCGCTGATGGCGGGAACGCCTGCAAAACAGGTCGGCTGGGTGGGGCATTACGGCGAGAAGCTGGGAGACGACCTGGTGTGCCCGAAGACGGGGAGACAGTACCGCCTGAACCGCGACGGCCTGCTCGAGGCGGAGGACTGACGTTGGCGCGGCAAACCATCGAATTCATCGACCTCAAGGCGCAACAGCGACGCCTGGGCGACAGGGTTGCAAAGGCGATTCAGCGGGTGCTGGAGCACGGCCAATACATCCTGGGGCCGGAAGTGTGGGAACTGGAGCAACAGCTTGCCCGCGTCAGCGGCGCCCGGTACGCCATAACCTGCGCCAGCGGCACCGATGCCCTGCTCATGGCCCTGATGGCCAGGGGAACGGGTCCCGGCCACGCCGTTTTTGTCCCGGCGTTCACTTTTGTCGCGGCCGCGGAGGCGGTCGCACTGTTGGGCGCCACACCGGTCTTCGTGGACGTTGAACCGGACAGTTTTTTACTGGATCCGGCCGGCCTGGACGCCGCGCTGAAGACGGCAACCCGCCTGGGTCTGAAACCCGTCGGGGTCATTCCGGTTGACCTGTTCGGACAGCCGTGCGCTTACGGGGACATAAACCGTTTCGCCCGGGAGCATGGCCTGTTCGTCATCGCCGATGGCGCGCAGAGTTTCGGCGCGAGCCTGGACGGCAACAAGGTCGGAACACTGGCGGAAGTGACCGCCACCAGTTTTTTCCCGGCAAAACCCCTGGGCTGCTACGGTGACGGCGGCGCCCTGTTCACGGATGACGATGAACTCGCAGACAGGTTGAGAAGCCTGCGGGTGCACGGCAAGGGCGCGCACAAGTACGACAACACTCTCATCGGCATCAACGGCAGGCTGGACACCATCCAGGCGGCGGTACTGCTGGAAAAACTCCCGATATTCGAGGAAGAGATCGCCCTGCGCAACCGGGTTGCGCAAAGGTACGGGGCGCTGCTGGAAGACCTGGTCGAGGTCCCGGTGATTCGTGAAGGACGTACCTCCGTCTGGGCGCAATATACGATACGGTCGGGCGAACGTGATGCGATAGCCCAGGAACTTAAACGCCGGGGCGTACCGAGCGCGGTCTATTACCCCATGCCATTGCACCGCCAGACTGCCTACGACAGCTATCCTTGCGTGCCTGATTTATCCGTTTCCGAACGGTCGGCGGCAACGGTACTGAGTCTGCCCATGCATCCGTACCTGGAGGAGGAAACGCAAAACAGGATTTGCGATATTATCCGGCAAGCGTTGTAGTGGGTGATGCCTGATTAAACGGCTTTCTCCCTTACAGGCCATTGGTCAGGAACAAGCTTACGCAGGAACTCATCAACCGGCCAGCAGGAAATGCCATCGATCATCAACTTGTCTTTGCCACGATAC
>CAYOEQ010000110.1:0-4965 GCA_964402775.1 uncultured Enterobacteriaceae bacterium
AGCAGTCGGCGCAGGTGCTCCCCGGTGACCAGTGCCTGGTCGCACAGGGTAATCATCACGGCCCGGCAATCCGGTTCAACACTGTTCAGTCCCGCCTTGATAGAGGATGCCAGCCCCTGTTGCCAGTGTTCGTTGAGAACGACATTTACCGGCAGGTTGCTGACAGACTGCGCCACTGCCTCTGCGTTGGCCCCTATAACGACGGTAATCCTGTCAATAGGAAATAACGCCGAAAGCTTGTCGACGGCTTGCCGTACCAGGCTGGTACCGTTTATTTCGACCAGTTGTTTACACTGGCCGTACCTGCTGGAACCGCCCGCCGCCAGGACAATCACCGATAATTTGCCGGTATCCATAACAGCATGATGATGAAGAAAAATATCACTGTCAAAACGAATACATGATTCCCTCGACACCCAACCCCCTGATTTAGTACACTGTACAACATCGGTAAGCGGGAGTAATCGGGAGGTTGCTCCCGTTTTGTATGTGTATTGCTTCTGCGGAGGAATTTCTTGGGTCATTCGGCTTTACTCGCGCTCGCGGACGGCAGCCTGTTCTACGGCGATTCCATCGGTGTTGACGGCGCCGCAGTGGGCGAAGTGGTGTTCAACACATCGATCACCGGCTACCAGGAGATTCTCACCGATCCGTCCTACTGCCGCCAGATAATCACCTTTACCCAGCCGCAGATCGGCAACACGGGCTTCAATTCGGAAGATACGGAATCCGCCCGGGTCTACGCCTCCGGCATGATCATCAAGCAGGCGCCTTACCTGCCGAGCAACTGGCGCAACGAACAGTCCCTGACCGACTACCTGGCTGCCAACCGGGTCGTCGCCATTGCCAATATCGATACCCGGCGCCTGACCCGCCTGCTCCGGGACAAGGGCGCACAGGACGGCTGCATTCTTGCCGGCGAGCGGCTGGAAGAAGGCCGCGCCCTGGAGCTTGCCCGGGACTTCCCCGGACTGAAAGGCATGGATCTGGCCCGGGAAGTCACGACCACGCAGAACTACAACTGGCAGGAAAGCGTCTGGTCCCTGGAAGAGGGTTACGGGCAGGTTGCCGGGTCGCGCAAACACAAAGTCGTGGCCATGGATTTCGGGGTGAAAAAGAACATCCTGCGCATTCTCTGCGACCTGGGTTGTGATCTGGAGGTGGCGCCGGCCATAACGACGGCGGCGGAGGTGCTGTCCCGCTCCCCTGACGGCGTGTTTTTATCCAACGGACCCGGCGACCCCGAACCCTGCGATTACGCCATAAGCGCAATCAGGGACATCGTGGCTGCAGGTGTGCCTACCTTCGGCATCTGCCTGGGGCACCAGTTGCTGGGACTGGCCTGCGGCGCCGATACGGTAAAGATGAAGTTCGGCCACCACGGCGGCAACCACCCGGTCCAGGACCTGGCTACGGGGAAGGTGATGATCACCAGCCAGAACCACGGCTTCACCGTCGCGGAAGATTCCATTCCGGAGACCCTGACGGTCACACACCGCTCGTTGTTCGACGGCACGGTACAGGGCATACATCATAAACAACAACCGGCATTCGGCTTCCAGGGCCACCCGGAAGCCAGCCCCGGCCCCCATGACATCAAGCCGCTGTTCGACCACTTCATGCACTTGATGGGTGAAGACAGATAAATGCCCAAACGAACCGACATAGAAAGTGTCCTGATCATCGGCGCCGGCCCCATCGTCATCGGCCAGGCCTGCGAGTTCGACTATTCCGGCGCCCAGGCGTGCAAGGCCCTGCGCGAGGAGGGCTACCGGGTGGTCCTGGTGAATTCCAACCCGGCAACCATTATGACCGACCCGGACATGGCGGACGCCACCTATATCGAGCCGGTGCGCTGGCAGACCATCGCAAAGATCATCGAGAAGGAACGCCCGCACGCGCTGCTGCCCACCATGGGCGGGCAGACGGGCCTGAATACCGCCCTGGACCTGGCCCGCACCGGCGTGCTGGACGAATATAACGTGGAAATGATCGGCGCCGACAAGGAAGCCATCGACAAGGCGGAGGACCGGGAGAAATTCCGCAACGCCATGCAGAGGATAGGGCTTGCCATGCCCGAGTCGGACCTGGCCCATGACCTTGACACGGCCATCGACATCCAGCGAAACATCGGCTACCCGGTGATCATCCGTCCCTCGTTTACACTGGGAGGCAGCGGCGGCGGCGTTGCCTGGAACAGGGAGGAATTCATCGAAATCTGCGAGAGAGGGCTGGAAGCCTCGCCTACCAGTGAGATCCTGGTGGAACAATCCGTGGTGGGCTGGAAGGAATTCGAGATGGAAGTCGTGCGCGATCGCAAGGACAACTGCATCATCGTCTGCTCCATCGAGAATGTGGACGCGATGGGGGTGCACACCGGCGATTCGATCACCGTTGCGCCGGCCCTGACCCTGACGGACAAGGAGTTCCAGTTGATGCGCGACGCTTCCATCGCGGTGCTGCGCGAGATCGGCGTGGACACGGGCGGTTCCAACGTGCAGTTTGCCGTCAATCCCGAAGACGGCAGGCTGCTCATTATCGAGATGAACCCGCGCGTGTCGCGTTCATCCGCGCTGGCCTCCAAGGCGACCGGGTTCCCGATAGCCCGGGTCGCGGCGAAACTGGCGGTGGGCTACACCCTGGATGAACTGGATAACGAAATTACCGGGGGCGCAACGCCGGCCTCGTTCGAACCGACCATCGATTACATCGTTACCAAGATCCCCAGGTTCACCTTCGAGAAGTTCCCCCAGGCCGACCCCCAACTCACGACCCAGATGAAATCGGTGGGAGAAGTAATGGCAATCGGCAGGACGTTCCAGGAGTCCTTGCAGAAGGCCTTGCGCGGCCTGGAAACCGGGGTGGACGGTTTCATCAACCTCTGCGACGAGGTGAGCGACAGTAACCTGGACAAGATCTCCCACGAACTGCGCAACCCCGGCTCGGAACGGTTGCTGTACGTGGGCGAAGCATTTCGCCACGGCATGGACCTGGCGCGGGTACATTCACTGTCACACATCGATCCCTGGTTCCTGGCGCAAATTCAGGACCTGGTCGAGGAGGAGAAACGCTTGTCGGTATCCGTGTTCAAGGCAATCGACCGGGAATGCCTGTACCGGCTGAAACAGAAAGGCTTCTCGGACAGCCGCCTGGCTGCCCTGTTGGACGTCAGTGAAGCCGCGGTCAGGCAGCGGCGTCACGAAATGGACATCCGGCCCGTGTACAAACGGGTCGATTCCTGCGCCGCGGAGTTCCCCGCGACCACGGCATACATGTATTCGACGTATGACGAGGAATGTGAAGCGGAGCCCACCACCCGGGACAAGATCATGGTGCTCGGCGGCGGGCCCAACCGTATCGGGCAGGGGATCGAGTTCGATTACTGTTGCGTGCAGGCCGCGTTCGCCATCCGTGACGCCGGGCTGGAATCGATCATGGTGAACTGCAACCCGGAAACCGTCTCCACGGACTACGATACATCCGACCGGCTGTATTTCGAGCCGCTGACCCTGGAAGACGTGCTGGAAATCATTCACCTGGAACAGCCGCGCGGCGTGATCGTCCAGTTCGGCGGCCAGACGCCCCTCAAACTGGCCCGCGCCCTGGAAGCGGAAGGCGCGCCGATCATCGGCACCAGCCCGGATTCGATAGACCTGGCTGAAGACCGGGAGCGGTTCCAGCGCCTGTTGCAGGAACTGCAACTCAAACAGCCTTCCAACCGGACCGCCAGAAACCTGCCCGATGCGATTCGCCAGGCGCAGGAAATCGGTTATCCCATCGTGGTGCGGCCCTCCTACGTATTGGGTGGCCGGGCCATGGAGATTGTATATGATGACACGGACCTGAAGGAATACATGTCACGGGCCGTGGCGGTTTCCAACGACTCACCCGTGCTGCTGGACCGGTTCCTTGACAATGCCATTGAAGTGGACGTGGATGCGATCGCGGACGGTAACGAAGTGATCATCGGCGGCATCATGGAACACATCGAACAGGCGGGCATACACTCCGGCGACTCGGCCTGTTCATTGCCGCCGTTCAGTCTGGATGAGGCGCTTCAGCAGCGCCTTGCCGTGCAGGTGGAGAAGATGGCGCGCGGCCTGAACGTCTCCGGACTGATGAATACGCAATTCGCCATCCAGGGGGAAGATATTTTTGTACTGGAAGTCAACCCCAGGGCTTCCCGCACCGTACCTTACGTTTCCAAGGCAACGGGTGTGCCCCTGGCCCGTATCGCAGCCCGGTGCATGGTGGGGGAGAGTCTTGCCGAACAGGGGGTCCGGGCCGTTGACAGGCCGGAGTATTATTCCATCAAGGAAGCCGTGTTCCCGTTCGTCAAGTTTCCCGGTGTCGATCCGATACTTGGACCGGAGATGAAGTCAACCGGAGAAGTCATGGGAGTAGGCAGCAGTTTCGGAGAAGCCTACAATAAAGCGGTACTTGCCACCAGCCAGGGAATTCCGGACCGCGGCATGGTATTCATCAGCGTCCGGGACAAGGACAAACCTGACGCCGTCCAGGTGGCCCGGGACTTTGTCGAAGCGGGGTTCGTCCTGTGCGCCACCGAGGGTACGGCGAGGGCAATCGGGCAGGCCGGCGTGGAATGTACCAGGGTGAACAAGGTTGCCGAAGGGCATCCCCATGTGGTCGATATGCTGAAAAATGATGAAATCAGTCTTATCGTCAACACCACGGAGGGGAGGCAGGCGATAATGGATTCACATTCCATCAGGACCAACGCCATCCAGCACAAGGTCTTCTATACAACCACCATTGCCGGCGCGAAAGCTATAATTTCGGCACTGGGGGAAGATCATATCGACAGCATCCGTTGCCTCCAGGACTTGACACGATGAACAGAATGCCGATGACAGCAGAAGGCGCCGAGCGGTTGCGCCGCCAACTGGACGAATTGAAATCAGTCGAGCGCCCCAGGGTAATCCAGGCCCTGGCGGAGGCCAGGGC
>CAYOEQ010000110.1:5065-7212 GCA_964402775.1 uncultured Enterobacteriaceae bacterium
AATTGAAATCAGTCGAGCGCCCCAGGGTAATCCAGGCCCTGGCGGAGGCCAGGGCTCACGGAGACCTGAGCGAAAATGCGGAGTATCATGCCGCGCGCGAGCGCCAGGGTTTTATCGAGGGCCGTATTGCGACCATTGAAGAGGCCCTGGCCATCGCAGAAATCATTGATGTGACGAAAATCGACGCGGAAGGAAAAATCGTCTTCGGCGCCACGATCGAGTTATTCAACCTTGATACCGAACAGGAAGTCCGCTACCAGATCGTCGGGGAGATGGAAGCGGATATCAGCCAGGGGCTGCTGTCCGTAACCGCCCCGATAGCCCGGGCCATGATCGGCAAGGAGGAGGGCGATGTATTCCAGGTCGATGCCCCCGGCGGAATTGTCGAATACGAAGTACTGTCGGTTGCGTATATTTGAATGTCAAAAAGCAGCAAACGCTGGTTACGGGAACATAACCGGGACCGGTACGTCAACCTGGCCAGGAGCAGGCAACTGCGTTCCCGCGCGGTGTTCAAGCTGGAGGAACTGGATCAGCGCCACAAGCTGTTCCGTCCCGGACAGACGGTGGTGGACCTGGGCGCGGCGCCGGGGAGCTGGTCAGCCTACGTGGTTGAAAAAGTGAGGCCCGGCGGGAAAGTCATCGCTGTCGATTTGCTGGACATGCAACCCCTCGCCGGCGTGACCTTCCTGCAAGCCGACCTGAACGATGCGGAAAGGCTGCAATACTGTATTGCCGAACTGGGTGAAAACAGCGCCGACCTTGTAATTTCGGATATGGCCCCCAATTTATCAGGTATAGCCGCTGTGGACCAGGCCGGCAGCCTGAACCTTGCGGAATCCGCATACCGGATAGCATGTTCCGTGCTTCGGGAAAAGGGGCATTTTCTGGTAAAGCTGTTTCAGGGAAGCGACAGCGCCGCATTCGGAAAGCAATTGGCTGAGAAATTTGATAAAGTATTGCAGGTCAAGCCACGGGCGTCCAGGGCGGACTCCAGCGAGTTATACATCCTGGCAAAAGGCTATACTATGCAGGGAACCTCTAAAAATTAGAGGTTACTTGTAGCAACCCGGTTATTTAAGGAACAGCGTAGGCGTACGGCGTTATGTTAAAGAGTATATTGTTATGGGTAGTCATCGCCCTGGTCATGATGATGGTATTTCAGAATTTCGGGGTCCGTCCCGTCGATACCACCATCCCCTATTCACAGTTTATCCTGGATGTAAAAACCGGCAAGGTAAACTCCGTCACGATCGAAGGCAGCACCATTTCCGGCAACCTGGCCGATGGCACCCGGTTCAACACGTACAGTCCGGAAACCAGCAATGACGCCCTGATAGGCACCTTGCTGGACAACAACGTGGAGGTGCTGGCTTCGGAGCCCAACAAGAATTCGTTCTGGGCCCATGCCTTTATCTCCTGGTTCCCCATCCTGCTGTTACTGGGGATCTGGATTTACTTCATGCGCCAGATGCAGGGCGGCGGCAGCGGCCGGGGCGCGCTGTCGTTCGGCAAGAGCCGGGCGCGCCTGTTGAATGAAGACCAGGTCAAGATTACCTTTAACGATGTTGCAGGCGTCGAGGAGGCAAAGGAAGAAGTCGTCGAACTGGTGGAATTCCTGCGCGACCCGGGCAAGTTCCAGAAACTGGGCGGCAAGATACCGCGCGGCGTATTGATGGTAGGCTCGCCCGGCACCGGGAAGACCCTGCTGGCCAAGGCGATAGCCGGCGAGGCGCAGGTTCCGTTCTTTACCATTTCCGGTTCGGATTTTGTGGAAATGTTCGTCGGCGTCGGCGCTTCCAGGGTGCGTGACATGTTCGAACAGGCCAAAAAACACGCGCCGTGCATCATTTTCATTGACGAAATCGATGCGGTGGGGCGCCACCGCGGCGCCGGTCTCGGCGGCGGCCACGATGAACGCGAACAGACGCTCAACCAGCTCCTGGTCGAAATGGACGGTTTTGAAGGCAACGAAGGAATCATCGTTATTGCGGCGACCAACCGGCCCGACGTGCTTGACCCGGCCCTGCTGCGCCCCGGGCGGTTTGACCGGCAGGTGGTTGTTCCGTTGCCGGACATCCGGGGGCGTGAGCAGATACTCAAGGTGCATATGCGCAAGGTCGCATTGGCCGATGACGTGGATCCCT
>CAYOEQ010000111.1:0-4147 GCA_964402775.1 uncultured Enterobacteriaceae bacterium
GCATGCCCCCGCATGTTGTAGGCGGGGGTCCGTCCCCGGCGCTCTGAAATTATTCGACAATGACGGCCTGGCCCTCGCCCCTCGGGTCGCTGGCGCTATAGACCCTGTCTTCCGTCTTGTCCCATAAAATCGCCTGCATGTTGCCGTAACGGCGGGAGACCTCCCTCAACTCATGGCCCATTCTGGCCAGGCGCTGCCGTTCGAATTCCGTCAGGCCGTGCAATTCGAACTGGACCTGGTCAGGCTGGTACTGGTGGTGAAAGCGCCGCAGGCTGACCCAGGATTGGGGTAACCCGCCGTCGGCAAAATCCAGCGCCGCCAGCATCACCATGCTGATTATGCGGCTACCGCCCGGCGTTCCCACGATGCCGACCCGGTCCGGCAATTCCAGGAACGTGGGCGTCATGCTGGATAATGGGCGCTTGCCCGGCGCAATCGCGTTGGCTTCATCACCGATCAGGCCGTAGGCATTGGGGGTATTGCGCTTCGCGGAGAAGTCATCCATCTCATTATTGAACAGCACCCCGGTTCCTTCCGCCACAAAGCATGCGCCGAACAGGGTGTTGACGCTCAAGGTCCCCGCCACACGGTTCCCTTCCTTGTCCAGCACGGAAAAATGGGTGGTCTGAGTCCCGGCCTGCAACAGGGTGGGGCCGTTGCCGAGAAGGTCACTGGGGGTTGCATTTGCCGCATCTATCGTCAGCGCCAGGCCCTCCAGGTAAGATTCGTCCAGGAGGCGAGCGGTCGGAACGTCCACAAAGTCGGGATCTCCCAGGAACACCGACCGGTCGCGGAAGGCGCGCCGCATTGCCTCAATGATGTGATGCTTGCGTTGCACGTTGCTCATGTCGGTCAGGTCGAACTGTTCCAGGATACTCAGGGCCTGGGCCATGACTATGCCGCCCGAGGAAGGCGGCGGCGCGGAAACGATCCGCATACCCCGGTAGCTGAAGACAACCGGTTCGCGTTCCACGACCCGGTATGCATCGAGGTCCTGGAGACTCCAGATACCCCCGTGTTTGCGCGCTTCCCGCACCATGCGTTCCGCAATCGGACCCCTGTAAAAACCATCCAGGCCTTTCTCCGCGATGGCTTCAATGGTTTTCGCCAGCGCTTCCTGCCGGACCAGGTGACCGATGCGCGGCGGCTTGCCGTCCTGCAGGAAGATCCCTGCTGCAGCCGGGTATTGCCGTAATGTATCGGCGACATAGGCGGACAGGCGGTGGTAACGAGACGTTACCTTGAACCCCTGTTCGGCATAACGGATTGCCGGCGCCAGGGATTGGCGTAGCGGCAGGCGACCGTACTCCTCGGCAAGATGGACCAGGCCTGCAGGCATGCCCGGGATTCCTGCGGCCAGCGGGCCTTTCAACGAGGCGTCCCTGATCACGTTATCCTGCGCGTCGCGATACATTCGCTCATGCGCCAGGGCCGGCGCGGTTTCCCTGCCGTCTATCATCACCTGCTTACCGTCGGCGGCGCGGTGAACCAGCCAGAAGCCGCCGCCGCCGAAGCCGGAACTGAACGGCTCAACCACGCCCAGGGCGGCGCTGACCGCAATCGCCGCATCAAACGCGTTTCCCCCTTCCCGCAAAATCTCCACGCCTGCCGTGGTTGCCAGGGGGTGGGCGCTGGCGACGGCATGGGCAGGCGCGCCCTCCGCCCGGCACGGGCCGGCGCTGATGAGCACACAGGCAAACAGCCATGATGCGGCGGTGGTTGTTATTCTTTTTGCCTTCATGCTGGTCCCCTTTTTCAGTTTGAAAACTTTTCGTGCAGCGCGCTGTTTACTGCATCATGGACAAACCGGGTTACGTCGCCGCCCAGTGCGGCAATCTCCCGCACCAGGCTGGATGATATATAACTCAGGTGTTCGGCCGGTGTCAGGAACACGGTTTCGGCCTGGCTGTATAACTGCCGGTTCATGCTCGCCATCTGGAACTCGTACTCGAAATCGGACACGGCGCGCAGTCCGCGCACGATGACCCGGGCCCCGCGCTGCTTGGCATACACCGTCATGAGGCCGGAAAAACTCGCGACCTCCACGTTGCCGACGTGGGCCAGGGCCTCCTCGGCCAGGGCAACCCGCTCTGCCGTTGAAAACGTCGTGGACTTCCCGGTGCTTGCCGCAACCGCGACGATTACGTTGTCAAACATGCGGGCGGCGCGTTCGACGATGTCCGTATGGCCGTTGGTGATCGGATCAAACGTTCCCGGATATATTGCCGTCAACTTCATTCATATTGCTCCTGTCATATTGATACAGCCTGTACTCAACCTGGCCTGCCCGCGCCTGTTTCAGTTCTTTCAATCCCGGCGCCGGTGACGGAACACCTCGCTCAGTTTCCGTATAGACGTATGCCGAGGGCGCCAAGTGTCCCCTGTTTACCAGCAGGGCACAAGCTTTTTTCACGTAATCCCGGTGGAATGGGGGGTCCAGAAAGACGATATCGAAAGGGTCGCGCGGTTCTCCCAGCCAGGCGAGGGCCTCTGCCTGGAAGACCTCGGCGCTTGCGGCAGCCAGGGCCGCCCTGCTGGCCTGCAGTCGCCGCGCCAGTTGTTTGTTCTCCTCAACCATGACCGCGCAGCGGGCGCCGCGGGACAATGCTTCAAACCCCAGCGCGCCGGTCCCGGCAAACAGGTCAAGGCAGCGCGCGCCGCCGACCGAGCCGGCCAACCAGTTGAACAGGGTTTCCCGGACCCGGTCGGGAGTCGGACGCAGGCCGGGCTGGTTCGCTACATTCAACTTGCGGCCGCGCCACTCCCCGCCAATGATCCTGATTTTTCCTGTGCTGCTCACGCTGGGACTGATGTGGGACTGATGGGGTCAGGTCGCACATCAGTCCCCGGAGACCGGCCCGACCATGACGGTTACAAACCGTTCCGGTTGCAGACGGCGCTGGAAGGCATTCCGGATTTGTTCCAGCGTCACCGCGTCGACCTTTTCGATAAACGTATCCAGGTAATCCAGCGGCAACCCATGGAACGCAATCATGGCAATATAGCCGAGGATATTACTGTTGCTGTCCAGGCGCAGGGGGAAACCGCCGCTGATGTTCTTTTTTGCCGCTTCCAGTTCTTCCGGGGTCGGCCCCTGCTCGATAAACGAGCGGATGGTCTCGCGCATAACCTGCAAGGCCTGCTCTTCCTGCCCGCCCCGGGTCTGCAGGCTGGCCGTGAACGGGCCCGCCTCGCGCCTTGGCGTAAAATAGCTGTAGGCGCCGTATGAAAGGCCGCGTTTTTCCCGGATTTCCTCATACAGGCGCGAGACAAAACCACCGCCGCCGAGTATATGGTTGCCTACGTACAAAGGAAAATAATCAGGGTCGCCGCGTTTGAGGCCGGGCTGCCCGAGCAGTATATGCACCTGTGAAGATGGATGTTCGATACGTATCGTCTCCCCCTGCTCCAGTCGATCAACAGCCGGCAACGGTCCCGGCGCCTGCCCCTGCTCCAGCCCCTCCGTCAAATCTTCAGCCAGCACCGCGGCCTGTTCCCTGTCCAGGTCACCGACGATAACCAGCCGGAGGTTACGGGCGCTGTAGAAGCCCCTGTGGAAATTCACTATGTCCCTGCGGCCCAGTTTCGCAACACTTTCCCGTGTGCCGTCGCTGGGGTATGCATAAGGATGGTCCCGGTATATTGCAGCCTGGTATGCGTCCCGGGCTATTTCAGCCGGCGATTGCTGTTTGCGCTCGATGGCGATCAGCAATCGTTGTTTCTGCCTTTCCACCGCCTTCATGGGAAATTCCGGCTCCGTAATGACCCTGCGCAGGTTCTGCAGCGCCGGCTCCAGCAATGCCGGGTCCGACAATGACCGCAGGCTCACGGACGCAAAATCGTAACCCGAGGCAGCGCTGTAGCGCGCCCCCAGCCGCTCGAACTCAAAGCTGATTCCGGTGGCGTCCAGCCCGCCGGCGCCCTCGTCCAGCAAACTGTTTACCAGCGCTGCCAGGCCGTTCCTGCCGGCAGGCTCCCGCGCCGCTCCCGCATCAAATATCAGGCGCACATCCACCATAGGCAATTCCCTGGACTCGACAAAATACACCCGGCTCTCCGAGCCGGTCTGCCAATTCAGGATGGTGGGTGCCGCCCAAACGGTTTGCGCCAGGAACAGCAACAGCACCGGCGCCATGACCCGGATTAC
>CAYOEQ010000111.1:4247-7106 GCA_964402775.1 uncultured Enterobacteriaceae bacterium
TCGTCCCGGAAATACCTGTTCGCCACCTGCTTCACCTGTTCGGCATCGATGGACTGAATTTGCGGAACGTACTCTTCAACCACGCGCCAGGGCAGTCCCTCGGTCTCCAATGCCCCCAGGACCATGGCCTGGTAAAACATGGAATCGCGTTCATAGACATCACCCGAAACTACCTGCGCCTTCACCCGCGCCAGTTCCTGCGCACTGATTTCTCCATGTTTCAGGTCCTCCAGCTGTTCCCTCACTGCCCGTTCCACGTCGGCGACAGTCTTTCCTCTTGCGGGTACTGCCTGGATAATGAATAAACCATCCAGCCGGCCGGTCAGGTCATAAGATGCGCTGACGCTGGCCGCCACTTCCTGTTCCCGCACCAGGCGGGTTTCCAGCCTCGCGCTGTAGCCGCCGTCCAGCACTCCGGCCAGCACCTCAAGCGCATAGGGTTCCCAGGATGCGGGCGCCTCGGCTTCAGCGCGCAATACCGGGGTTTTATATGCCATAAGCAGGTGCGGCAATTCTGCGGGGCGCTTTACCGTAACCCGTTTAAGTCCCCGCTGCGGAACGTCCGGCATTGCCCGCGCCGGATCCGGCGCGCGCGCCCTGATCGGGCCGAAATGTTTCTGCGCGAGGCGGTGAACCGCTTCATGGTCAACGTCTCCCACCACTACCAGGATGGCATTGTTCGGCGCATACCAGCGGTCATACCATACCCGCAGGTCCTCGACGCGCATCGCCTCAAGGTCCGCCATCCAGCCTACGATCGGGTGGCGATAGGTCGAGGTCTGGTACGCCGTGGCCAACCCTGTTTCATACAGGTATGAAACAGGGTTGTCCTCCGTGCGCAGCCGCCGCTCCTCCTTCACCACCTCAATTTCCTTTTTGAATTCCTGGTCCGATAACAGCAGGTTGCGCATCCGGTCGGCCTCAAGCCTGAAGCTGACTTCCAGCCGGGATTTTTCCAGCGTCTGAAAATACGCGGTGTAATCCTTGCCGGTAAACGCATTTTCACTGCCGCCGTTTTCCGCAATGATCCTGGAGAACTCCCCACCGGGATAGTTTTCCGTTCCCTGAAACATCATGTGTTCCAGCGCGTGGGATATGCCGGTTATCCCGTCATGCTCATAGCTCGACCCGACCCGGTACCATAGCTGTGACACCACCACCGGCGCCCGCCGGTCCTCCTTGACCAGCAGTTTCAGACCGTTTTCAAGGTTATATTCATGGACTTCGGCCTGGACCGGAGACCAGGCGAACGGCAACAGGCAACAGGCTAAAAGACGTTTGCCTGCTGTATGGAAAAACCTTGTCCTCAATCCCGTCATGCTTCCTATGTTATCCGATACGGGTATACTGTTCCATCTATGATTACCCCTGAACACAGCGGGCCGGGAAGAAGTTTTTTTCGCCGGCTGGCTCGAGGGCTGGAGAAGACCCGCGCCCGCCTGCTTGGCGCTAACGCGGAATTGTTCAAGGCAAGATCGGATATTGATGAAACGCTGCTTGAGGAACTGGAAATGCAACTGATCAGCGCAGATGTCGGTGTGGAGACGACAGCCGGGATACTGGCAGACCTTGAGAGCGCCCTCAAACGGGACGCAACCGGGCAGACTGACGTATTGTCCGCCCTGCGCGAAACCCTGGTCACCCTGCTCGGCGGTACCGGACAACCGCTGGACATACCGGAAAAGAAACCTTTCGTCATCCTGGTTGTGGGCGTCAACGGCGTCGGCAAAACGACCACCATAGCCAAATTGACTCAACTCCTGCAACAGGACGGCCACTCGGTATTGCTTGCCGCCGGCGACACCTTCAGGGCCGCCGCCATTGACCAGATTCAACACTGGGGGGACCGCGTCAACGCGCCGGTCATAGCCCAACAGCCGGGCGCGGACGCCGCTGCGGTGCTGTATAACGCCCTGCAGGCAGCCGGGGCCCGGGGGTCGGACGTCGTGATCGCAGATACCGCCGGCCGTTTGCATAACAAGGCCAACCTGATGGAAGAGCTGAAGAAGATTCACCGGATTATCCATAAGTTTGATGCATTGATACAGGTGGAAACCCTGCTGGTTATCGATGCCGGCACCGGCATGAATGCCATCGTACAGGCGCGCCAGTTCATGCAGGCTGTGCCCGTAACTGGCGTGGTATTGACCAAGCTTGACGGGACGGCAAAAGGAGGCGTGATTTTTGCCCTGGCGCAACAATTATCCTTGCCAATCCGCTATATCGGCGTCGGCGAAACACTGGACGATCTCCAGCCGTTCAATGCGGATGATTTTGTGCGCGCACTGCTGGAATCCCCGGCATGATCAGTTTTACCGACGTATACATGCGATACCACGGGGGCAAGGACATCCTGAAAAACATCAACCTGCAAATAGATCAAGGTGAAATGGTCTACCTGACCGGCCATTCCGGCGCCGGCAAAACGACCCTCCTGCGCCTTCTGGCTCTCGCCGAGCGGCATAACCGCGGCCAGATAGTCGTCAACGGCCAAAACCTGGCGCGGCTACCGCGCCGCCGTATCCCGCTGTACCGGCGCAATATCGGCTTCATGTTCCAGGAACACCGGCTGTTGAATGAACGCTCCGTCTTTGACAATGTTGCCCTGCCGCTGATCATTGCAGGCTACCGTTACCAGGACATAAAGAAACGTACTCATGCCATCCTGGAAAAGGTCGGCCTGCAGGCGAAGGAAAAGCTTTATCCGACCGCGCTTTCCACGGGTGAACAACAGCGCGTAGGCATTGCCAGGGCCGTCGTTCACAGGCCCGCCCTGTTGCTGGGAGACGAGCCGACCGGAAACCTTGATCCGGCCCTGTCCTGGGAAACGATGAAACTGTTCGAGATGTTCAACCAGGT
>CAYOEQ010000112.1:0-1494 GCA_964402775.1 uncultured Enterobacteriaceae bacterium
ACCGACCTGGGCCTCATGGCGCACCAGATGGGAGGTTTCGATGCAGACAAGTCCATACAGGCGTTCGGCATAGCTGACGATCACACGCCCATGGCCATGATCGCCATCGGCTATCAGACGGCGCGGGAGGAGGTCCCTGAAGAACGGCAGGAGAGGGAATTCGCACCGAGAAAACGCAATCCTGCCGGCGAGCACTTCTTCTTCGGCCGTTGGGGAGCTGCTAAAGAAGCCGGATAGAATGCCGGTCCAGACAAGCGCTGATACTCGCCTGCTGCGGCTGGCGGGCCCGCTAATCCTGTCCAACCTGACGGTTGCCCTGCAGGGAATGGTCGATACGGCAGTGGTCGGCCACCTGGAGACTCCTGCCTATATTGGCGCAGTGGCAGTGGCCGGCGTGATTTTCAGCTTCCTTTACTGGGGCATGGGCTTTCTGCGTATGGGCACCGTGGGTGTTATCGCCCAGTTCAAGGGAGATGAAAACAATGATCGTATCAGGTCGACGCTGCTGCACAGTTGCTTCCTGGCGATTCTTATAGCCCTGGCCATACTGTTGCTCCAGACTCCTGTCGTTAACCTGGGACTGGACCTTGTTGGCGGAACGCCGGACGTCAGGACCAATGCCGAGGTTTACTTTTACTGGGCGGTCTGGGGCGCGCCCGCCGTATTACTGAACATGACCTTCATCGGCTGGTTGCTGGGCATGCAGAATGCACGGGCCACGTTTTACGTCACCCTGCTGATCGGCGTTCTGAATATCGTACTCGACTTCGTGTTTGTCTTCGGCCTGCACCTGGACGTGCGCGGTGTGGCCCTGGCTTCCGTCATTTCCCAGTTCTGTGGTAGCGCACTTGCCGGGCTGTTCATCCATGGTGAACTGAGACGGCATTCGGGCCGCTGGCGCAAGGCGGTCATACTGGACAGGCAGGACTTTACCTCGCTGTTGTTGCTGAACCAGAATATCTTTATCAGGACCTTATGCCTGATCTTCGCGTTTGCGTTTTTTACCAGGCAGGGGGCGAACCAGGGAGAACTGGTCCTGGCGGCGAATGCCATCCTGCTGAACTTCCTGTTGCTGGTGGCCCTGGGCCTGGACGGTTTCGCCAATGCCGCAGAGGCCCTGGTCGGCAAGGCCGTCGGCGCAAGAGCCCCTGAGGAGTTGCGCGAGTCCGTCCGTACGGCCATGGCCTGGGGCGGCGGCGTTGCGCTGCTGTATTCCCTGTTGTTCATCGTCGCCGGCAACGGGCTGCTCAACCTGATGACGGACATTGAGACAGTCCGGGAGACCGCCTACCTGTTCCTGCCCTGGATGATCGCCGCACCGGTCATCTCCGTCTGGTGCTTCCTGCTGGACGGTATATTCATCGGCGCCACCCGGGGCAGGGAACTCAGGAACGCCATGCTGTTTTCGACCTTCATCATCTATCTTCCCTGCTGGTACCTGCTGCAGGGACTCGGCAACCACGGTTTATGGCTGGCCCTGATGGCATTTTTCAT
>CAYOEQ010000112.1:1594-7085 GCA_964402775.1 uncultured Enterobacteriaceae bacterium
TGCTGCAGGGACTCGGCAACCACGGTTTATGGCTGGCCCTGATGGCATTTTTCATCGCCCGCGCATTGGCCCTGCTCTGGTATTATCGCGCGGTTTCCGACTGGATCCGCGACAATTAACATCCATGTTAGTTTATACTGTCCCCTTTTGGCATCCGGGTAAGAAGTGTCAGACAGAGAATTCAAGCCGCTGAACATCGCCGTGCTGGTCGTTTCCGATTCGCGCACGGAAAAGACGGACAAGTCCGGAAAACTCCTGGAGCGCAGGCTGGGAGAGGCGGGTCACCGCCTGCATGAAAAGACCATCGTGCCGGATGATATTTACCGGATCCGGACAGAGGTTGCGCGCTGGTGCGCCGATACGGAAGTGGATGCGGTCCTGGCTACGGGGGGGACGGGAGTCACCGGCCGTGACGGCACGCCGGAGGCCGTCTCCGTCCTGTTCGACAAGGAGATCGAGGGTTTCGGCGAACTGTTCCGTTACCTGTCCTACCAGGAGATAGGTACGTCGTCATTACAGTCGCGCGCCCTTGCAGGAGTAGCCGGCGGCACCTATATTTTCTGCCTGCCGGGTTCGTCCGGCGCCTGCGCCACTGCCTGGGACAGCATTATCTCGCACCAGCTTGACTTCCGGACCCGGCCCTGCAACCTGGTTGAACTCATGCCCAGACTGAAGGAATACTGATGCCTGACGATATTTTGAGACGCTTCTCCTTACGGGTTGCCGTCATCCTGATAATCATATCCGCTTCCGCGCCCGTCCGGGCGACGGTTTCCCACACGCTGGAGAATCCCGGGGATTCAATGGTCGGCGCCATGGAAACAGTTCAAGCCAGGCACGAAGACACACTCCCCGACATAGCCAGGGCCAACGGACTGGGTTTCCGGGAGATCAAGCTGGCCAATCCCGGCGTGGATACCTGGTTGCCCGGCCAGGGCACCGAAATCATGCTGCCGACCCGGTATATTTTGCCGGGCGCCCCCAAAGTGGGCATTGTGCTGAACATACCGGAGATGCGCCTTTACTACTATCCCCCGCAGGATGCCGGCCGGGCATCGGAAGTGATCACCCATCCAATCGGGGTCGGCCGCCAGGGCTGGGCGACGCCTTACATGGATACCCGGATTATCCAGAAGAAGACCCGGCCTTCCTGGTATCCGCCCGAATCGATCCGCAAGGAACATGCGGAAATGGGCGATCCGCTACCGAGGCGGGTGCCCCCGGGACCGGAAAATCCCCTGGGCAACTATATGATGAGGCTGGGAATGCCCGAATATATTATTCATGGCACGAACAAACCGTTCGGCATAGGCATGCGCGTCAGCCACGGCTGTATCCGCCTGTATCCTGAAGACATCAAAAGCCTGTACGGGCAGGTCAAGCTGAATACGCCGGTGCGCATCGTCAACCAGCCTTACAAGGTAGGCCGGTTGGAAGATAAAATCTACCTGGAGGCCCATCCGTACCTGGAGGAGGACGCGGAACAGTTCGAAGGGAACCTGACCAGTGTGGTGGAAATGCTGATAGCCATCACCGGAGAAAGGGGATACCAGGTGGACTGGGACCTGGTGAAATCAGTCATTACCGAAAGCAACGGAATCCCGGTGGAAATAGGGCTGGTTATTGCAGAGGATACGGAAGAACCGGAGAAACAGGAAGTCGCATCAGTGCAGTGACGCGAGTTAAACCTTCCGGTGCGCTGTCATGTTACAGCGCACCGGGCGGCATGTAGTTGTACAATCAGTCAGTCAGGATGTTACTTCTGCATCGCTTTTTCGAACATGCGATCCAGCTTGCTGGTGTTTTCGTTGCAGCAGGCCATCGCCGCATCGGCTGCAGACTGGGCCGAACTTGCTGCATCCATCGCCTGGTTGGCTGCTGCCGCGGCACTGTCCGCTGCTGAGGAAGCGCTGCCGGCTGCAGAAGCCGCACTGTTCGCTGCGGATTGAGCACTTTCTGCAATTGCCCTAACCTCGTTAAGTTGCTCAGTCGTTGCGCAACCTCCCAGTATCATCAGTACAGCTGCAAAAAATGTTACTTTAACTAAGGTTTTCTTCATGTTTTACTCTCCAGTTTGCCCGGTTACAGTGGTTTTAAGCGATTCCGCCAATAATGACGCATATTTCAGACAGATTCAATCCGCAGATGAGAAAATCCTGAATATATTAGAGCCGTACTATAGCACGAATCGGGAAATATTGCACGCGAGAATACGGGGTCAGGTCGCACAATGCACACTCCAGGTATTTGCTATGCGACCCCGGATTCTCTGCAATAGTGTGCATTGTGCGACCTGACCCCAAATTCTCAACGGCCCATCCTGCCGGGCGGCATCCGGTAACGCTGTTCATAGTGGTTGTTGATGAACTGGAGCAGGGACTGTTCAAGCCCGTTCACCTGGTTCGCGTCGCAATAATCGTCCAGCCAGGTCATGATCTGGTCCAGGTTCATGTCCCTGGAAATACTGTAGGTTTCCGGCGCCACGGCGTTGTACGCGGTCAGGTAGCCCATGATATATTCCCTGTAGGCCTGGTCCATGCCCCCGGCGCGTTCTTTCAGGTAGCGGAAACAGGACTTCTGGCCTTTCCCCCATATTGCATAATTGCCTGACTGGTCCGCAGCCCCGGCCTGCAGCGACAGGCCGATGATTAATATGCTGATTATGATCTTCATTGATTATGGAACGGCATCTTCCGGCCGGAAAACTGGGTTTTCAGGAATTCCATCTGGTCGGCCAGTATTTTCCTGTTCGATAACGCAAGATACTCTGCCCAGTTGGGCACATAAGGCACCGCCAGCAACGACATTTTTGCCTCTTCCGGTGTCCTGTTGCCCTTGCGGGTATTGCATTGACGGCAGGCGGTGACCACGTTGGACCAGCGGTCCCTGCCGCCGCGGGACATGGGGATGACATGGTCGCGGGTCAGCGAACTGTCCCTATGGCGGTTGCCGCAATACATGCAGATGCGGGCATCGCGCTGAAAAAGTTCGCGATTGGTCAACGGCGGGATGCTCCGGTAAATATGCCTGTGATTTCTCGACCGCTTGACGGCAATAATGGAATTGATCGATATGGAGGAGCGCAAACCGCTGAGTCTCGAGGTGCCGCCATGAAACGTGAAGGTCTCATCGCCCGCGGTCCAGCCCACCATGTCACGGCAATACAGGCTCACCGCGTCCTGCCAGGGAACCCAGGTGACCGGTGTTCCGGATATATCCAGTCGTAAGATAAGCGGTGTCATGTGTTAATCTGATAATCCTGCGCCAGATCCCGTCCCTGGAGGTCCGGCAGCTTGCCGTAAATTCCGTGAGGAATGTTAAAGAACGAAAATTACCAGAATATTAAGATATTACAAGCGATTTTGTGTGGGATAGTTAAGATGAAGCCAATACAAGAGCTGATCGGCATAATGGCGGCGCTGCGCGACCCGGAAACGGGATGCCCCTGGGACAGGCAGCAGACGATGGAAACCATCATTCCGTATACACTGGAAGAAATTTACGAACTGGTCGACGCCATAGAGCGCGACAGCATGGAAGACATCATGGACGAACTGGGAGATTTGCTGTTCCATATCATCTTTTATTCGCACATGGCAGCCGAAGCCGGCAGTTTCGAATTTATTGACGTGGTGAGCGGCGTCTGCGAGAAGCTGGTCCGCAGGCATCCCCATGTTTTCGCCGGACAACGGGTTGACACGGTAGAGGACGTGAAACGTAACTGGGCGAAGATGAAGCGGGAGGAAAATGCCGGAGACTATCTCGGCAATATCGCCAGGACCTTGCCGGCGCTGCAGCGGGCGGAGAAACTGCAGAAACGCGCGGCGCGGGCCGGTTTTGACTGGGATAACCCGGCGCCGGTGCTGGCCAAGGTGGAAGAGGAAGTCAACGAACTGAAACAGGGCATGGCCGACTCGGAAGAGCGCTCCCGCCTGCAATCGGAACTGGGCGACGTGTTGTTTGCGGCCGTCAACCTCGCCAGGCACCTGCAGGTCAACCCGGAAACCGCGCTGCGCGAGGCAAACAACAGGTTTGAGCAGCGCTTCCGGTTTATTCAGACCAGGCTCGAGGAAGCAGGGGAGGACCTGGAAAGCGCGTCATTGGAAAGAATGGATGAACTTTGGGAGGAGGCGAAGGCCGGGGGCGGGTAAATAAAGTGTCGCCTGTGGCGACACATTAATTATTCCTCTCTACGATATAAAGCGCTATTTGTCGCAGCATCCCCGCCTCTTCGCCAAAATCCTCGAGGTGGCCCAGGGCCTCGTCCAGCGTTTCCCGCGCAGCCCGCTTCGCCCCCTCCAGGCCCAGCAGGTTGGGGTAGGTGGCCTTGTTCCGTTCCAGGTCGGAGCCCTGGGGTTTGCCCAGGGTTTCGGTATCGCCTTCGATGTCGAGCACGTCGTCATGGATTTGAAATGCCAGGCCGATGCAGTCCGCGTAGCGTGAGACCTTGTCAAACCGTTGCTCGTCGACCCTCCCGGAGCATAACGCGCCCAGTTCCACGCTTGCCCTGATCAGCGCGCCGGTCTTGCGCGCGTGCATGGTCTGCAGTTCCTCCAGGTTAAGCATCCTGTTCTCCGCCTCCAGGTCGATGGCCTGTCCGCCGGTCATTCCGCCGGGCCCTGCGGCCCGCGCCAGGGTATCGATCATTCTCAGGCGTTGTCCGGCGGGTACCGCCATGGCGGGGTCCTGCGCCAGCACCTGGAATGCCAGGGCCTGCAAGGCATCCCCGGCCAGGATGGCCGTGGCTTCATTATAGGCCTTGTGGCAGGTCGGCCTCCCGCGCCGCAGGTCGTCATCGTCCATTGCCGGGAGGTCGTCATGGATGAGCGAATAGGTATGGATCATTTCCACTGCGCAGGCACAGCCGTCCAGCGCTGCCGGCGCGACGCCGAACGCCTCGCCGCCGGCGTAAACGAGCACCGGCCTGATGCGCTTGCCGCCGCCGAAAACCGAGTAACGAACGGCCTCGTTCAGGGATTCCGGCTTCTCCGTTGCCGCCGGTATCCAACGGTCCAGTGCCGCTTCGACCCGGGCCTGATAGATTGCCAATCGTTCGGTAAATTTCATCAGACTCTGGTTCAGGGCAGGGACAGATTTCAAATCTGTCCCCTTTCATGCGCCATTGTCGGAATCCGCTGCAAATTCCACCAGTTCAGCGGATTCGTTGTCACGGGTCAGGATGCGTACTTTCTGTTCGGCCTCCGACAGGGCCTTCTGGCAGGCGCGGGTCAGGGTTATGCCACGCTCGAACTGCTTCAGGGACTCTTCCAGGGTGAGATCGCCTTTTTCCATGGTTTCTACAAGCTGTTCCAGTTCGGCCAGCGCTTTCTCAAAATCTATTTCGTTTTTGGTTTCGGACACGAATCGGCCTCCAGTCGATGATGGCGGGGATTGTACCGAATATACGGGGTCAGAGTAAAAATTCTTTCAACGCAGGGGTCAGAGTAAGAAAGTCGAAGAATTTTTACCCTGACCCCATCTGTCCTTCTTA
>CAYOEQ010000113.1:0-6941 GCA_964402775.1 uncultured Enterobacteriaceae bacterium
TTCCCGGCTGGGCATATGGTTATGGCGCGGTGGTGCTGTTTTCCCTGGTGGCCATCGCGCTCAGTTCCATGATGTCATTCTGGCTCGGTCCGAAAATCTGGCGCGCCGGTAAACAACTGGGCCTGATGACACAGGCCCAGTTTTTGTCTGCCCGTTTTCAGAGCCGGTCACTGGGAGCGATTGCTGCCATAGTCGCGATTTGTTCACTTGTTGCTAACCTGACCATGCAAATGATAGGCGCCGGTTACATCTTCGAGGTATCGACCCGGGGCCTGGTACCCTACTGGCTGGGAAGCCTGGCCGCATTCCTGGTTGTCACTGTTTTCGTAGTTCTTGGCGGACTGAGGTCAATCAGCAAGGTTGCCATTTTCAAGGGCATATTCATGCTCAGCGTAATTATCGCCATCGCCGTTGTGGTGGTAACGCAATACTTCAACGGCCTGGAGGACATGTATCGCACCCTTGCCCGGACAATGCCGGGTCACCTGGTGCTCTCCGAAACGGATACTGCGTTCGGGTACGCTTTCTGGAGTTCATCCATCCTGGTGAGCTTCCTGGGCATACACATGGGGCCGTACCTGTTCATCAACTTCTACAGCGCGCGGCAACCGTCTCTCATCCGTAAACAGGCAATCATCGCGCCCGTCTATGCGCTTGCCGTGTACGCCGTGCTGATCATCGGTTTTGCCGGCGCGCTGGTGAAACCCGACCTGGCGCAAGCCGACACCATAATGATCGTCATGATTCTTGATATCGCGCCGCCCTGGCTCACAGGTCTGCTCTGCGCGGGGGGGTTGTCCGCAGCAATGGTCTCAGGTTCGGCGATGAGCCTGGCGGCAGCGTCTACCGTGGGTAACGACCTGGTGCGCCCGTACCTGGATATTGAAGAACATACATTGAAACGGATCATCCAGTACCTGATCATCCTTATCATCGTGCTGACTTACGCGCTTTCCATAACCAGGCCGGCCACGATCACCCATATTTCCCTGGTTGCGCTGGGTATAGGCGTCCAGTTTTTACCCCTGGTATTAGGCTCCCTGTATTTCAGGCGATGTACCAGGTGGGGAGCAATTGCAGGCCTGACGACCGGTATCGCGACGCTGGCATGGTTTACTTTCGGTCCGGTCAAAAATCCTTTTGGAATCCATGCCGGCCTGATTGGACTGCTGGTGAATACTTTTTCCCTCTGGATTGTCAGTCTGCTGACGAGACCCAGTGATGACCATATCATTGCCGAATTCGAAGCTGCCGCAAAAGAATCAAGCATGACGTCTGCCCGATTCAACTGGGAAAAGGTTTACCTGCCCGGCGCTGCAATTCTCATAATCGCGTCACTCTGGCCGGTGGTAACGGTTTTTAATCGCATTGAGCCTTTCATTGCGGGACAGCCGGTGTTTGTTGTTTACAGTGTCTCTTTTGCATTCGCGGTGACCTTGTTCCTGGCGCTGATGTACAGGGCATGCCGGACCGAAGCCGGCATGCGTCCGCCTGCAAATCCGGGTAATATCACGTAAAATCGTCAAAATGTCCGAACCAGGAAACGCCGGAGCACAGATATCGACCAGTGAGAGGTTGGCGCATGCCGTGTCCCATCCGGCCTGGCATGGTTTTGATGAGATACCGGTAGAGGTCCTGAACGATCCCGAGACCATTTTTCTGAACCTTTCAGGCGGCTGGCAGCAGGTTCCCGATGAGATTCGGAAGGCAGGTCTGAATGCGGTGGAAGAGGGTTACCTGAAAATTCAGCCGGTGCCGGAATTCAACCGGGCGGTTGCGGACAAATTTCGCAATGATTTCAATGTTGATGTTGATCCGAAAAGTGAAGTGATTTCATGTAACGGCGCGGGCGACGGACTTCTTGCCGTCCTCAGCGTGCTGTTGAACCCCGGAGACGAAGTGATTACATTCGATCCCGGGTATACCCTGTCTTACCTGCTTCCCGCCTACCTGGGCGCAACCGTCAAGACCATCCCGCTGATCAATGACAAGTGCTGGTCGGCCGACGCCGATGCCGTGGAAGCGCACCTGGATAAACTCCTGGGTCCGCGTTCCCGGGTATTTATCCTCATCAATCCCGATAATCCCACCGGGCACGTATTCAGGCGCGATATGCTCACGCGCCTGGCCGGGCGATTGCGCCGGCAAGGCGTTCTGGTGGTCGAAGATCAGGTATACGAAAAAGTCGTTTATCAACCGCACCGGTTTGTCTCGATGATCACCGTGCCCGGTATGCGTGACCACGTTGTCTGCGTATCGAGCTTTGCCAAGAGCTACCTCTGCGCCGGGATGAAGGTCGGGTATATTGCAGGGCCTGCTGAAATTATCCGGGCACTCCGGCATTATTATATGTTGAGCAGTTTTACCCCTAATACGGCTGCGTTGCGCGCCGGTATCGATATACTGCGCGGTCCGCAGGATTTTCTCAATCAGTGGATTGGGCAGTGGGATGAGATGAGACAAAAAACAACTGCGGCGCTTGACGGTATTCCGGGGGTTACCTGTAACCTGCCGGAAGCCGGCACTTATTGCCTGGCCGATGTTTCCCGCCTGGGGAGCGGAGAGCGCATCGCGAAATTGTTGATGGATAGCGCGCGTGTGCTGGTAACGCCGGGTAATTATTACGGACCGAGCGGGGACAAGTACATACGCGTTTGCTACGGCAGGTCGAGGCCGGACAGGGTTGAACAGGGTCTTGGGCGAATAGTCGATACCCTGAAGACATTGAAACCGGGGAACTGAACAGAATCAAGGTAAACGGTTGCGCACGCCTCACCCCGGCCGGCGCCGTCCTGTATCATAAATGCCGCACGTACAAAATAAGTTGTATTTGATTTAATTTATGTCTAAACTATCCGGTATTCCGGCCCTGGTGGGCATCAGCGCCGGTACAATAACCCAGTGTGGACTATATATTTGTTATTCCGGAGAAATATCATGAAGCAAAGTAGCTGGTGGTTTATATTGGCGACTATCGCTCTTTCACCGTCCATTGCAGCGCAGGAACTCGAAGAAATCGTTGTGTCCGCGCAACGGCGCGAGGAAAGCCTGCAGGAAGTGCCTGTCTCGATTACGGCATTCTCCGGTGAGACGCTCGAACAGCAGCATCTCAAGGAAGCGAAGGACTATTTCAAGATTACCCCGAATGTCAACTTCACCGAAGACGGTGAGACCGGCCATCGCTCCGTTGGCATCAGCATGAGAGGCGTGAGCGATTTCGCGAATTCCTTTACCGGTGTCGGTGGATTGTCCAACAGCTTCGGCATTTATCTTGATGAATTCAATATTGCCAACAATGCTACCAAGACCGCGAACCCGCAACTCCAGGACCTTGAGCGCCTGGAGGTGTTGCGCGGACCTCAAGGCACATACTTCGGCAGTAACGCAACCGGCGGCGCCTTGAACCTGACGACGAAGCTACCCCATGATGAGATGGAATACGAAATCAACGGCGGGTATTCGCGCTTCAATACCTGGGAAGTAGGCGCCATCATCAATGCGCCAATCAGCGATAACCTGTTCGTGCGCGGCAATGTGTACTACGAGGAGAGCGATGGTTTTCTTATCAACCTGAGTCCAACTGGTAATAATGACGGATACGACCACGTCAGCTTTCGCGTAGCGGCCCGCTGGGAAGCGACCGAGGCATTTACGGCTGATGTCTCGTTCATGCGCACGGTGGAAAATGACGGCACTGATACCAATGTCAACACCGGGATAATGGACTTCGATACGCCTAATTCAACCCCCTTCGTATTGCCGACTGCGCCGGGAGCTGATACGTTTGATGTCTATGAGAATATTTTTCCTGTGGATGCCGGCTCGGGTTTCTACCCGGATGAGCGCCGGGTGATCAACAAGGACTTCGACGAGTTTAACAAGAACCGGCAGAATATCTTTAATGCACGGCTGAATTACCAGGGTGATAACTGGTCGTTACGCTCCATCACGGGGGTCATGAAGACCACCAGCCATCGCCAGTTCGACCAGGACCTGGTCCAGTATTCGCTGTACAAGACCTACGGCGGTCGCACCGGCGATACCGTCAGCCAGGAGGTTCGCTTTAACCTTGAGTCTGATACCTGGGACTGGACCATCGGCGGCTTTTACTCCAATGATGATGCCGATACCTACGGTGTCAGCCCCATCGGCGATGACGGTTTCTATGTCCTGTTTGCCCGCGGGGGCGGCATTCTGCCTGATGGCACTCTGGACCCGGACCAAGTGGCCAACGCGTGTTTCTGTCTGAATCCCGGAGACATCATTGCCGGTTCCAACCTGGAGACCTTTGATTCAGAGAGCTGGGCGATATTTTCCGAGGCTAACTGGCAATTCACCGAACAACTGAAAGCGACGGTTGGTGTACGTTATACCGAGCACGACCTCAGGTCACAAAGCTTCCGTTTTGCGCGGGTTCATTTCTCCCAGCAGCCCCTGGACGAATACCGGGATTTCAAGGCGCCGGACCCCAGTGATCCTCGCTTGACCAGGGGTTATTTCTCCGGCAGCGCCAGTACCGACTCCATTACCCCGCGCTTCGTCTTGAACTGGTCGCCAAATGATGACCTGAATGCCTACGCGTCCGTATCGAGAGGCTACAAGCCGGGCGGTCTGACTATTTTCGAAGCCGATGGTTCAACCATCCCTTTCAACAAGGAATCATTGTGGAATTATGAGGTGGGCGCCAAGTGGCGCGGCGCGGGTGGCCGCGTGCAGGTCAACGGCGCGTTTTTCTTTATGGATTGGGAAGATTTACAGATTCCCTCGGTGGAGATCATCATTAACGAGGACCAGATATTGAACAACTTCCAGATAATCAACTCCCAGGCCGAATCAATCGGGTTTGAGCTGGAAGCCCAGGCGCTGGTTATGGATAATTTCGTGGTTGGCGGCGGGGTAGGACACCTAGATGCCGAGTTTAAGGACTTTGGCCCGGACGATCCGTTCGTGGTGAATAACATGGCTTTTGACCTCGACGGTGAAACCGTGCCGCGGGCGCCGAAATGGACCGCCAACCTGTTCGGCCAATACGATGTGAATTTTGGTGGTTTCAACGGCTTTCTGCGGGCAGAGTGGAGCTATCGCAGCAGTATCAAGTCTGATGTTGAAGCCATGGTAGCGGGGCTGCCGATACTGGATAATGAAGTAACCCGGGAGCGCGGCTATGATACCCAGTTCAACGGTAGTGGTTTTGGCAACGGTGTTCCTTTCCCGTGGCCCCGGCCCGCCTTCCCGTTCCGGGTGCCCAGCTATGACATCGTGAACCTGCGCGCCGGCATTTCTGGTGAGCGCTGGAGTATTACCGGTTACATTGAGAATCTGTTCGACAAGAACTATTACACCGGCACCCAGGAAAACTTCGGTCTTGGCGGTTTCCGGATACGGCCCCACTTCAGGATAGCCGGCGTTAACCTGCGTATATACAGCAAGTAATCCGGGAAAAACGTACTTTTACGCTTATTTTTGATTAGTCACATTGCAACGTTCAGAAGAAAACCCTCCTGCTTTCGGGCAGCAGGGTTTTTTCTGTTCCTGGTCATTCCAATCCTGTGTTCGGCAGAACAGTCGGCAGACATGAACAGACACATTGATCAACGCTCATACACATTGGGCGGGCTGTCCACCTTCGCGGAAATGGTCAGGGTCGGCGTCAAGACACTGGCGCTGAGCGCGGCCGTTACCCCGGAAGAGATGGACGACCTGGTGGCAGACGCGGAGCGCATTGCCGGGGAAGAGGAAGTGAAGCTGTACCGGGAAACGGACCTGATTGTCACCGACCTGTTCCCGGCTGACGTGGCCGTGGGCAAGCACGTGCTGTTGATCTACAACGGCGCGACCCTGGACGACTACCTGGCCCTGAAACAAAGGAAGTCCGAGCTGGTGGCTTCCGGTTCCTATATGGGCGATGCGCGCCGGGACATAGCCCGACAGTTCGGCAGGCTGCTCAGCTATCCCGACGCCGTCATTGAAGAACTGATCGATAACAACAACTGACGATCAAACACCTGCCGGGAACCCGGCCGGTTATTGCAACTGTCCTGTTTTCCTTGTTATTCCCGCCCAGTCGGCGGCATCGATACGATCCCGCGGCGCCAGCCAGCTCCCGCCGATGCAGAACACGTTTTCCCGGCGCAGGTAATCTGCAAGATTGTCTTCATTGATACCACCGGTCGGGCAAAACAGGGTACCAGGGAACAGTTCCCCGAACATGCCCAGCGTCTTTACGCCGCCTGTCGCTTCTGCAGGGAAAAATTTCAGGTGATTTAATCCCAGTTCCCGCGCCGCCATTACCTCCGATACGGTGCTGACTCCCGGCAGGTATGACATTTTCAGTTGTTGCGCGGCATGGACAAGGCGTTCCGTCATGCCGGGGCTTACGCAGAACTGTGCACCTATCTCTTTTGATCGGCGCAACTGTTCGACAGAGGTTACCGTGCCTATGCCTACACACATATCCGGACATTCATTGATCACGTTTTCCGCCGCCGCCACGGCGCCCTGTGTGCGCAGGGTTATCTCGATGACATGAATGCCGCAATCCTGCAGGGTACGGGCCAGCGGTACCGCACGGTCCGGGTTGTCGATGGTGCAGACCGGAATGATACTGCCGGGGGGGATGATGTCTTCGATGGATTTCATGCCGTTAACTGCTGAATTATACTGTCCCGGTAATTGTAACGGTATCCGCAAGGAGTTTACACGGTGAATAAACAGGGGAACCCCGGTGATTGACTGGCGCTGCGATGGCGCGGCCGGCATAGCCGCCATGGGTGAATGCATGGTCGAGCGCAGGTCCAATGCTGCACGGGATGCAACTCCGGCATTCTCCGGTGACACGCTGAATACGTTGACCTACATCGCAAGACTGCTGGACGGGGGCAAGGCAGAGCTGTTCTATATCACGGCAGTGGGCATGGATGCCGGCAGCGCGGCCATGCTGG